>CBFIAD010000018.1:0-28392 GCA_965660495.1 Puniceispirillaceae bacterium (SeqCode)
CAAGGCCTTTATCGAGGATGTTTTTCAGCCCTTTTATCGCCAGACAGGGGCATCGATGAGCGCGTTTAATGCTTGGATGCTGGTAAAATCGATGGAAACATTGCGCCTGCGTGTTGAGGCGATGTCGGCTACCGCCAGCCAGCTTGCCGATAAGCTGGCCAGCCACCCGGCCATTGAAAATATTTCCTATCCGGGCCATGCCAGCCATCCGCAATTTGAACTGGCACAAAAACAGATGAAAGGCTTTGGCTCGCTTATCGCCTTTCAGGTTAAAGGCGGCAGACAGGCAGCCTTTCAAACCCTGAATAGCCTGAAGCTGATAGATATTTCCAATAATCTGGGCGATGCAAAAAGCCTGGCCTGTCATCCGGCCAGTACCACCCATTCTAATCTCAGCCCCGAAGACAGGGCGGCATTATCCATTACCGAAGGTCATATCCGGCTATCGGTCGGGCTGGAGCATATCAGCGATTTATGGGCTGATCTGTCTCAGGCACTTGCTAAGGTCGCCTCCAATTAATGGCTATATCCCATCTCTTGGCTCTTGGGGCTGCGCTTAGCTGGACATTGGCTGGCCTGTTCAGCCATCAGGTTGTATTGCGATTTGGCTCTCTGCATTTCAACCGTATGCGGATGCTCGCAGCTGCCTTTTTGTTGCTGATAATGATTACCATCACAGGCGGGGAGTTTCGCTTGCCAGCGGTTTTCTGGCTGCCTGTTCTGGCATCGGCCATTATCGGGGTCGTGCTGGGCGACTATTTTTTATTTGTTGCGATGCGGCGATTAGGGCCCAGACGGACAGCGATTTTATTTGCCGGAAATGCGCCGATTGCCGCTATTTTGAGCTGGCTATTTTTAGAAGAAATCCTCTCGCTATTGCAAATTCTGGCTATTTTGATCGGCTTTGCCGGTATTTGTTTTGCAATTATCTATGGCAAGCGGCGCGATCTGCTTCATATCTGGGAGGCGATTACCCCGCCCTTGTGGATAGGGCTGGCAGCCGGTCTGTTTGCCGCCACCGGCCAGGCTGTTGGGGTGCTAATTTTGCGCCCTGTTATGGCCGCCGGGGCCGACCCGTTACTGGTTGGGCTGATACGGGTATCTATTGCCGGATTACTCTTTTGGATCAGCTGGCCCTTTGACAGAAAAAAATCAGACCATCCCCTGTTTCCCGATCTCAAAATGTCTTTTTTGATTCTGGCAAATGGATTTTTTGGCCTCAGCTTCGGAGCCTTTTTATTGCTAAAGGCATTGGAAACAGGGGCGGTCGCGCAAGTAGCCATCTTATCTTCCATGAGCCCTGTAATGATATTGCCCTTTGTGTGGTATAAGACAGGAAAATGCCCGGCCTGGGGGGCATGGCTGGGCGCTCTATTGGTAACACTCAGCACCCTATGGCTGTAATTTTCCGGTTTTTTGCCAAAATGCTAACCCTCAGGAAAAATGGATAATGTGATATGGGCCATGATTTTATCCGTCCAAAGCCACTGGATTTTGTGATATTGCTTTTACTTGCTGTTATCTGGGGATCAGCTTTCGGGGCGATAAAAATTGCGGTTGACAGTACCGGCCCGTTCAGCCTAGTGGCAGCACGCACCCTGATAGGGTTTCTGGCTTTATGGCTGTTTCTTGCATTTTCAGGCGGGTTAAAGCTGGATTATGCCCGCCTTCCTTATCGCCGGCTGCTAGCGATTGCCATTATCGGCACATTACTTCCCTTTTTCCTTATCAGCTGGGCAGAACAAACTGTCGATAGTGCGGTTGCTGGCCTGTTAAATGGGGCAGGCCCATTGGTAACAGTGCTTGGGGCGCATTTTATCACCCGCGATGAGCTGATGACCAAAGGCAGATTGCTTGGGGTGCTGATAGGGCTGATAGGAATTGTGTTGCTGATGCAAGATGGGCTGGCCAAGCTGGGCACCAGTTCCATTCCGGGGCAATTGGCTCTGATTGTGGCGTTTGGATGTTATGCAGCCGGTAATTTGATGGTACGCGGGCGTAGCCTGTTAACCCCGGTACAGCTGGCTGCCAGCAGCTTGCTAATCTCTGCGGTGATAAGCGTGCCGGCAGCATTATGGCTGGAAGCGCCAACCCCGCAAGACTGGCCGTTGCCTGTATGGGGCGCGTTATTATGGCTGGCAGTCATCTCGACCGCTTTTGCCTTTTCTTTGCGCTATATTTTGATTGAACGGGCAGGGGCAGGTTTTATGGCAAATGTCGGTTATCTGATCCCGGTTGTCGCGCTGCTCATCGGCTTTTTTCTGCTGGATGAGGAAATAACGCCTATGACCATGCTGGCGATGGCAGTGATTTTAATCAGCTTGTATATCACCAGGGCTGCGGGCATTCGGTTGCGTAAAAAAGAAAGCTAGGATATTTTTTAAAAATCTTATTTTTGGTGATAAAGACGCCCATCATCTGGATAGCGATTGCCGGCGTATCAGCAATATGAAAAATATTTACCGCCTATTGCTATGTATTACTCTGTTTTTGCCTGTTTTGGGTCAGGCAGATGAATTTATCAAACCCTCTTCCAGGCTGTCTGCTGAAGAGGTGGTAGAAATTCAATTGCTGGGCTTGCAAGCGGCAGGCGATGATCGGCCGGCCGGTATAGAACAGGTCTGGCGATTTGCCCATCCCGATAATCGTAAAGTGACAGGGCCGATTACCCGTTTTTCCCGGCTCTTTGATTTGCCAGCCTATGCCCCGCTTATCGGGCTGCGCGATTATGTCATCAATGACCGGGTGCTATCTGAAAACAGGGCGCGATTTGTGATCACTATTCGGGCGCGCGATGGCGCGGCCTATGGCTATATCTGGTCTTTGCGCACCCTGCCTGCCAGGCTTTCCCCCAGCCTGGCAGATGATACAGATGAAGCAGATATTGTCTGGATGACAACAGCGGTCTCAGCTCCTTATGCCGGCGGTGGCAGCTAGCGCACCTCGCCTCTTTCCTCTTTTTGTAAACTCAGCTATAGAACAGGGTTTATGTTTACTCGCCTATCGATATTTATCGCCAGCTTGCCGGCCTATCTTATGGCTGCCTTTTTCTTGATATGCGGGATATCAATAATGGGATTATCGGATAATCTGGTGCGCCTTGTTTCTGATCAGGTTGGGTTGGGGCAATATCATTTTTTGCGCTCTGCCATGTCGACAGCGATATTTTTATGCCTTCGTCCTTTTTTGCATTTTCAACTTGCGCCGATAAATTGGCAGCCGGTTTTCTGGCGCACTTTATGCCTGTCCCTGTCGATGACATTGTTCTTTTCTGTTCTGTCCTTTCTGCCCGTCGCACTGGCAGGGGCAGGGCTATTTACTTCGCCTGTCTTTGTTCTGTTATTCTCCTTTCTTTTCTTTGGGGTGCGTCCGGGATGGCGGCGTATAGTGGCGGTCATCTGCGGCAGTCTTGGCGTGTTTTTAGTGTTGCGCCCCGATGCCCAAAGCTTTCATTTATTACAGCTCCTGCCGATTCTGGCAGGGGCGTTTTATGCCGGTGCCAGCCTGATTACCCGCCGATATTGTGCCACCGAAAGCCCCTATACGCTCTCGCTTGCCTATTTTGTCATGATCGGGGTCATCGGTTTGTTCGGGGCCTCTATTATCGATTTTCTGGGTATTCAGGGCCAGGATGAGACGAGTTTTCTATTGCGCGGTCTGATATGGCCAACTGCGTCTGTTCTTGGCTGGATTGCGGTGATGACCCTGTTATCTGTGACAGGGATTTTTATGATCACCAAAGCCTATCAGATGGCGGAAACCAGCTATATGAGCATTTTTGAATATAGCTATCTTATTTCAGCCGGGGTGGCGGGATGGCTGTTATGGGGCAGTGTTTTTGGTATGGGCGAGGTTGCAGGTATGGGGCTGATTATTGCTGCAGGTATTGTGGCAGCCTTTTCCGCAGGACAGCAAAGACCAAAGTGTTAGACGCAAAAATGCAAAAATTTAGTTGTCGGCCAGCTGGTTTATGTGGTTGATATAAAAGCAGGGATTGTTCATTTTCCAGCAAAGCTTTTTTTCATGCCCTTGCATCCGGTTGGGCATAAAACGCAAATGCTTTGCTTTAAAATCAAAAAAAGATAAGGGCATATTATGACGAATTATGTGATCACACCAAATCCGCAAGCGGCCGTTCCGGTCGCTGGTTCAGACAGCTATTTTCCTGTGAGGCGTATTTTCTGCGTTGGCCGAAATTATGGCGAACATGCAAAGGAAATGGGCTTTAGCGATAAAGAGCCCCCTTTTTTCTTTACCAAGCCGGCAGATGCTATTGCAGAAAATGGGGCTACCATTCCCTATCCGCCGATTACCAATGACCTGCATCATGAAATTGAAATGGTGCTGGCTATTGGCAAGGATGGGGCAAATATTTCTGCTGATGCGGCGATGGATCACGTCTGGGGTGCGGGTGTCGGGATTGATCTCACCCGCCGCGATCAGCAAATTGCCCACCGCGAAAAAGGCCGGCCATGGTGCTGGGGCAAAGCCTTTGACAATTCTGCCCCGATGACCAGCTTTCATCCGCTTTCTGCCTTGCCGCAAGCCCAGCAAGGGCTGGATAGCGGGAGGATTTGGCTGAGTGTGAATGGCGAAATGCGCCAGGACGCAGATTTAAATGATATGATCTGGAATGTTCGCGATATTATTGCCTTTTGCAGCCAGTCCGTCACCCTGAAGGCAGGGGATTTGATTATGACTGGCACGCCTGCCGGTGTGGGTGCGGTGACTTCCGGCGATGTGCTGGAAGGAGGCGTTGAGGGGATTGGCGAAATAAAAATCACTCTTAGCTAATCATTTCACCAGCTTATCCAGTCCAGGAGGGGTAGATGAAGCCGCTTGATATTCCAGTACCAGAATATGGTACACTCACCCAGCTTGCGGATGATTTATATTGGGCACGCTTTGTGCTACCTTTCCGGCTTAATCATATCAATCTCTATGTTCTGGATACGCCTGATGGGTGGTGTCTTATCGATACAGGGGTGAATGACAAGGCAACAGCTGATCACTGGCAGGTGCTGCTTTCAGGCCCGCTTGCCCATCAGCGCGTATCTTCTATTCTTGTCACTCATCATCATGTCGATCATATCGGCTATGCCGGGTCGTTATCAGCGATTACCGGTGCGCCTGCCTATGCGTCGGATGAAGAAGCAAAACACGGGCATTGGCTATATAATCTCTCGCCAGAGGAATTCGGGTCTATTATGGCGCGCACCTATCAGCGTTATGATTTGCCGTCTGAAACGGTTCAGCGCGTTGCGACAAATGGCAGCCGTTTTCGGGCAAATGCCAGCCCCATACCAAACTTCCGGGAAATGAAGGCAGGCGATAAAATTAAAACCCGTTCCGGGGTTTGGGAAGCGCGAATAGATACAGGCCATTCAGATGCCCAAATCAGTTTGATGGACGCTGAACGTAATTTGTTTTTAAGCGTTGATTTTTTGTTGCCGCGCATCTCGCCCAATATTTCAGCCGATATTCGCAATCCGGATCTGGATTTGCTATCGCATTATTTTACCTATCTTCAGGAGATGACCGCTTTGCCAGCAGATATGTCTATCTTCCCAGGGCATGACTGGCCTTTTTGCGAAGGCGGAAAACGCGCAGCTGCGCTAATAGATCATCATCATATGCGCCTCAACCAGCTTGAAGAGGCGGCCAAAACCCAGCCTCTGACCGTGGCGTCTGCGATGGATGTGCTATTCGGGCGGTCTTTTGGCGATCATGAATTATATTTTGCCTCTGGCGAATCACGTGCCCATCTTACCCATCTGGTAACAACCGGTCGGCTGACAGTCACACAAACCGATACAGCTGTTGACCTGTATGAAACGGTCTAGCACTGAAAGGCTAGATATAATGGTGCGGACATTTCCTTTGTTGTTTGTGGTGTTATGGGCCTCTGCTTTTATTACCAGCAAGGTAATTGTCACAAGTGCCAGCCCCTTTGCCGCATTGGGATTTAGATTTGCGCTGGTTTCGCTGGGGTTTTTGGCTTTTGCTCTGTTAATGCGCGATTGGGTACGACATAGATTTGTTGATATTCTCGAAGCCGGGGCAACCGGTATTTTATTTCACGGTTTTTATCTGGGCGGGGTGTTTTTTGCGATATCCAGGGGGATGCCAGCGGGCATGGCCGCCTTGCTAGTATCCTTGCAACCTGTCCTGACAGGGGCGCTGGCAGGTCCTGTTCTGGGCGAAAAGGTTACATGGCGGCAATGGCTGGGTATTGCACTTGGCTTTGGCGGGGCGGCAATGGTGCTGGGGCTGGATATAGGAACAGGTTTTCCGCTGATAGCGTTTTTATCGGCCATGACAGGATTACTGGCGGTAACCGCTGGCACGCTCTGGCAGAAAAAGCTAAGCGGCAGGCTGCCTTTATCTGTCTCCAATTTTTATCAGGCTCTGGCGGCCTGTCTGTTTCATCTGCTGGTGATGGTTTTTGTGGAAACACCCTTTATTCATTTCACCCCTGCTTTTATCTATGCGATGGGCTGGCAAATTCTGGCGGTTTCTTTCGGGGCATTTACGATTTTGATGTATCTGATCAAAATAGGGTCGGCCAGCCGCACCGCTACATTGTTTTTTCTGGTGCCGCCTGTCTCTGCGGTAATGGGATATCTGTTTTTGGGCGAGCTATTAACCCGCTTGGATATTATCGGTCTTGTCACCGCAACTATCGGGGTCTATGTCGCCACATCCAGCCCATCTGCAGACAGGGCGTAAAATCTTTTGACAAGCCCTGTCGCCTGAGCAGATACTTTTTGAACGCTATTTTAATTTACTGAAAAATGAGGAAAAGAGTATGTCTAAAACCGCACAGGATTTTCTGGCCGAAGCCAACGCCATAGTCCCCAGAATTGAAACCGATGCCGGCATTGCCCGTCATGGCCAGGCCAATGTCGTCATTGTGGATGTGCGCGACGGGATGGATATTGCCAAGACAGGGACGGTCGCAGGTGCCTTGCGTATTCCGCGTGGCTTTATCGAATTTGCCGCTGATTCCAATACTCAGTTTCATCAGCCTGCCATGCAAAAGGATGCAGAGGTGATTTTAATATGTGCCGCAGGCGGGCAAGCTGCGCTGGCAGGAAAAACTCTTATTGATATGGGCTATCAGAATGTCTCCAATGTAGGGGGGTTTAGCGCCTGGAAAGAACAGGGCGGCCCAGTAGAGGCGTAAAGCGCTTACTCGTTTGTTAAGGGGAGGCACGCTACCGTGCCAGCCGCATTTTCAGAAAATTCTATCTGCCCGCTGGTGATTGTTGGCAGCGGCTTCGCCAGCTTTTGTCTGGCTGCCCATTTGTTGCGGGATCAGCCTGAGCGCGCATCAGATATCACCATTATCGGGCCAGAGCCCTTTGGATATGGCGCGGCTTATGGCTGCAGCCACCCGGATTTCAGGCTGAATGTGCGCGCCCAGATCATGCGTATTTTTTCCGATAGGCCAACAGATTTTCGCAGATGGGCAGAAACAGAAATTGATGATACAGCTGCCCATAATCCGCAAGGGGCGTTTTATCGGCGCAAGGATTTTGGCAGATATCTGTCTGTTCTTCGCCATCAGCTATCCGGATTTGACAGGTTAAACCTGGTTTCAAATGAGGTTATCTCTGCAGATAAGACAGATAATATCTGGCAGCTGGTACTGGCCACAGGGCAAAAACTCACAACAAAAGCCCTGGTTCTGGCAACAGGCAATTCGCCGCCGCGCTGGCCATGCCAGTTGGCAAGCGACCTGCCAGCAGACAGGCTGGTGGAAAACCCCTGGTCTGGCCAATGGCTGGGTGAAATCGCCAAAACAGATAAGGTCGCTTTTATCGGCGGCGGGCTAACCGCAATGGATGGAATTTACAGCCTTGCCCGGCAAGGGCATATCGGCCAGATAGAGGTGGTTTTACCGCATGGCATCCTGCCGCCAAAACAAACAGACTGGCAAACAGAGCCGCCTGTTATCTGGCCGGATAACATCACCACTGCCAGCCAGTTTTTTCGATTTATGAAACATTCTCTTGGGACGCGGGACTGGACACAGACAAGCTGGCAATCGCGTTTTGAAGCCTTACGCATCCATATCAACAGTGTCTGGCAACAGCTGGAAGATGAAGAACAGAACCGGCTGATGCGCCAAGTTGGCCATTGGTGGCAATTGGCCAGATTTCGTTCTGCTCCGCAAAATTTTGATGCCGCCGAGACATTGCGTGCTACTGGCCGGCTTAGACTTATAAAAGGGCGTGTCCGCCAGATAAAAAAACAGGACAGCCAGCTTTGCCTTATCCTGCAAGACGGCCGGGAATATCTGGCAGACAGGGCGGTAAATTGTACCGGCCCGGCCCCGGACAGGCTGGTTCAGCAGATGCTGGCAGACAGGCTGGCAGCGCCTGACAGGACAGGAAAAAGCCTGCGCATTTCCACCTGCCTTGGCGTCATGGATAGCGCCTATGACCCGCAGAATAATCTTTTTGCGATCGGGGCGATGACCGCCTCTTGTCTGGGCGATGAGGTGGGGGCGGGATCGGTTGCCAAACAGGCAGAGGAGCTGGCTGCCAAACTGGCAAAAATTTTTTAACAGACAGGAAATTGCCGATCGGTGCAAGAAAAGGGTTTTAACCTCTTTTAGAAAGATTACACTAAAATGAGGGAGACCAAACATACGTAAAATAAATATCTGGCAATGAGGGTAATATGGCAATTCGCTATCTAAAAGAAGGCAAGACACAAACAGCGCGGGCAGAAGACGATGCAGAGGTCAGAAAAAATGTAGAACAAATTCTGGCCTCTATCGAAACAGAGGGCGATGTTGCGGTGCGCCGCCTGTCAGAAAAATTTGATAATTATAGCCCGCCTGCCTTTCGGCTGTCACAAAGCGAAATTGACGCGCTGATGGCACGCGTATCGACGCGCGATATGGACGATTTAAAATTTGCTCAGGAACAGGTCAGAAATTTTGCCCAGATACAGCGCGATAGTATGCTGGATGTCGAGGTAGAAACCCTGCCAGGCGTTATTTTGGGGCATAAAAATATTCCGGTACAATCGGTGGGCTGTTATGTGCCGGGCGGCAAGTTTCCGATGGTGGCCTCTGCCCATATGTCGGTAGCGACAGCTTCGGTGGCCGGTGTGCCGCGTATTGTGGCAGCTACCCCGCCCTTTAAGGGCGCGCCTAATCCTGCGGTTATTGCGGCCATGTATTTGGGCGGGGCGCATGAAATTTATGTGCTGGGTGGTATACAGGCAGTTGGGGCAATGGCTGTGGGGACACAGACGATTGAGCCGGTACATATGTTGGTCGGGCCAGGCAATGCCTATGTGGCCGAAGCCAAACGCCAGCTTTATGGCCGGGTGGGCATTGATTTATTTGCAGGCCCCACGGAAACAATGGTAATTGCCGATGAAAGCGTGGATGCAGAAATCTGTGCAACAGACCTGTTGGGACAGGCAGAGCATGGATATAATTCGCCCGCCGTTTTGCTGACCAATTCCGAGACATTGGCACGTGATACTTTACGCGAAATTGATCGTCTTCTGGCGATTTTGCCAACCGCAGATACCGCATCGGTAAGCTGGCGCGATTATGGCGAGGTGATTGTTTGTGACAGCTATGATGAAATGTTGCAGGTTGCAGATGATATAGCCTCGGAACACGTTCAGGTGATGACAGACAGGGATGACTGGTTTTTGGAAAACATGACCTGTTATGGCGCGTTATTTTTAGGCGCGCGTACCAATGTGGCAAATGGCGATAAGGTTATTGGCACAAATCACACCCTGCCGACAAAAAAGGCTGGCCGGTATACAGGCGGTTTATGGGTCGGCAAATTTTTGAAAACCCATAGCTATCAAAAAGTGATGACAGATGAGGCGGCTGCCATGATAGGGGCCTATGGCTCGCGTTTGTGTATGCTCGAAGGTTTTGTTGGTCATGCCGAACAATGTAATGTGCGGGTACGTCGCTATGGCGGCCAGAATGTCCCTTATGGCGCAGCGGCTGAATAGCCTATCTGGTTAACAAGGCGGCACAGAGAAAAATCATTTTTAAGGAGTGAGGATAAATGGAACTTCCCAAAACCCCAGCCTTTCGTTTGGATGGCAAGCGCGCACTGATTGCCGGGGCTTCTTCCGGCATCGGGCTTGGTTGTGCAGCTGCACTCGCAGAATATGGTGCAGAAGTTGTGGTAGCCGCGCGTTCCAAAGACAAGCTGGACGGGTTTGTTGAGGCGGCCTTGTCAAAAGGTTTTTCGGCCAGTGCGGTGGTGATGGATGTGGCCGATATTGCCCAGATGCAACAGGTACTGGTCGGGCTTGGAAATTTTGATATTCTGGTTAATTCTGCCGGCATTGCCAAACATAGCCCGGCTCTGGATACCGAGCTGGCAAATTTTGACGCGGTGATGGGGGTTAATCTGCGCGGGGCGTATTTTTTATCGCAAACCATCGCCCGGCAAATGATCGCGGCTGGTACAGGTGGGTCTATTATTAATATCTCCTCGCAAATGGCTCATGTCGGGGGGGTTGAACGCTCTGTTTATTGTGCCTCGAAATTTGGCGTGGAAGGTTTTACCAGGGCCATGGCGATTGAATGGGGGCAATATGGGGTGCGGATTAATACAGTATGCCCTACTTTTGTCCGCACTGCCCTGACCCAGTCCACTTTTGATGATCCCGAAAAACGGGCCTGGATTATGAATAAGATAAAGCTTGGCAGAGTGGCTGAAGTAGAAGATATCATGGGCAGCGTGGTGTTTTTGGCCTCGGATGCTGCGGCGATGATTACTGGTACCAGCTTGCTGGTGGATGGCGGCTGGACCGCAGAATAGATAAAAAGGCAGGGTTAAATGACAAATACTACAGAATTATTTGCACGGCTAAGAGCGGTAGATACACCAACCATTTGTAATGCGATAGAGGTTGCCCAGAACAAGAGAGGCTTTTCCAATTTTACCCACCGCCAGATGGTGATGACAGAGCCGGATGCCCCGGCCATAGTTGGCTATGCCCTTACGGCCAAAATCAGAGGCAAAAATGCGCCGGAAGATAGCCCCGAGACCCTGAAAGAGCGACGGATGGGATATTATAAATATGTGGCAGAAGGTGCGCGGCCGGGTCTGGTGGTTATTGAGGATGCTGACCAGCAAGAAGCCTGCGGGGCGTTCTGGGGCGAGATCAATACAAATATCCATAAAGGATTTGGCCTTGAAGGGGTGGTCACCAATGGCGTGGTGCGCGATCTGGGCGATATCCCGTCTGGCTTTCCCTTGCTGGCAGGTGCTATCGGGCCCAGCCACGGCTTTGTACATTTGCTGGAATATGATTGCCCGGTTGAGGTCTATGGGATGCAGGTGCGCCCGGGCGATCTTGTCCATGCTGACCGGCATGGGGCCTGTGTTATTCCAGGCGATATTCAGGATAAGATGATAACAGCCCTTGACCAGCTGCATAAAAGCGAATCGATTATTCTGACGGCTGCAAAAAAGCCCGGTTTTGATTTTGCAGCCTTTGAAGCGGCATGGGCAGCTTTCGAAAAATCCAGAACCTGAAACGCGTTTAACGCCACACCTCTTTCTAGCCGATGCTGGCAGGAACAGGCACAGACAGATCATCTGAAATCTGTTTGAGCTGGTCACAGATTGTTTGGCTCAAATCCACGCCATTTGCCTTAACTTCTGCGCGTTTGGCACGTTCCGGATCACCCGGGATCAGTACATCGCGTCCATCCTGGCGTGGCGGACAGGTGCGAATAGAGGCAATAAAATCGGCCACTTCCTGCTGCATGGTATTTTCTGTATCGAAATCTTCTGCTTTGAACACCAGCGATAACATTCCGTTGCAAAAGGGACGCTCATGGGCGTTTGTTCCTGCTCCTGTCAACGCCCCTGCCAGCAGCTCGCACGCCAGGCCCAGCCCCGATCCCTTATGCTGGCCAAAGGTCTGGATAGCCCCTTCGCCCGCTCGCGGATTAGGCACATTACTGGTCGCGCTCTCTCCATAGATGGTCACAGGCTGGTCAGAATCCTCGCCCTTGCTATCTACCATCGCATCAAAGGGTAATTTTGTGCCGGTTTTCTGGCTGACCAGAATTTTGCCTTCGGCGACCCGGCTGGTGGCAAAATCCAGAATGAAATGTTGGCCATCGGCACTTGGCACACCTATCGCAATCGGGGCGGTAGAGATGCGTGCCTCTCGCCCGCCAAAGGGGGCAACAATTCGTGACCCTGCAACCGTGACAAAATGCAGCGAGGTCAGCCCGGCATCTGCCAGCAGTTCTGCCCAGCCGCCAATCCGTCCCAAATGGCCGGCATTGCGCAACCCGATAAGTGCCAGACCCTGGCTGGCGACCATTTCTTTTGCCTGTGCCACCACATGATGGCCCAATACCTGGCCAAAGCTATATTGCCCGTCTATCAGGCGCAGACTGCCAGAGGACATCAGCGTTTTAATGGCACAAACCGGGCGCACCGTACCTTCTTTAATATATTCCATATAGCGCGGAACACGCACAATTCCGTGGCTGGGATGGCCGGACGCATCGGCATCTACCAAATGGGATGCGATTAATTTTGCTTCTTCTTTTGGACAGCCTGCGGCGGTAAAAAGGGCATCCAGCCAGTTGGTAATCTCATCTTGATTTATGCGCATATCAGGCTCCATTCTTTTATTTTTTTAAAACTATTCTTGCTATTTTTTGCCTCTAATGGCTGGATTTGATGGCTTGCCTATAGCCTTTTTCAAAGCGGTCAAAGGCTTCTTCCAACAGGGCAATATCCTGGGCATAGCATAGGCGGACATAGCCTTCTGCCTGCGCCCCAAAGGCCAGGCCAGGGGCAAGACCCACACCGGCTGTCTGAATAAGGGCTTTGCAAAAACCGACCGAATTAGTCAGGCCGTCAATCGAAAAAAAACTGTAAAATGCGCCATCGGGATCGATAAATTTGACATCCTCTATGGCTTGCAGACGGGTTTTAATCAGCTGATAGCTTTGTGCCAGCCTTTCTTGCAGTTGGCGCACCTCGCCCTCGCCCTGTTCTATCATGGCCTTGCCGGCTTCCTGTACAAAGCCTGAACTGCAAGACATATTATATTCGGTAAGCTGGGCAAAGATAGGTTCCAGCTCGGGCGGGCCAGCCAGCCAGCCCAGCCGCCAGCCTGTCATTGACCAGGCTTTAGAAAAACTATTTACCGAAATAATTCTGTCTTCGCGGTGGCCGCAGCTCATCATATTGGGGGCAGCATCGGCAAATTGATATAATCTGGAATAGACGTCATCTGAAATGATCCAGATGCCATGTTTTCGGCAATGGGAAAGAAGCTGCAACTGATCTGCTTTGTCCATCACCCAGCCTGTCGGATTATTGGGCGAATTGACCAGCACCGCCTTGGTGTCCGGGGTCAGGCTGTCTATCAGCCTGTCCATATTCAGATGCCAGCGGCCATTCATTGCCTGTAACGGAACAATATGGATATCCCCGCCAGCGATTTTAAAACTTTCAGACAGGTTCGGCCAGGCAGGGCCAACCACAACAATTTTATCCCCCGGATCGGTCAGGGCTTGTGCGGCCAGCATCATCGCCTGCATACCCGATCCTGTCACCGTGATAGCCGATAGGGATAAATCCAGCCCGTAGAGCCGGTTCATATAATTTTGCAAGCTGGCACGCAAAGCCGGTTTGCCGCTATTAGGCTGATAGAAATGGTCGCCCTTTGCCAGTGCGTTCTGGGCAGCGGTGACTGCAATTTCAGAGGTAGGCCATCGCCCCTCGCCAAACCAGAGCCCAATAACATCTGCCCTGCCCATGGCGGATTCGGCAACTTCTCTTATCAGGCTGGGCTGCAAGGCAGCGGCACGATGACTACTGGAATTCATAAGTTTTGCTCTCACAAAATAGACAGCTATAAAAAAACAGACTGTTAGAATAATACTGTCCTAAAGATGGCCGCAACTGACAAGTTAAAAACAACATGACAATTGACAAAGCTGGCCTATTATTAAAACAGATCCATTTTATCAAATATTACAGATTTTATTTTTAAGGAGAGAAAAATATGGGACGTTTCATTTGTGCAGAAACACCGGGGAATGCAGATGTCTTGCAATTGCGTGAGCGTCCTACACCTAATCCGGCAGCCGGTCAGGTGGTGGTATCCCAGACAAAAATGGGGCTGAATTTTCTGGATGTCTATCAAACATCGGGTGTTTATCCTTTCCCGGAAAAAGATGTATTTGTTCCCGGCAATGAAGGAGCAGGCCGGGTATTGGCAGTGGGTGATGGCGTAAACGGCTTCAAAGAAGGGGACAGGGTTGGCTATCCCATGGCCGTTGGCGCATTTGCCGAAGAGCGTGTGATTGCAGCTGATCGCCTGGTACATCTGCCAGAGGAAATTTCAGATGATATGGCCGCTGCATCCATGCTGAAAGGGATGACCGTAGAATATTTGCTGAACCGTTCTGTGCCATTGAAGGCTGGCGATAAGGTGCTGTTCCATGCAGCGGCCGGCGGGGTAGGGCTGCTGGCAGGTCAATGGCTGCGGGCGATAGGTGTTGAATCTATCGGGACAGCCGGTTCTGCAGAAAAATGTGCCCAGGCCAAAGAGGCAGGCTATGATCATGTAATAAATTATAGCGAAGAAAATTTTGTCGAGGTGGTCAAGGATATCACCAGCGGCAAGGGCGTGCGTGCGGTCTATGATTCGGTGGGCAAAGATACCTATCCCGGCTCGCTTCAAGTCTTGCAAAATTGCGGGTATTTTATTGCCTTTGGGCAATCCAGCGGCATGATAAAGGATTTCAAACTGGGCGATCTGGCCAGCAATGGATCGCTCTATGCCCAGCGTCCGACATTGGCTACCTATATCGCCACCAATGCCCAGCTTAGCGAAAGCGCTAATAATCTGTTTGCCATGCTGGGGTCAGGCAAATTGAAAGTTTCGGTTAACCAGCGTTATGACCTGGCCGATACAGCCGAGGCGTTTCGTGCGCTAACCGGCCGCAAGACAACCGGTGTAACGCTGATTGAAACCGGTCTGTAAGAAAAAGCTAAAAATGCACGCTTGCCGCCTTTAGTATTAAAGGGCGGTGAGCCGGCCATTAGCAAAGATAAGCGGTGCTTTATCGTGATGGTTATGGCCAAGAACCTGGCCGATAATGATAATATGATCGCCGCCCTCATAGACTTTCCATGTCTGGCATTCCAGACTGGCCACCACCCCATCCAAGATGGGCTGGCCATGTTTGGAAGGCTGCCAGCCAATATCTGTAAAGAGATTCTCTTTCGTGGATGAAAAATGTCGGCATAGATCTATCTGGTCGCCTGCCAGAACATTCACCGCAAAATATTCGGCCTGCTGAAACACCTCCAGGCGGGCAGAATCACGGCTCAAGCTCCATAAAATCAGAGGCGGGTCAAGCGAAACAGAGCTAAAGGAATTAATGGTCAGCCCTGTTGGCATGGCTTCTGTCCGGGTGGTGACAACCGCCACGCCCGTCACAAATCGGCCAAGCGTATGACGCAGATTTCTGCTTTCATCCTCGTGCATAACACTATCCATAACAGATAAATTGATCCTGTGTTCTATTTCTGATTATTGCCAGCTTGTCTGACAGTGTTTTTTACGTATTAAGGGGCTGGCCAGACCAGTGGCGGGGCACCCAGCAGACTTTGGGTAGCGCTGCGCATGGCAAAGGCTTTGCTTGTCCTGTCTATCTCTACATCGTCAAAAGTGAGTATCTTATCCGGCACGATATCTGTTTTCAGCTTTGCATGATTGGCCAAACCCAGAGGCAAATAGCCTTCTTTTACGCTTATATGTGCCGGGCGCAAACCGCCATAAATGGTTGCCCCGCCTTCCCCATCCAGAATTGTTCCAGCGCGCAAATGCGATTTGGCAACAGCGACCACATCGGCATTAAAAACCCGTGCATAGCCGGTTGGCTCACCGCGCAAACCAATGCTGGCCACCGATATGGCCAGTTCCAGCCCGATCATATGCCATTTTTTATGGGCAGCCATATAGCGGCCAGTATCATCGGTGGTCACGCTATATTCTTCAAAACAATTTTTCATATATTCGCTATCTGCCTCGATGGCGACCCATACCCCTTTGCGAATATCATTAGCGATAGGCTGGCCGTCTTTTGTCAGGCAGGATACGACCTCGACCATGCCGCTATTTTCCAAAATGCCGCCTATTTCTTTTGGACGCATTAATTGCGGAATGTCCTCGATGGCTCCTGGCGGGAAGGCCAGCCCTTCTTTCGGTGCTTTTAGCATACAGGCATTGGCAATCGCTGCTGATTCAATGGCCGGTTTAGAGCCGTCCAAAAAGGCATTGAACATTTTCGGGTTCAGCTTGCCGCGTGCCGCTTGCTCCGCAGTCAACCCCCAATGATCCCATACCGTATCCGGGGTGGAGTGGCGATAATGGGGCATCCATTTATGTCCCCGGCCAGCAGCCATAACCTGAAAGCCGCAGGCCCTTGCCCAATCGGTCAGATCAGCTGCAAGGGCAGGTTGGTCGCCATAGGCCATAGAATAGATCACCCCGGCTTGCCGGGCAGCAGCGGCCAGCCCTGCCCCGCAAAAAGCATCGGCTTCAACCGTGACATTAATAACGTGTTTTTTGGCGGCAAAGGCCGCGCTGATATGTTCTACCGCTGCCAGCGGATCGCCAGTAACCTCGATAATGATCTCAATCCCGGGGTGGTTTATCGCCCCTTGCCAATCATCGCTGACGCAAATGGTTTTGCCTGTCAGAGCGTCATCAATAGTGCTGGCTGAAAAATCTTCATCCGGCCAGCCTGCCAGTGTCAGGTTTTTTTTGGCATTTTCTGGATAGAGATCAACCAGACAGGCCAGGTGGATTGCGGGTAGTTTACGCAGCTGGGCTAAAAACATGGTGGCAAATTTGCCCGCGCCAATCATTGCGATAGGGATGGTTTTGCCAGCCCGATAGTGTGCCTCAAGGCGGGTAAATAAATTCATACGCCAAACTCCCCCAAAAAATCTTTGCTCAAAATGCCTCTATTGGAAACAGGATGTCAATTACCAATAAACTAGCGATATCTGCCCTTTTCTATTGAAGCTGTCTTTTTTTTCGTTTGTTATAGAAACAGGCTTTTTTTCATCCTGGCAAAAAAGGAGCGGCAAAATGACAAAAGTTGGCATTGTAGGTATTGGCGATATGGGCAGCGGCATTGCAAAAAATCTGATGGCTAACGGCTTTGAGGTTTGCGGTCTGGATTTGGATAAAAAGCGTATGCAAGCCTTTACAGAGGCAGGCGGTATGCCGGCCAAATCTCTGGCTGAGGTGGGAGAAGGTGCACAGGCTGTCTTTGTGATGGTAATGACGGGGGCACAGGCAGAGGCGGTCATTCTGGGCGAGGCCGGGCTGGCAGCGCATATGCCGCAAGGGGCATCTATTATTCTGACCGCCACAATAAAACCCGCCGAGGCAGAACAAATTGCACATAAACTGGCCCGCTCTGCTGTCCATTTGATCGACAGTCCGGTAAGTGGCGGTTTTCCCGGGGCGCAATCCGGCAGTCTGACGATGATGGCAGCCGGTTCAGATGACGCCCTGACTTCTTGCCGTGAAATTATGGAGGCGGTCTCTTCTACTATTCATATTGTTGGGGATGCTGCCCCGAAAGGGCAGATGGTCAAGGCCTGTTTGCAATCGATTATCGGGTCTGTTTTTTCCTCTGTCTTTGAGGCGGCATCGCTGGCAGCCAAAGCGGGCATCAAGGGCGAGACATTATTCAATGTAGTCTCGACTTCCGGGGCAGGCTGCGGGGTTGCGCGCACAGCCCTTGAAAATATTATTGACCGAAAATTCGAAGGCACAGGCAGCCATATTGCCACCATGCACAAGGATTTAACCATTTGCCTTTCCATGGCAGAACAGCTGGGCGTGCCGTTACATACAGCCTCTACCGCCATGCAGCTTTTTCATGCCGGCAAGTCAAAATATCCGCAAGGCGATAATTGGGTTGTAACACGTGTGCTAGAAGAAATTGTCGGGGCAGAATTGCATCGATAAAGGTGCAACCAGAGGAGAGATCATTATGAAACTGGGTGTGATTTGCGATGGTATCAGCAGGGATTTAGAACATAGCCTGAAAGTAATGGATGAGTTCGGGCTGGAATATGCTGAACTGCAATTTATCTGGGAACATGAAATTGGCGACCATGATGCCAGCCAGATGGCTAAGATCAAAGCGCTGCTGGATAAATATAATAAACCTGTTTCCTGTCTATCGCGGCATATTTTTGCTGGCCTGACCACGGCCAATCGGCCAGGCGATATTGACCATACCCGCCATATGGATGCGCTGAAACGGGTGATGGAAATGGCTCATGATTTGACCTCCCCTCTGGTGCGGATTATGACCTCGAAAAAGGAACAGATTTTATGGGGGCGAAACGGGGCAGAACAATGGAATGTTGCCAAAGGCGCATGGGACAGCTTGCCGCCTCTGATTGCCCCTGCTGTTGAGCTGGCCAGAAAAGAAGGGCTGACATTGGTAGTGGAAACAGGCAATGGAACAATGGTGAATTCCAATTATACCGCAGTTAAATTGATAGATGCACTCGATGCCAAAGATGTTTTGAAAATATTATGGGATCCGGCTAATAATTGCTGGTGTCATGAACAGGCTTGGCCAGATGGATTTGAAACTGCAAAGGATGGCTATTTGGGCCACATTCATATCAAGGATGTTCAGGTTGATACCCCCAAGGCGACGCTTGAGGTTCGCCCGATGGGCAAGGGGCAATTGGCAGATATGTTTGCCCCGATTGCACAAGGCCTGAAAGAACTTCCCTATGACGGGGTGATTTCCTTTGAGAGTGTTTATCATCCGGGTAATGGTAATTTTGAAGAAGGGTTTCGCGGTTCGATTGATGTGTTCAAGGCACATTTTTCTTGAAAAAGCGATAAAACAGGCTGGCAACAGCCCGATAGGAGCAGGTTGATTTATGAGTGGGCTTTTTGATTTAACAGGTAAAACAGCATTAATTACCGGTGCATGGCGTGGCATTGGATTTGCGCTGGCAGGCGGTCTGGCCGAGGCAGGGGCAAATATTGTTCTCAATGGCCGGGCAGAGGACAAAACGGAAAAAGCGGTAAGAGCGCTGACAGAAAAAGGCTATCAGGCCCGGGAACTGGTTTTCGATGTTGCAGATGCCCAAAATGTTACCGCTGCGATTGATGATTACGAAGCCCGGCATGGCTCTATTGATATTATCATTAATAATGCCGGTATTCAGCATCGTGCCAGCCTTTTGGAATTTGATGCAAAAGCCTTTGAGGATGTTCTGGCGACCAACACGCGCGGCATTTTTCATGTTTCGCAAGCTGTTGCCCGGCATATGGCCAAACGCGGGCATGGCAAAATTATCAATATCGCCTCTATTATGACAAAAATGGCACGCCATCATGTCGGGGCATATGTCACCTCCAAAGCAGCGGTTGGCGGCCTGACTCGTGCGATGACATCCGAATGGGCAGAGCTTGGCATTAATTGTAATGCGATAGGGCCTGGCTATATTTCAACCGAATTAACACAAGCGCTATTTAACTCTCAGGCTTTCAGCCAGTGGCTATGCGATAATACCCCGGCCAAAAGATGGGGCGAGGTCCATGATCTGATAGGCACTGCCATTTATCTGGCAGCCCCTGCTTCCGATTTTGTGCATGGCCAGATTATCTATGTCGATGGCGGGATGACCACAACAGTGTGATTTTTTATCTAAAGGGCGCGTCTTTATAGAGGTCTATTTCACCAGATGCCTATTTAATTAGATGTTGGCATTCGGGTACAGGGGTGAGTACCGCACCCTTTTCAAAAAACTGTACCAGATTATCGACGGTCAAATCGCCCATCGCCTGTCTGGTTTCCACTGTGGCTGACCCAATATGCGGGGTCAGCACCACATTGGGTAGGTTAAACAGCGCTTCTGGAACGTGCGGCTCTTTTTCAAATACATCCAGACCGGCATAACCAAGTTTGCCTTCCTGTATAGCGCTGACCAGGGCGGCCTCATCCACGACCGAGCCTCTGGCAACATTGACCAGACACCCTTCAGAGCCGAGGGCTTCCAATACCTCTTTATTGACCAGATGTTTTGTTGCTGCCCCACCTGGCGTGATCACAATCACTGCCTGAACATCGCGTGCCATTTCTGTTAGATCGCCATAATAGCGATGCGGACTATCGCTGCGCTCTGTGCGGGTATGATAGGAAATCCGGCAATTAAAAGCTTCCAGTTTACGGGCGATGGTCTGGCCAATGCGCCCATATCCCAATATACCGACAGACAGGCCATCAATGGTGCGGGTAAGGGGGGCTTCGCCCTTTTTCACCCAGTCCCCGGACAGGATATAATCATAATTCACAAAAAGCTGGCGGTAACAGGCCATCAGCAACATGATAGCGGTAGTGGCCACCTCATCATTTAATACATTGGGTGTATGGGTAACCAGAATACCGCGCTTTGCAGCCTCGCCAACATCAATGGCATCATAGCCTACCCCGTAACAGGAAATAATTTTCAAGTCAGGCAGGCCAGTTAAAATCGGCGCAGGTACGCCATCATGGCCAGTGGTTGCAATTGCCTGAACCGCTTTTCCCGCCCCGCTGATAAAGCTGTCTATATCGGGTATTTCATCATAGCGGTGACAGATAAAGGCTGTATCAAATGCCGCGGCCATGCGCGGGGTTATTTTTCCAATAATAAGCAGTTCTGGTTTCATCTTTATTTCCGTTTTCATGGGCTAGACCAGGCAGATAGAATTATCTGTCTGGCTATCCGCAGGGTGTTTGGCCTAGAGGTTATTTTGACGAAGCAATTCCAGATAAATCGCGGAATGATCGGTATCTGCCCCATCCATTTCATAAGTCAGCGCCTCATAACGCTGCTGGATTTGTTCGGTTAAGGGCAGGGTGAGACCGTGGTGACCAGCCTCTTCCAGCGCATTATTAATATCTTTTAGCTGGAATTTTGTCAGACCGCCCGGCTCAAAATTGCCAGTGGTCATGCGCTCACCATGCTGTTGCAAAATAACAGAATCGGCAAAACCGCCTTTCAACGCATCGCGAATAGCCGCCGGATCAGCCCCGCCTTTTTCTGCCAGCAGCATCGCTTCGGCCACTACCCCGATGGTCACGGCCACAATAGTCTGGTTGGCTAGTTTTGAAAGCTGGCCTGACCCATCAGGGCCTACACGAACGGGTCTTCCCATTGGCGTGAAAACAGGTTTTGCCTTCGCAAACACCTCTTCTGCCCCGCCTACCATAATGGCCAGGCTGCCAGCTTCTGCGCCCTTGGTACCGCCCGATACAGGGGCATCCAGATGATTGCGTCCGGTGGCGCGCATTTCAGCTGCATGTTCTCTGGCCTCGCTGGCCTTGATAGAACTCATATCAATCAGGCACGCGCCCGCCTTCATTTGCTGGCACAGACCATTGGTGAAAAACATATCGCGAACAGTTGGCCCGTCACTTAACATGGTAATCACATAATCAGCGTCTTTTACAGCTTCTGCCGGTGTCTGGGCAATCTCTGCCCCATCGATGGCCAGGGCTTCTGCCTTGCTGATGGTGCGGTTCCATGCATTTAGTGCATAGCCGGCTTTCAGCAGATTGCGTGCCATGTGATTACCCATCAGGCCAATGCCCAGAAAGGCAATTTTCGGTTGTGCTGTCATGATATATCCCTTTTCTTAATGCATCCGCGATGCCAGCTTGTGATGATTTAATATGTTGCGCGTCCGCCTGAAATATCAAATACACCTGCGGTGGTAAAGCTGTTCTCGCGGCTCAGCAACCATGTCACCATAGAGGCAATTTCCTCTACCAGCAAAAACCGTCCACGCGGGATTTTTGCCAGCATATAATCAATATGTTCTTGCGTGATCTGATCAAAAATGCGGGTTTTGGCGGCGGCCGGGGTAATACAATTTACCGCGATATCCTGGCCAGCCATCTCCTTGCCGAGTGTTTTTGTCAGACCGATCACCCCGGCCTTTGACGCAGAATATGCCCCGGCATTTGGATTGCCCTCCTTGCCGGCAATCGAAGCCACATTGACAATCCGGCCATATTTATTGGCCTGCATGAAGGGCAGGATAGCCCGATTGACAAAAAATGTACCATTCAGATTCAGATCAATCACCCGCTCCCATTCCTGGGTGCTATATTCAATGGTTGGAATAGCGGCTCCGGCGATACCGGCTGAATTTAACAGCTGGGTGATAGTGCCAAAATTATCGGCTGTCTTCGCGGCGGCGGCATTAATTTCATCCGGGTTTGTAATATCCACTTGTAGACAAAGCGGCGCATTATCAAAGGTAGCCGCGGCCGCATCAAGCGCGCCTTTATCCACATCCCATAGTGCGATTTTTGCCCCGTGGCTGGCAAGGCGCTGGGCACAGGCAAGACCTATCCCCATTGCTCCGCCTGTAATCACAGCAACGTCCTTTTGCATATCATAGCTGGCTTGCATATTCTTCCTCCCGCTTTTTTTGCTAATATCAGTCCTGGCCAACTTGCTGGCGCTGTTTACCCAGCCCCTCGATCCAGACATCCATTACATCGCCCTCTTTGAGGTAGACCGGATCAGGCTTAATGCCCATCCCCACCCCGGGAGGCGTGCCAGTTGAAATGACATCACCCGGATGCAAGGTCATTAATTGAGAGAGATGCGAGATACATTCTGCCACGCTGAAGATCATAGTAGAAGTGTTGCCGGTTTGCATACGCTTGCCATTGACATCCAGGCTCATATCCAGATTTTGCGGATCGGCAATTTCATCTGCGGTGACCAGCCATGGGCCAATGGGCCCGAACGTGTCGCATGATTTGCCCTTTGTCCATTGGCCGGTCAGCTTCGTCTGGAAATGACGCTCGGACACATCATTTGATACAAAATAACCTGCGACATACTCTAGAGCATCTTCAACAGAAACATATTTACACGCCTTGCCAATAACCACGCCCAATTCCACTTCCCAGTCGGAATGGGTAGAGCCGCGCGGCAGCATCACCATATCATTTGGCCCCACAACAGCAGAGGTGGCCTTCATAAATAAAATCGGGTGTTCTGGAATGGGCGAACCTGTTTCAGCAGCATGGTCTGAATAATTCAGCCCAATACACATAAATTTACCAATACCGCCCACACAGGCCCCGAGGCGCACATCCTGGCTGACAACTGGCAGGCTGGTGATATCTATTGCCCGTAATTTATCCAGGCTGGTAGCTGAAAGCGCTGCCCCATTAATATCATCAATATGTGCGGACAAATCACGGATCTGACCCTCTGCATCCAGAATGCCGGGCTTTTCTGCGCCAATTGCGCCAAATCTTACTAACTTCATCTTTTATCTCCTGTTTTTTAAAATCTTGTTCCGATCACCTGATGGGCGATAAAAAACCCTTAATGATTATCGCGCGGCACCCCTTTGGTACGGGCGATGGATTGATAATTTGGTGCATCTTTCAGCACCATCCCTTCGGAAAATGGCTGAACCATTTCGCGGAAATATTGCTGCCATGGTGACTGGCTTTCCGGAGACGGGTAGCCGCCCTTTGCTGCCAATTCAGCCTTGCGCGCTTCCAGCTCTTCGTCACTGATCAGAATATCGGCACTGCATCTGTTCATATCAATGCGGATGCGATCGCCTGAACGCAGCAATGCCAGCCCGCCGCCATCTGCTGCCTCAGGCGAGGCATTCAAAATAGAAGGCGAGCCGGATGTGCCGGATTGCCGGCCATCGCCAATGCATGGCAGCTCGTTCACCCCCTGTTTAATCAGATAGGCAGGCGGGCGCATATTCACCACTTCTGCCCCGCCCGGATAGCCCTTTGGCCCTGCCCCGCGCATAACCAAAATGGAATGGGCATCCATCTTCAGACTTTCATCATCGATTTTCTTGTGGAAATCCTCGGGCCCGTCAAAGACATAGGCTGTGCCTTCAAAGGCGTTGGGATCATCGGGATTGGATAAATAACGGCCGGAAAATTCGCTGCTGATGACGCTGGTTTTCATGATCGCGCTATCAAACAGGTTGCCTTTCAGATTGATAAAGCCGGCATCAGTTTTCAACGGATTATCAATGGTCTTGATCACATCTGTATTTTTGATGGCAACCCCTTTGCAATTATCGCCCATCGATGCCCCATTGACGGTCACTGCCCCTGGATGCGGTAGTAAATTATGCCGCATTAATTCGCCAACCACTGCGGGCACGCCGCCTGCACGATGATAATCCTCGCCCAGATATTCACCGGCTGGCTGCAGATTGACCAGCAAGGGGACCTTGTGGCCAACCGCTTGCCAGTCATCATTGGTCAGGCTAACACCCAAATGACGCGCCACCGCATTTAAATGGATGGGGGCATTGGTTGAACCACCAATGGCCGAGTTGATCACAATTGCATTTTCAAAGGCTTCGCGGGTCATAATGTCTGATGGTTTCAAATCTTCGAAAACCATATCAACAATCCGCGCCCCGGTTTCATAGGATATCTGTCCGCGTTCGCGGTAAGGCGCCGGTATCGCGGCCGAGCCAGGCAGCTGCATCCCCAGCGCTTCGGCAAGCGAGTTCATCGTGCTGGCTGTGCCCATTGTATTGCAATAGCCAGTCGATGGAGTGGAAGAGGTGACCAAATCCAGAAAGCCATCATCATCAATCTCGCCAGCGGCCATCATTTGGCGAGCTTTCCAAACAATCGTGCCAGAGCCGGTGCGCTTGCCATCATGCCAGCCATTAAGCATCGGCCCGACAGAAAGCGCAATGGCCGGAATATCCACCGTAGAGGCAGCCATCAATAAGGCCGGGGTGGTTTTATCACAGCCAATCATCAGCACCACCCCGTCAATTGGATAGCCATACAGGGTTTCAACAAGGCTGAGATAGGCAAGGTTTCTGTCCAGCATCGCGGTGGGGCGCTTGCCAGTTTCCTGAATAGGATGAACAGGAATTTCCATCGGCACGCCGCCGGCAGAAATAATGCCGTCCCGTACCCGCTTGGCCAGTTCCAGATGATGCCGGTTACAAGGCGACAGATCCGAGCCTGTTTGTGCGATGCCGATAATCGGCTTGCCAGAGCGCAACTCCTCACGGGTCAGCCCGTAATTCAAATAGCGCTCTGTATAAAGTGCGGTCATTTCCGCATCATGGGGATTGTTAAACCATAAACGGGAACGAAGCTGTTCCGGGGTTATTTTCTTTTTGGTCATTCTGTTCCACCCTTCATGAAAAATCTTACCTGTGCTGCTCAATCGTGCAAACTCTGATGGCAAATTTATGGCCTGGCCGTTTCCTGCGCCTATCAAAAATTTCGCGATATTTTGATTTTCTTTTTGATTTCTTCATTATAATGACAGCATCATGTCGAAAAAAACCAGTTAAAAATGATGTGATGTAAAAATGTTTTTAGGAGAAGAAGAATGCGCGTTCTGATTATGGGTGCTGCGGGTATGGTTGGCCAAAAATTGTTAAGCCGGCTGGAGAGTGCCGATACCGGTTTGGGGAAGATTTCCAAGATATATCTGCATGATATGGTGTCAGCCAACACAGCATCCTGGTCTGGCGAGAGCGAGGTACTGGTGGGCAATATTGCCGAAGCGGCTGAAATGCAAAAGCTGGCAGATCTGAAACCAGACTTGATTTTTCATCTGGCCTCTATTGTTTCCGGCGAGGCAGAGCTGGAATTTGTTAAGGGCTGGCAGGTTAATATGGCTGGGTCCTGGGCGTTTCTTGAGGCGTTGCGCCAGCATCATGAAGATAGTGGCGGCAGCTATGTACCAAAAATGGTCTTTACCTCTTCCATTGCGGTGTTTGGTGCGCCTTTCCCGGATAAAATTTCAGATGAATTTTTATGTGCCCCGCAAACATCCTATGGTGCGCAAAAGGCCATTATTGAATTGCTGATTTCCGATTACAGCCGCAAGGGATATATTGACGGAATTTCCATTCGATTGCCGACCATCTGTGTGCGGCCGGGCAAGCCTAATCTGGCTGCCTCTTCGTTTTTCTCCGGCATTATCCGCGAGCCGCTAAACGGGGTGGAAGCGATTTTGCCTGTCAAGGATGATGTGCGCCATTGGCACGCCTCTCCGCGCTCTGCTGCTCGCTTCCTGACCCATGCCGCTTCTATGGATCTTTCTGTACTGGGCAGCCGCAGAGCCTTAAATATGCCGGGAGTTTCCTGCACAGTAGCCGAACAAATAGAAGCCTTGCGCACTATAGCTGGCAATGATGTGGTCTCTCTTATCAAGCCGCAGCTGGATGATCACATCGTGAAAATTGTGGCAGGCTGGCCGCGCAATTTTGATACACAACGCTCCGTGCAATTTGGCTTTGAGAGCGAGAGCAGCTTTGAAGAAATCATCAAGATTTATCTGGAAGATGATCTGCCACAAGCGAACGGTTAAATCTGTCTAGCTTGATTCACACAGGTAGCGTTCAAGGGTGTCCCGGCGAATTTCTATGCCCAGACCCGGGGCATCCGAAAGGGCAATAAGCCCGTTTTTCATTTCGATCGGCATGGTGGTTAATTCGCGCCGAAACGGGTGAGAGGACTGGTCATATTCCAGGATAGGTTGGCGGGCAAATATCGAATGATGCGCGACAGGTAGCGCGGCTATCAGCTGGATAGAGGCGGCTTGTGCAACCGCACTGCCCCAGACATGGGGATTGACCTCTATGCCTTTGGCCTGGGCAAGGGCGGTGATATGGCGCGCTGCGGTAAAACCGCCGCAAGAGCCAATATCCGGCTGGGCAATATCAACCGCCCCAGCATCAAACAGTGCATTAAAGCCATAAAGGCTATGTTCATTTTCACCGCCAGCGATTGCCATGGGCAAGCGGCGGCGCAGCTCGGCGTAGCCTTCATAATCTTCGGGTGCAACCGGCTCTTCATACCAGCGCAAGTTCATATCGGCCATTGCCTGACCCAAATAAAGGGCTTCTGCCCGGCCATAGGCATGGTTGCTATCGACCATCAGCGTTGTTTTGGACGGGTCGATTTTTTTCATAATGGCCTGCATTACCTCGATGTCATCTGCTACGCCAAAGCCCAGCTTTACTTTCATATAGCGAAAGCCATTTTCGAAATGCATGACCGCTTCTTCTGCCAGTCGGCCAGCCTCGCCCTGTCCTTTAATGCGGTAAAACCCGGTAGCATAGGGTTCAATTTCCCGGCGAAATGCCCCGCCCAGTAATTGCCAGACAGGCTGACCATAAGCCTTGCCAGCAATATCCCATAGCGCAATATCTATCCCGCTAATCGCGGCCATAATTGCCCCCTTGCGGCCAAAATCGCGCGAGCGATGATACATCTCAAACCATAATTTTTCGGTATTCAGCGGGTTTGCCCCAACCAGCATGGGCGCAAAACAATGATCTATCGCTGCGGCCGCAATTTGCGGGGTTTCCAGCCCCTGACAAAAGGCCTCGCCCCAGCCGGTCAGGCCGGTATCGGTACAGATTTCTATCAGGGTTGCTGAACGTTTGGCCACCCAGCCTTGTGAAAAGGCAAAAGGGGTTTCCAGAGGCGAGGACAATATGTAAGCGTTGATTTGGGTGACCTTCATAATCCTCATATCCTCTTCATCTGTCAGCTTTAATGTAAGTGATTCGCTCTTTATATAGTGGCGAAGTTTAAGGCTGAAGAAAAGCGCCTAATCTGCTCTGATAAAATTACAAAAAATAAAGGATTTGCTTGCCAGAATCTCTCACGCATAGTTTGTACAAAATAAACCGGAATGACGCTGAATATAGGCAGTTAATTTAAAAAAATAGCAATATTATGTACAAATTTACCAGTTTTTTAGTAAGAAAAGAACAATATTCAACCTCGCAGGGGTAAAATTTTGCTGGACATTGGTGCTATTATCTACTTCACTCATTGTCGTTAGCAAGGGGGGGAAATTTGCTGAACGCAAAATATATTCATGCCCTCCTAATGTATTGTAAAACGTAACGGAGGAACGTGATGAAATTCACAAAATTAGCAATGGGCGCTGCTGTAGCTACTGCTATGCTGGCAGGGCCAGTTTTGGCTGGCTCACATGGCGGCACAAAAACGCTTCGCATTCAGACGCATTACGCGGCTGACCACCCAACCGGCCTGATTTATCAGCAGTGGGTAGATGATGTGGAAACCATGTCAAACGGCTCGCTGGACATTGAAATGTTCTGGGCCTCATCAGTCGTTGGTTCAGTGGAAACTTTCGATGCGGCAGCAAATGGTATTCTGGACTGTGATATGACAGGCGGTGCTTACCAGACAGGTAAGAACCCTGCCTTCCAGTTTGTTGGCGATATCATGGGCGGGTATGACACCCCATACCAGCAGCTGAGCTGGCTGTATTATGGTGGTGGTTA
>CBFIAD010000019.1:0-26621 GCA_965660495.1 Puniceispirillaceae bacterium (SeqCode)
GGGTACGCCCATGACGGATCAACTGGTTAATAGTTGGCATAACTGGCCCTTTTATTGCCTATCCCAAAAAATAAAAAAAACAGAGCAATCGGTTCGGATAACCGACTTTTCTGAACTTGCCTTCCTAATCTTTCACAAAAAAGAAGGGGTCTTTACCCTTGCATATCTAACCCAGCGTCTAGTTTTTGGCCGTACGGGCATTTGAACCCGGCTAAAAACTACTACCTGTGCCAGCAAGTTGCGCGGAATATACGTTTAGTCGGGCCGTATGGTCAAGTCTTATTTTTCCAACCGGCCCGACTTTTCCAGCTTTAACGCCAGAAAGGTGTTTTTGCGTTAAAAACGCGGTATTTACTCAGTATCTGCTACGATTGCCTCCGCATTTGCATCTTCAAAGCCTGTATCGGCCAGGGCGGCCTGCTCTGATTCGGCAGTTGCACGGCGGGCAGTAATCTCTTTATCCCGCTGTGAAGCCACCTGACGCAGGCGATTCATCACCGAACCTGTACCGGCAGGGATAAGACGCCCGACAATCACATTTTCTTTCAGACCTTCGAGCCTGTCCTCACGCCCGGAAACAGACGCTTCGGTCAATACTCTTGTAGTTTCCTGGAAAGAGGCAGCAGAAACAAATGAGCGTGTCTGCAAGGATGCCTTTGTAATCCCCAGCAGAACAGGGCGTGCTTTTGCCGGCTGCAAGCCTTCTTCTTCTGCCTGAGCGTTTACACGGGCAAACTCTTCGCGTTCCACCTGTTCACCTGCCAGCATCGTGGTCTCACCGCCATCTTCAATCTCTACCTTTTGCAGCATTTGCCGCACGATGGTTTCAATATGCTTGTCGTTGATTTTCACGCCTTGCAGACGGTAAACATCCTGAATTTCCTTTACCAGATATTCTGCCAGAGCCTCTACGCCCAGAATATTCAAGATATCATGCGGAACAGGCGAGCCATCCAGCAACAAGTCGCCTTTGCGGATCATATCGCCTTCATTGACCGCCAGTGACCGGCCTTTTGGCAACAGATATTCAACCGGCTCCAGGCTGTCATCAACAGGTACAACGCGAATACGACGCTTGGCTTTGTAGTCTGTTCCGAATTCTACCCGGCCATCAATTTCACTGATAACGGCAAAATCCTTTGGACGGCGGGCTTCAAACAATTCAGCCACGCGGGGCAGACCCCCTGTAATATCGCGGGTCTTGGATGATTCGCGCGGAATACGTGCCAATACATCCCCTGCGTTAACCTTTGCCCCATTTTCCACAGACAAAATTGCCCCTGCCGGCAGGAAGTAACGTGCCTCCATACCATTGGAAAGTGTCAATACCTCACCCTTGTCATCGCGCATGGTAATACGTGGACGCAGATTGGCTGAACGGCCGGATTGCTTGGTTTCAATTACTTCGCGGCTGATAATGCCTGTCGCTTCATCGGCGACTTCGCGAACGGTTACGCCATCTGTTAAATCAACATAATTGGCGATCCCCTCCAATTCAGTGATAATCGGGATGGTATAGGGATCCCATTCCACCAGCACATCACCCGGATTAACCGCATCGCCATTTTCAAAGAACAGCTTGCCGCCATAAGGCAGGCGATAACGGGCGCGTTCTGCCCCCTGTTCATTAGCAATAATCAGCTCAGCAGAACGGCTCATGACAATAGCCTTGCCATCTGCCCCGCGCACCAGGCTAACATCATCCAGCTGTACCGTACCGGCCACAGTGGTTTCGATATTATTGGCTTCTGCCCCACGCTGGGCAGCCCCGCCCACATGGAAGGTACGCATGGTCAATTGTGTACCGGGCTCACCGATAGATTGGGCAGCGATAACCCCAACAGCCTCGCCAATATTCACAGTCGTACCACGCGCCAGATCACGGCCATAGCAAGTCCCGCAAATACCGGTGGTTGCCTCACAGACCAGAACCGAGCGGATACGTGCCTGATCCAGACCAGAATCGTCAATCTCATCGAGATGATCTTCGGTTACCATTTCACCAGCTTTTGCTATAACAGTACCGGTTTTTGGATTTTCCAGATCGGCGGCAAGAAAACGTCCCAAAATACGTTCTGCCAGACTATCGACAATCTCTGAGCCGTTCATCGCATGACGGATAGTAATGCCATTGCTGGTACCACAATCATGGCGGGTGATGATACAATCTTGTGCCACATCCACCAGACGACGTGTCAGATAGCCAGAGTTGGCTGTCTTTAGCGCGGTATCGGCCAGACCCTTACGCGCACCGTGAGTAGAGTTGAAATATTCCAGCACATCCAAACCTTCTTTAAACGAAGATTTAATCGGTGTTTCGATAATTTCGCCAGATGGCTTGGCCATCAGGCCACGCATACCAGCCAGCTGTTTAATCTGTGCAGCCGAGCCACGCGCCCCTGAATGAGCCATCATCCAAACCGAATTAACCGGCTCACCTTCTTTTTCGGTAGAGATGCCCTTCATCATTTCATCCGCAACCAGATCAGAGCAACGTGACCATACATCAACCACCTTGTTATATTTTTCCCCTTGCGTGATGAAACCATCCAGATATTGCTGTTCAAACTCTTTGACCTGTGCTTCGGCTTCATTAACGAATTTTGATTTCAGCTCAGGTGTAGTCAAATCGGCAATACCAAAAGAAATGCCGGATTTACACGCTTGGGTGAAACCCAGATTCATCAAACGGTCACAAAAGATAACCGTGTCCTTCTGGCCACAATGACGATAGATGAAGTCGATGACATTCGAGACTTCCTTTTTCGTCATCAGCTTGTTCACAAGTTCAAAATTGATATGTGAATTGCGGGGCAGCAAATCAGCCAGACGCGCACGGCCTGGGGTTGTTTCCACCACTTTGGTAACTGGCTGGCCTTCTTCATCATAGGTGCTGATCCGAGCTTTGACCCTGGCGTGCAGGCTAACCGCACCGCTATCGAGTGCCATCAGAATTTCCTGAACGCCGGTAAAGGCCATGCCCTCGCCTACTTCGCCTTCGCGTTCAATCGACAGATAATACAGACCCAGAATAATATCCTGAGACGGCACAATGATAGGCTTGCCATTGGCCGGGCTAAGGATGTTATTGGTCGACATCATCAATACCCGGGCTTCCAGCTGTGCTTCCAGCGATAGCGGCACATGAACGGCCATCTGATCCCCGTCAAAGTCTGCGTTAAAGGCAGTACAGACCAGCGGATGCAACTGAATGGCCTTGCCTTCGACCAGCACAGGTTCAAATGCCTGAATACCCAGACGGTGCAGTGTCGGCGCACGGTTCAGCATGACCGGATGTTCACGAATAACCTGTTCCAGAATATCCCAAACCTCTGGCCGCTCTTTTTCAACCATCCGCTTGGCCGCCTTGATGGTGCTGGCCAACCCGTATAATTCCAGCTTGGAATAGATAAAGGGCTTGAACAGTTCCAATGCCATTTTCTTTGGCAGACCGCATTGATGCAGCTTCAGCTCGGGCCCTACCACAATCACAGAACGGCCGGAATAATCCACCCGCTTGCCCAGCAGGTTTTGACGGAAACGCCCCTGCTTGCCTTTCAGCATATCAGACAGCGATTTCAGCGGGCGCTTGTTCACCCCTGAAATAATCCGGCCGCGACGGCCATTATCAAATAGCGCATCCACAGATTCCTGCAGCATCCGCTTTTCATTACGCACAATAATATCAGGCGCGCGCAATTCAATCAGACGCTTTAGGCGGTTATTACGGTTAATTACCCGGCGATACAAATCATTCAGATCCGAAGTCGCAAAACGACCACCATCCAGCGGCACCAATGGGCGCAATTCCGGCGGAATAACCGGCACAACATCTAAAATCATCCATTCAGGGCGACAGCCGGATTCGCGGAAAGCATCTACCAGCTTCAAACGCTTTACCAGCTTCTTGCGCTTGGCTTCCGAACCTGTTTCGCGCAAATCTTCGCGGATTTTTTCCCGCTCGGCATCCAGATCCAGACCGCTTAGAATGGTTTTAATCGCTTCAGCGCCAATGGCAGCTTCAAACGCATCATCGCCAAATTCGTCGACCGCATCATAATAATCTTCTTCGGATAAAAGCTGGCCTTTATCCAGAGTGGTCAGACCCGGCTCGATCACCACAAAATTTTCAAAATACAGAACCCGTTCCAGATCCTTTAGCGTCATATCCACCAACAGGCCAATACGGCTTGGCAGAGACTTCAAAAACCAGATATGCGCGACAGGTGCAGCCAGTTCAATATGCCCCATACGTTCGCGCCGCACCTTTGACAAGGTGACTTCCACGCCGCATTTCTCGCAGATAATGCCGCGATATTTCATCCGCTTATATTTGCCGCACAAACATTCATAATCGCGCACAGGGCCGAAAATACGGGCACAGAACAGCCCGTCCTTTTCTGGCTTGAATGTCCGATAATTGATGGTTTCTGGCTTTTTAATCTCGCCAAAAGACCACGACCTGATCCGTTCAGGTGAAGCAATAGAAATCTGAATTTTGTCAAAGCTTTGGGCAGATTTGGGCTGACCAAATGGATTCATCAGATCATTCATAGCGTGCGGCTCCCTGCATTTTAAATTTTGTGCTCTTTAGTGGTTGCCAGCGACAAAGGCATTATCGCTGGCACAGCTCTTTATTTTTTTTACACAGACCTAGTTTTCTGTATCATGTAACTCGACATTCAGACCAAGCGATCTCAGCTCTTTAATCAGAACATTAAAGCTTTCCGGTATGCCGGCTTCGAAATCATCGTCACCGCGCACAATCGCTTCATACACCTTTGTACGGCCTGAAACATCATCCGACTTTACCGTCAGCATTTCTTGCAAGGTATAAGCAGCCCCATAGGCTTCCAATGCCCAGACTTCCATCTCGCCAAAGCGCTGGCCACCAAACTGGGCTTTGCCGCCCAATGGCTGCTGGGTAACCAGACTATATGGCCCGATAGAACGGGCATGGATTTTTTCATCCACCAGGTGATGCAGTTTCAGCATATAGATGTAGCCAACCGTAACCGGACGGTCGAACGCTTCGCCTGTCCGCCCATCTACCAGAATTTCCTGACCGGTTTGCGACAGGCCAGCCATTTCCAGCAATTCGGTTACATCTGCTTCACGCGCACCATCAAAAACAGGGGTTGCCATTGGCACACCGCGTGCCAGCAATTTCGCCTGTTCGATAACCTGCTCATCATCCATGGCGGCCAGATTGTCTTTATACTGATCAGCCGGGAATACTTCTTTCAGCTGCTTGTGCAACTCTTTAACATCCCCGCGTGCCTGAGCCGCTTCTGCTGCTGCCCCGACCTTTACGCCCAGACCGCGTGCCGCCCATCCCAAATGGGTTTCCAGAATCTGTCCCACATTCATACGTGATGGCACACCAAGCGGATTCAGCACGATATCAACTGGCGTTCCATCATCCAGATAAGGCATATCTTCGGCTGGCATGATGCGAGAGATAACCCCCTTATTACCATGACGGCCGGCCATCTTGTCGCCTGGCTGCAATTTACGCTTCACCGCCACAAAGACCTTTACCATCTTCATTACGCCCGGCATCAGCTCGTCACCGCGCTGCAGCTTGTCTACCTTATCGCTAAACCGCCCATCCAGAGATTTAATCGCTTGCTCAAAGTTTGCATTCTGGGCTTCGATTTTCTTTTGTACGTCATCATCTTTCACCGCAATCTGGCTAATCTGATAACGGGACAAACTATCCAGCAATTCCGGGGTCAGACGTGTATCGGTTGGCACATCTTTTGGCCCTGAGGCAACATCCTGGCCATTAAGCAGAGACAACATACGTCCCATATAGCCGCCTTCCAGAATATTTTGCTCATCATCCCTGTCTTTGGCGAGACGTTCAATTTCTGCCCGTTCAATAGCCCGTGCACGTTCATCTTTTTCCAGACCCCGACGCGAGAAGACACGTACTTCCACCACAGTCCCTGCCCCGCCTGGCGGTACACGCAAAGAAGTATCGCGCACATCAGAAGCCTTTTCACCAAAGATCGCCCGCAACAGCTTTTCTTCTGGGGTCATCGGGCTTTCGCCCTTTGGTGTGACCTTGCCGACTAGAATATCGCCGGCATTCACCTCTGCCCCGACATATACAATGCCGGCTTCGTCCAGATTTTTCAGCGCTTCTTCGCCAACATTCGGGATATCGCGTGAAATCTCTTCCTGGCCAAGCTTGGTATCGCGTGCCATCACTTCATATTCTTCAATGTGAATAGAGGTGAACACATCATCGCGCACAATGCGCTCATTAATCAGGATAGAATCCTCAAAGTTATAGCCATTCCAGGGCATAAAGGCGACCAGAACATTTCTGCCCAGTGCCAGTTCGCCATCTTCGGTAGATGGACCATCGGCAATAATCTCGCCCTTGGTAACGTGGTCACCCACCTTCACCAGTGGACGCTGATTAACAGTTGTGTTTTGGTTTGAACGCTGGAATTTCAACAATGTATAGATATCTACAGGGCTATCTGCGCCATCGCCAACATCATCAGCGCGTACCACAATACGGGTTGCATCCACCTGGTCAACCACCCCATCGCGGCTGGCCACAATCGTCACCCCTGAATCGCGTGCCACACGTGATTCCATGCCCGTTCCCACAATCGGGGCTTCTGCCTTTAACAAAGGCACAGCCTGGCGTTGCATATTAGAGCCCATCAGTGCGCGGTTCGCATCGTCATTTTCCAGGAACGGAATAAGCGCCGCTGCCACAGACACCAGCTGTTTTGGCGACACATCGACATATTCAATATCTGTCGGACGTGCCAGACCAATTTCGCCAGCCCGGCGTACCGGAATAAGCTCGCCCACAAAAGCGCCCTTATCATCCAGTTCAGCATTGGCCTGGGCAATGGTGTAACGCCCTTCTTCCATCGCTGAAATATAGCGATATTCATCTGTTACCTTGCCATCAACCACCTTGCGATACGGAGTTTCGATAAAGCCGTAACGGTTAATCTGGGCATAGGTTGCCAGCGAGTTAATCAGACCAATATTCGGCCCTTCAGGGGTTTCAATCGGACAGATACGGCCATAATGGGTTGGATGCACATCGCGCACTTCAAACCCGGCACGTTCACGCGTCAAACCGCCTGGCCCAAGGGCAGATACCCGTCTTTTATGGGTAATCTCGGACAGAGGATTGGTCTGATCCATAAATTGTGACAGCTGGGAAGAGCCGAAAAATTCACGCACCGCAGCGGCTGCCGGCTTGGCGTTGATTAAATCAGCCGGCATCACCGTATCAATTTCAACTGAACCCATGCGTTCGCGAATAGCGCGTTCCATACGCAACAGACCGACACGATATTGGTTTTCCATCAATTCGCCAACCGAACGCACGCGCCGGTTGCCCAGATGGTCAATATCATCCACCTCGCCATTCCCGTCCTTTAAGTCCACCAGAACCTTTAGAACAGACAGGATGTCTTCTTTGCGCAGGATACGCATATCATCCGGTGTATCCAGATCCAGACGCCCATTCATCTTCACCCGGCCAACCGCAGAAAGGTCATATTTCTCGGCATCAAAGAACAGGCTGGTAAATAGCTCATGTGCGCTTTCCAGTGTTGGCGGCTCGCCCGGGCGCATGACGCGATAAATATCAACCAGCGCTTCTGCCCGGCTGTTATTGCGGTCAGACGCCAGTGTATTACGCAGATGCGGGCCAACATTTACATTGTCAATGCCCAGCACATCAAAGCTGGTAATGTCGTTTGAGGCAAACAGGTTCAGCATTTCTTCTGAAATCTCGTCCCCTGCTTCTGCCAGAACCACACCAGAGCTCATATCCACAATATCATTTGCCACAAAGCGGCCAATAACATCGCTATCTTCGGCAACAATAAAGGACAGGCCGGCTTCTTCCAGCTTGCGCAGGGCGCGCGGGGTCAGCTTTGTTCCGGCTTCTGCGGCAACTTCGCCTGTCTCGGCATTTACCAAATCACGGGTAAGGGTGGTGCCGCGATAGCTTTCCGCCACAAATCCGCAGCGCCAGTTATCCCCGTCACGGGCATAAGGAACAGTGTTATAAAACACATTCAGAATTTCGTCACGGCTCATCCCGTATATTTCAGAAGGATCAAGCTGGGTTTCTGCCTTGGCAGCCTCCTCGATACGCTCTAGGCTTTCTGCATCCGGCAGAGCCATCAAAAAGGTTGTGGCTGGCAATTTACGCTTGCGGTCAATCCGCACATTCAAAATATCCTTGGCATCATATTCAAAATCCAGCCAGGAACCACGATAGGGAATAATGCGTGCAGCAAACAGGAATTTGCCAGAAGAGTGGGTCTTGCCCTTATCATGATCGAAAAACACACCGGGCGAGCGATGCATTTGCGAGACAATTACCCGCTCTGTGCCATTGATGATAAATGTACCATTGCTGGTCATCAGCGGCATATCGCCCATATAAACATCTTGTTCTTTGATATCGCGGATAGATTTCGCGCCGGTATCCTCGTCAATCTCCCAAACAACCAGACGCAAGGTTACTTTCAAAGGAGAGGCAAAGGTCAGGCCACGCTGCTGACATTCTTCTACATCATATTTTGGGGCTTCCAGCTCATAGGAGTGGAATTCCAGAATGGCGCGTCCGGCAAAATCATGGATAGGGAAAACAGACGCAAAGCTCTCTTGCAGGCCGGTATTCTGGCGGTCTTGCTTGGCAACGCCCAGCTGCAGAAACTGGTCATAGCTTGACCGTTGTACCTCGATCAGATTTGGCATTTGTGCCACTTCTGATAGATGACCAAAAAACCGTCTTACGCGTTTCCGACTATTGAGACTGCTCACACGCTTTGCCATCTGCTATACCTCGTTATTTTCTTTTGACCTTGCTGGCGGTGTTTTTCACTGCTCGCATCGGTCTTTATGTTCAAAAAGCCTGTATAAAAATACAGGGGGTGTTTAAACGCCCTGCACCGGGCTCCTTAAAAACAAGGAGTCCGGTGCAAAACTTTATCTGTTTATTAGTCCAGCCAAACTCAATTACTTGAGTTCAACTGTCGCGCCAGCTTCTTCAAGCTTCGCCTTGATTTCCTCAGCTTCAGCCTTGGCTACACCCTCTTTAACAGCCTTTGGTGCGCCTTCAACCAGGTCTTTTGCTTCTTTCAGACCCAGACCAGTAATGGTGCGAACTTCCTTAATCACGTTGATCTTAGAAGCGCCTGCTGCGGCCAGAACTACATCGAATTCTGACTTTTCTTCTGCAGCAGCACCGCCAGCATCACCGCCAGCAACCGCAGCAACTGCAACAGGTGCAGCCGCAGCAGATACGCCCCACTTTTCTTCCAGTAACTTGGCCAGCTCGGCTGCCTCAAGTACGGTCAGGTTAGATAGGTCTTCTGCAATTTTTTCAATATCAGCCATTGTTAACTCCTTTTGGCTTAAACTTTCTGATCAGTATGGCAACACGCCTACTGCAATTGATCTGCCCGTGCTTGTATCACGCGTGCCAGTTTTGCAGCCGGTGCCTGTGTGACCCGTGCTACTTGTGTGGCTGGTGCGTTCAACAGACCAACAAGCTTTGCCCGCAATTCGTCCAGCGATGGCAATTTCGCCAGAGCTTCCACGCCGGCCTTGTCCAGCACTTTGCCGTCCAAAGACCCGCCAATTACGGTTAACTTGTCGTTTTCCTTTGCAAAATTAACAAGGACTTTTGCCGCAGCGACCGGGTCAGCAGATGTTCCCATCGCTGTTGGACCTGTGAACAAATCAGAAATGTCCTCATATTTTGTGCCTTGCAAAGCAATCTTGGTCAGCCTGTTCTTGGTTACCTTGAACCCAGCACCCGCCTCACGCATACGGCCGCGCAGATCACTGCTTTCGGCCACCGTCAGACCAGTCTGGTGGGTAACAACAACCGCTGCTGCCTCAGACAAAGTTGATTGCAGTGTTTCGATCAGTTCGGCTTTTTCGTTCCGGTTCACCTGATCATCTCCACTTCAGTTTTGAACAGGGGCTGAATATCAGCCTTTCTGTTCGGTTTCACCTCAACAAACCTATCAGCGATGCTGATTTGCCTGTCATTGGCCTGCCCACAGAAAGCTTAAGCATAAATGCTTATTGCTACCGTCTATGCAGGGGATTAAGGCTGCGATGGCGGCCTCCTGCAGTCTTGGACAGGGTGGGAACAACCTGGCAAAACAAAATTATATTTTTGTTTTTAGCGGCTGTTCCCGGCATTCGCCTGATATCCTTAAAAAATGAATATCGGGCAAAATTCGTTTTGGGTTTATCCTTTTTTAAAAAACCCGGCGCTGGCTTTAGGCAGCGCTATCTTCAACAAATACGCCAGGACCCATGGTTGAGCTCATGGTAATTTTCTTGATAAACTGGCCTTTTGCCCCGGATGGCCGCGCCTTGCGAATAGCTTCGATAAAGGCATTGGCATTTTCCGCAATTTTATCGGCATCAAAGCTGGCCTTTGCGATACCGGCATGAACCACACCGGCTTTTTCCACACGGAACTGAACTTCGCCTGCCTTGGCAGCTGTAACCGCTGCCGCCACATCAGGGGTTACTGTCCCCAGCTTTGGGTTCGGCATCAGGCCACGCGGCCCCAGCACCTTGCCCAGACGCCCGACAACCCCCATCATATCAGGGCTGGCAATCACCCGGTCAAAGCCATCTTCGCCATTTTGAATAGCTTCAGCCAATTCTTCTGCCCCAACAAATTCTGCACCGGCTGCCTTGGCTTCTTCGGCTTTGGCATCACGCGCAAATACAGCTACACGGATGTCTTTGCCTGTTCCATTTGGCATAGCAACAGAACCGCGCACCATCTGGTCTGCATGGCGCGGGTCTACCCCCAGATTGATCGCCAGCTCGATGGTTTCATCAAATTTTGAAGTTGCCCCGTCCTTAACCAGCTTTGCTGCATCGGCAACGCTGTAATTAATAGTGCGGTCAAGGTTGGCGGTTGCCGCCTGCATTCTTTTATTCATTTTGGCCATCTTATCCCTCCACAACTTCCAGGCCCATCGCCCGGGCTGAACCGCTGATCATGGCAACTGCGCCATCCATATCTACCGCGTTCAGGTCTTTCATTTTCTGTTCTGCGATTTCCTTTACCTGCGAGATAGTCACCTTGCCAGCGACAGAACGGCCAGGCTCCTGCCCCCCTTTGGACAAACCGGCTGCCTTTTTCAGGAAATAGCTGACCGGAGCTGTTTTGGTGGTAAAAGTAAAGGACTTATCCTGATAAATGGTGATCACCACCGGCACAGGCATATTCTTTTCCAGGCTTTCTGTTGCTGCATTGAATGCTTTACAGAATTCCATGATGTTCACACCGCGCTGACCAAGGGCTGGCCCAACGGGTGGAGACGGGTTCGCACTGCCTGCCGGAATATTCAGCTTTAGATAGCCCTGGATTTTCTTTGCCATTTTCTTCAACCCTTCTTGCGCGTCATTTCTGACTAATTGCTTTTTCTTGCGCCTTCATAGTTACGAACATAAATCAGCGCGATTTTGTAAAAACTTACCCTGTCTTTTCGACCTGACTATATTCCAGCTCAACAGGTGTTGCCCGGCCAAAGATAGAGACCGCCACTTTCAGGCGTTCTTTTTCATCATCGGCTTCCTCGACCACGCCATTGAAGCTCTCAAACGGCCCTTCGACAACGCGAACCTCTTCACCAATATCAAATGAGAGCGTGCTACGCGGGCGTTCGACCCCTTCATCCATCTGTTTAATCAGACGCTCGGCTTCGGCTTCGGTGATGGGGACAGGCTTGCCCTTGCCGCCCAGAAAGCCCGTGACGCGGGGCTGGTTTTGTACCAGCGACCATGCCGCATCGGACAGTTCCATTTTAACCAGAATATAGCCGGGAAAGAATTTGCGCTCTGACTGCACCTTTGCACCGCGGCGCACTTCGACCACCTCTTCGGTGGGCACCATTACCTCTTCGATTTGATCCTCGAGACCATGGCTTGCAGCCTGTTCAAGTATAGACTGCGCCATTTTCTTTTCAGAGCCTGAAAAGACATGGACTACATACCAGCGCTTCGCCATAACTTAAACCATCCTCAAAAAAATCAAAAGCCCAGCCTCGCTCTCTTATGCCCCAAGGCCAAGAACAAGCTGAACCACGTTAGAAAGCACCATATCCACCAGCAAGAAAAATACCGCCGCAATGGTTGCCATAATAAAAACAGTCAATGTCGCTAGACCAGTTTCGCGGCGATTCGCCCACGAAATGCGCGAAATCTCCTGCCTTACCTGCCGGACAAACTGTGCGGGCGACACTTTAGCCATAAATGCCTTACCTTTTCAACTGTAAAAACGGGCGCAGAACATACGATAGCGCCGCGCTTCGCCTGCCATCTGGTAAAGATTAGCACTAAAGCGCGGAAAACTGTTCGGCTGTTTAGCATAACTCCTGCGGATGAAGCAAGCATTAAGACAGCTTTTTTAAGGTGTTTTTTTTAAAATTATGGTGACAGCCCCTATCTCTACCCGTCAATATAGCAAGGTGACGATATCTTTTCCGGGCAACCATCAGCTCAGTATCTTATCCCCGGACAGCGTTAAATAGCAAAGTTTTAAACCGCATAATGACAGGTGGGCGCAATGAAAACAGGATTTATCGGGCTTGGCAAAATGGGCAGTGTGATGGCACCGCGCCTGGCAGAACAGGCCACCCAATTACGCGGCTTTGACCCAAATTGGCACTTGCCAGCCGATAGCCCGGTTCAGCCCGCCCCCTCAATCGCGGCATTGGCCGATTGCGACATTATCTTCACAATGGTTCCAGATGGCAGTGTTGTGGTAAAAATTATTGAAACCCTGCTGGATGCCGGAACAGAGGCACTGCTTGTCGATATGTCCTCCTGCCATCCCGATACCTCCGGCCAGTTGGCATCCTTGCTGGCAAAGACAGGACAGCGCGTGTTGGATGCCCCGGTATCAGGCGGTGTGGCCAAAGCCCGCACAGGCGAGCTGATGATCATGACCGGCGGCGATGCCGCAGATTTTGAGCGCGCTGCCCCCTTCCTTGCGGCGATGGGCAAACCGGTTCATATTGGCCCCGCCGGTGCAGGCTATGCGATGAAAGCGCTGAATAATTATGTGTCGGCTGCCGGTCTTGTGACCAGTTTTCAAGCGCTGGCGACGGCGAAAAAATTTGGTATTGCCCCGAGCGATTTTCAAAAAGTGATCAACGCCTCTACCGGCCGCAACAACACAACCGAGGTAAAAATTGATAAATTTGTGTTAACAGAGGCCTATAATTCGGGCTTTGCATTGAATTTGATGGCAAAGGATGTGTCTATTGCCAGCGATATCATCGCCCAGAATGGCTTTACCTTGCCGCTGACAGGCGATTTGGCTGACTATCTAAAAGAAGCTTGCCAGCAGCTGGGGGGCTATCCTGACCATACCGAGATTTATCGTCATCTGGAGTGGCTGGCCAGCGGCCAGAAACGCCCTTAATCTGGGTTACAGGGCAAAAAACAAAGAAAATAGCAAATGCAACAACGTCAAGATTACGGCCAATTTGATTATGTCATTGTCGGGGCAGGTACAGCGGGATGTGCACTGGCAAACCGTCTGTCCGCTGACCCGCGCAATCAGGTTATGTTGCTGGAGGCCGGGGGCTCTGACAATTATATCTGGACAAAAATTCCGGTCGGCTATCTGTATTGCATGGGCAATCCGCGCACCGATTGGGGCTTTAAAACCGTGCCCGCAGACGGGCTGAATGGCCGCTCGCTAAATTACCCGCGCGGACGGGTGATGGGGGGATGCTCTTCTATCAATGGCATGATTTATATGCGCGGCCAGGCACGCGATTATGATCACTGGGCACAAATGGGCAATCAGGGCTGGAGCTGGGATGAGGTTTTGCCCTATTTCAAAAAATCAGAAGATTATTATGCCGGCGGCGATGAGATGCATGGCAGTGGCGGCGAATGGCGGGTGGAAGAACAGCGCCTGTCATGGGAAATCCTGGATCATTTCAAACAGGCCTGTATTCAGGCTGGTATCCCCGAGACAAGCGATTTTAATCGCGGCAATAATGAGGGGGTGGGCTATTTTCATGTCAATCAGCGCAAGGGCTGGCGCTGGAGTAGCGCTACCGCCTTTTTAAAACCGGCTAAATCCAGAAAAAATCTGCATATCCTGAGCGGGGCACAGGCACAAGCCCTCACTTTTTCGGGTCGGCAGGTCAGCGGACTTGATTTTTTTCATCACAATCAGAATTGCCATGTGCGTGCCGGGCGCGAGGTTATTTTATGTAGCGGGGCCATCGGCACACCGCATTTGCTGCAACTCTCCGGCATTGGGGCAGAAACAAATATCAAATCACATGGGATAGAGATGCATCATGCCCTGCCCGGTGTTGGCAAAAACTTGCAGGATCATTTGCAAATCCGCACCATCTTCAAGGTTAAAAATATTAAAACCCTCAATGATTATGCTGAAACCCTCAGCGGCAAGATGCGCATCGGGCTGGAATATCTGCTCAAACGTTCCGGGCCGATGTCGATGGCGCCCAGCCAACTGGGCGCATTTGTAAAATCTGACACCAGTCTGGAAACGCCGGATTTACAATATCATGTTCAGCCGCTTTCGCTGGATGCGTTTGGACAGCCCTTGCACCCTTTTTCTGCCTTTACCGCATCGGTCTGCAATTTGCGCCCCTATTCGCGCGGTGAAGTGAAAATTCGATCAGCCAACCCGTTTGACAGCCCGGATATCGCGCCAAATTACCTGTCAGATGCTCATGACAGGAAAATTGCTGCTCAATCTATTCGCCTCACCCGAAAGATCGTCGGCCAAAAAGCGCTCAGCCCCTATGTGACACAGGAATTTCTGCCTGGAGTTGAATTTGAAACAGATACCGATCTTGCCCAAAAAGCTGGCGATATCAGCACCACCATTTTCCATCCTGTTGGCACGGCTAAAATGGGCACAGACAAACAGGCAGTGGTGGATAAACGCCTGGCAGTTCATGGCCTGAAGGGCTTGCGTATTGCCGATGCTTCGGTGATGCCGACCATCACCTCGGGCAACACCAATTCGCCCACCTTGATGATAGCAGAAAAAGCAGCCGATATGATTTTGCAGGATAAGCGCAGATAACAGCCTATAGCCTGTCTGCCAGCAATTTTGCGATATGTTCTGCGGTTCTGCCTGTCCCGTCTGATATCTGGCATCTGCAAGATGTTCCATCTGCCACAATTGCCGCATCGGCCTCTGCTGAACGCAGTTTGGGCAGCAGGCTGGCCTCTGCCATTTTTATCGAGACATCATAGGTTTCAGTGCCATAGCCAAAAGCCCCGGCCATCCCGCAGCAGCTGGTTTCTACCGGCTCTATTTCCATACCCGCCTTTTCCTGTAACAGCCGGTGGACAGGAGTTAGCACATCAAAGGCTTTTTGATGGCAATGGCCATGCACATAGACCTTTTCCCCGCTTTTCTTCAGGGTTAAATCTGCATCACTTGCCAGCAGAAATTCTTCAAAAGTTTGCACCTGTTCTGCAACAACACGGGATTTTTCATCTGCCAGCAGAGCCGGGACTTCATCGCGCAAGGCCAATGTGCAAGATGGTTCAAGCCCGACAATCGGAATACCCTGTCTGGCAAAGGGATAAAACACCTCTACCAGATGGCGGGCTTCTTCTCTTGCTTTATCAACCAGCCCAACCGACAGATAGGTGCGCCCGCAACATACTGGCCGTGCGCGCAAATTGGCAGGGATAAAAACCTGATTGCCTGTATGGGTTAATACCTTTTGAGCAGCACGCAAATTTTCAGGTTCAAAATAGCGGTTAAAGCTGTCGGCAAATAATATCACCGCATCTGGCCCCGTGCCGGAAGAGGCCGCCTCTCTATCGTTAAATGGTTGGCTAGACCAGCGCGGCAAATCGCGTTTTGCGGTAAAGCCGGTTACCCGCTCCAATATCGGCGAGATAATCGGCAGATGACGCCGCAAAGCCTGAGCAAAATTGGCGAGCCTGGCAAACCGGCTAAGGATAGGGGCATAGGCTGGCAGAAATCCGACCAGCCTGTTATGCAAGGACAGCCCGTTTTTAGCGGTTTGCAGCGCCGTTACCTCGATTTTCATGCGCGCCATATCTACCCCTGTCGGGCATTCGCGCTTGCACGCCTTGCAGGAGACGCATAGCTTCATTGAGTCTGCCATTTCGTCACTGGCCAGCGCCTCTGCCCCCAACTGGCCGGATAATGCCAGACGAAGGGTATTGGCACGCCCGCGTGTGCTGTCTTTTTCCTCGCCCGTTACCCGAAAGGATGGACACATCACCCCGCCAATTTGTTTTCGGCACGCCCCGTTATTATTGCACATCTCCACCGCACCTTGCAGGCCGCCTGCCGTGCCCGGCCAGGCCGACCAGTCCAGTTGGGTCGGAAAATCATTTATCTGATAGCCAGGGGCAAAACGGAACAGGGAACGGTCATCCATTTTCGGAGCGTCGATAATTTTACCCGGATTAAACATAGCTTGCGGATCAAAAAGCTGTTTGACCTGTCGGAACAGAGCCGTCATTTCCGGGCCAAACATCACCTCGTTAAATTCTGAACGAACAATCCCGTCCCCATGCTCGCCTGAATGCGACCCGCCATAGCGTTTAACCAGCTCAAACGCTTCTTCGGCGATGTTGCGCATGGTTTGCACATCATCGGCCTTTTTCATATCCAGCACGGGGCGCACATGCAAACAGCCCACAGATGCATGGGCATACCATGTACCCTTTGTGCCATAGCGGGTAAAAATATCGGTAAGGCCAGCAGTATATTCTGCCAGATGTTCCAGGCCAACCGCGCAATCCTCAACAAAGGAAACAGGCTTGGCTGCATTTTTCATGCTCATCATAATATTCAGGCCGGATTTACGCATTTCTGCCACGCGCCCTTGCAAGCCAGTATCAATCGCCTCGACAACCCCGCCTGTCCATTCCTTGCCCTTATCCCAGCCAAAACCCAGCTCTGCCATCATTTCATGCAGCTTTTCCAGACGACGCAAATTTTCATCCATATCATCTTCGGCAAACTCCACCACCAGCAAGGCCGCCGGGTCGCCCCGCACCACCTCCTCGACAATTGGCTTGAAAATAGCGATAGAACGCGCCAGCTCCAGCATCGTGTCATCAATCAGCTCTACCGCGACCGGGTCTAATGTGACCAAATGCTGGGCCGCATCCATCGCCTTGTAAAAAGTGGGAAAATGGCAAATGCCCATGATTTTTTGTGCCGGTAGTGGCCAGAGCTTTAATTCAATTTCAGTGGAGCAGGCAAGCGTGCCTTCCGAGCCGACCAGAAGATGGCTGAGATTAATGCCGTCACCGGCTTTGCCCTGTGGGCGCGCGGCCATCGCATCCGGCATCAGCGCATCAATATTATATCCTCCCACCCGGCGCAGAACCTTGGGGAACTTATCGGCAATCAAGGCGGCATTATCGCGCCCCAAAGCTTCCAGCTGCGGCCAAATCTCTGCCAGCTTTCCAGTTGGCTTTTGTGTGTCCAAATCCCCGAACCAGGCCTCGCTACCATCACTCAAAATAGCCTTAATCGCGTGGACATTATCGCGCATAATCCCGTAGCGAAGCGAGCGCCCACCGCAAGAATTATTCCCGGCCATGCCGCCAATAGTGGCCCGGCTAGAGGTGGATACATCTACTGGAAACCACAATCCATGCGGCTTTAACTGGCGGTTCAGATCATCCAGAACAATACCTGGTTGAACCACGCATCTGCGATTTTCAATATCCAGCGAAACTATCTTGTTAAGGTGCTTGGTTTGATCCAGCACAATTGCGTGATTAACGGTTTGCCCGCATTGCGATGTTCCACCGCCGCGCGGCAATACCGCCAGACCATTTTCCCGCGCGAAATCCAGCGTTATCCGCACGTCTTCAACTGTTTCCGGTATCACAACCGCATATGGCACCATCTGGTAGATAGAGGCATCGGTGGCATAACGGCCGCGCGAAAAACGATCATCCAGCATCCGATTGCCAAGCTGTTTTTTCAATCCCGCTAAATCTGGTTGCCGATAAGAAAGGGCCGTGTTCATCTGGTTTTTTATATCATCAGGCATACTGTACCTTAAGGGGCGTTGAATGAATATCGTCAAGTTTTTATGAAAAATGATTCCACAGAACGGAATATGTTTAAAATAATCGAATGCGAAGGTATCATCCTTACTTGGAATGCTAAATTTGGTATGCCAATATTTAGGGTGAAATACTATCTTTATTCAATAAGTTTTTCATTTAGCAGACAGACCAATTTGCTTGCACGGCAAGCCACCACACAGAAACAAAAGGATTCACAAGCATGGCCAAGAATGGATATAAGGCAGGTAAACATTTTCTTCAAATCCCTGGCCCCAGCAATGTCCCGGATAGAATTTTACGGGCAATGGATTATCCAACCATTGACCATCGCGGCCCTGACTTTGCCAAAATCGGGGCAGAATGCCTGGCCGGTATCAAAACCATTTTCAAAACCGACAGCCATGTGGTGATCTATCCTGCTTCCGGTACAGGGGCATGGGAAGCTGCCCTGGTCAATGTCTTGCAGGAAGGCGATCTGGTGCTGATGGTTGAAACCGGGCATTTTGCCACGCTATGGCACAAAATGGCCAGCCGTCTGGGTCTGGAAACAGAGTTTTTAGCTACAGACTGGCGGCGCGGGGCGGATGCTCAGGCGATTGAAGAGCGTCTGCGCAAAGATACCGAAAATAAAATCAAGGCTGTTTGTGTTGTCCATAATGAAACCTCTACCGGCTCGACCAGCAAGATAGATGAAGTGCGCGCTGCCATGAATGCAGCAGGTCATGACGGGCTATTAATGGTTGATACGATTTCTTCTCTCGCCTCAATTGATTATCGTCATGATGAATGGGGCGTGGATGTCACGGTTTCAGGCTCGCAAAAAGGGCTTATGCTGCCGCCTGGCCTGTCTTTTAATGCTGTGTCAGAGCGAGCGATAAAAACCGCAGAAAAAGGCGGTATGCGCCGCTCTTACTGGGACTGGCAGGAACAGATTGAAGCCAATAAATCAGGCGCGTTTCCCTATACCCCGGCGACCAATCTGCTCTATGGTCTGAAAGAGGCAATAGATATGCTGCATGAAGAAGGGCTGGATAATGTTTTTGCCCGCCATGATCGCCATGCCGAAGCTACCCGCAAGGCGGTGCAGGCCTGGGGGCTGGAAATTTTATGTGCGGATCCAAAATATTATTCCAGTGTGCTGACAGCTGTCATGGTACCAGACGGCCAGAATGCCGATGCCTTGCGTAAAGTTATTCTGGATAATTTTGATATGTCATTGGGCAATGGGCTGTCCAAAGTGGCAGGAAAAGTGTTCAGAATAGGCCATTTGGGTGATTTCAATGATCTGATGCTGCTGGGCACGCTAAGCGGTGTGGAAATGGGATTGTCGCTGGCCGGTATACCCCATCAGTCAGGTGGTTTGGCAACCGCGATGAGCTATCTGCAGGAAACCAGCTAATTTTTGCAATACCACAATAAAAGCTAAAAAATAAAAGGATAGCTACCATGTCACAGATAGAGCAAAACCCGGAAGAAGAATTGATGTTCACTGCCAAGAACGGGATAGGCATTATCACCTTGAATCGCCCGCATCGGCGCAACGCTCTGACCTTTGCAATGTATGAGCGTATCAAGCAAATTTGCAGCCGTGCAGGCAAACCCGGCGACCCTGATAATCTGCGCGTCCTGATCTTTATGGGTGGCGGGGATGCCGCCTTTGCCGCCGGAACAGATATCTCGCAATTCAAAACATTTACCCAGCCAGAAAAAGATGCAATCAATTATGAAAATATGATTGAAGAGGTGCTACATGAGATTGAAAATTGTGACGTCCCTACCATTGCTGCCCTTAACGGATTTGTAACCGGCGGTGGGGCGGCAATTGCCGGTTCTTGTGCCATTCGCATTGGTAGCCGTTCCATTCGGGTGGGCGTGCCGATTGCCAAAACGCTGGGGAATTGTCTGGCCATTGCCAATCTGCGCCGTTTTGTTCAGCTGATAGGGGTTTCCAGAACCGCGCATATTTTGTTGACCTCCAGCCTGATAGATGCGGATGCTGCCTTGCAGGCCGGCTTTATAACCGAGCTACATCAGGACAAAGAGGCGGTAGAGGCACGAGCTATTGAAATGGCGCAATCCATGTGTAATGCAGCCCCCCTCACCCTCAGAGCCACGCTGATTGGGCTACGTCGGCTTCAAAATGCTGCCCCCTTGCCAGAGGACCATGATTTGATCCAGATGTGCTTTGGCAGCGCAGATTTCAAGGAAGGCATTTCTTCATTCTTTGAAAAACGTCCGGCAAATTGGCAGGGGAAATAACGCTCATCCATTTCCTTTTTAAGACAGGTTTGAACAAGGTGTTTATTCGCCTTGCATCCGTACTTGCGCTGTAAACATTATTTGGTATACCATTTTAGACATGATATTTTTAACTAACAGATTTGGTCTGTTTCAAAGCGCTTTATTTTGGCGAGTGAAACTGTCTATGGCGATAGCATGATCAAGAAGTATATTTAAGAAAGTTCGAGAGATGACACAGGCGCAATATCAGGGTATCTGGCCAGTAGCCCCCACCCCGTTCCATGAAAATGGCGAGGTAGATTATGAAGGCATGAAAGCGGTTATCGATTGTATGATTGATCAAGGCGTGGATGGTATCTGTGTTCTGGCCAATTTTTCGGAACAATTTTTAATTTCGGATGATGAACGCGAAAAACTGACAAGAGTTAGTCTGGAACAGGCCGCTGGCAGAGTACCCGTCATTGTTACCATCAGCCATTTTGCAACAAAGATTGCTGTAGAACGCGCCAAGCTGGCAAAATCGCTGGGCGCAGAAGCGGTGATGATGATGGCGCCCTATCATGGCGCCCTGCTGAAAGGCACGCCCCAACAAAGTTTTGATCAAATAATGGCGGTGGGCGAGGTTGGTATTTCCATCATGATTCAGGATGCCCCGCTATCGGGTGTGGATTTACCTGTCCCCTTGCTGGTGCGTATGGCCCATGAAATCGAAATGGTCAAAATGTTCAAAATTGAATGCGCGGGGGCAGCGGCAAAATTGCGCGCGCTCTGTGCCGAAGGCGGGCAGGCGATTGAAGCCCCCTTTGATGGCGAGGAAGCGATAACCTTGCTGGCAGATCTGGATGCCGGGGCAAGAGGGTCCATGACCTCTGCCCTGATACCCGATTTAATTCGTCCGGTTATTATTGACCATTTGGAAGGACGCCGTGAACAGGCCATTGCAGGCTATAGCCGACTGTTGCCGGTCATTAATCATGAAAATCGGCAATGCGGTTTTCGCGCAACAAAGGCAGCCATGGTTGAAGGCGGTGTGATCAAATCTGATTTTTGCCGCCACCCTATCGAGCCGTTGCATCCACAAACAAAGGCCGGCTTGCTGGAGCTTATGCGCCCGCATGATCCGTTAGTACTAAAATGGGGACGCTAGAGCGATGCGAAAGGGCTCATCATTGAGTAAAATAATCGCAGAAAACGATCTGCAGGTCGCGCCTAGAAAATCCCTACGTGAAGATACAGCTGATGCCTTGCGCGAGCTGATTTTGTTGGAAAAACTGCCGCCTGGCACCTCTATCCCGGAACGCGACCTGGCCGAAGCAATGGGTATTAGCCGTACACCGATGCGCGAGGCGATGCGGATGCTGGAAAGCGAAGGGCTTATTGAATATAGCCGAACCCGCAGACCCTTTATCGCTAACCCTTCTTTGAAAACTATTCGCCAGAATTTACAGGTGCTGGGCTCATTGGAAGCGCTGGCAGGCGAGCTGGCCTGTAAAGAGGCCTGTGATGCCACATTAAAAAAGATTGCTGATTTAAATCATTTTATGCAGGAAAAATCCGATAGCGCAGATGCCCTGACCTTTTTCAAGGTGGATATGCAATTTCACCGCGCTATTATTGAGGCAAGTAACAATTCACCATTGATTGAGACCCATCGCCATTATAATGCCCGCCTGTTTCGGGCGCGGTTTGTGTCCTCGCGTATGCATGTTCGTCGCGAAAACACCCTGAATCAGCATCAAAGAATTACTGATGCCCTATTGAACCGCAACGCCAGTCAGGCGGCTATAGAATTGCGTGTCCACCTGGAAACAGCGATCACCAATATCGCCAGCACAATAGAAGAAGACGCCAAATAGGGCAAAAATAATACGAACAGGACAAAAAAAGACAGGATAGTTCAGATGACCAAACCACGTATAGGTATTATTCCAGGTGACCCGGGCGGCATTGGCCCCGAATTAATCGCAAAATTACTTAGCCAGCCAGAAATAGGTGAAAAAGCAGATATCCTGCTAATAGGCGATGGTCATCTATTTAAACTTGGCCAGCAACAGGCTGGCACGGAATTCGAAATGCAGGATTGCGACCCGTATAAAGATGCCTGGACAGCGTTATCCGGATTTGCCCATTTTGACCAGCAGACCATCGAAACAGACAAGATTACCCATGCCGAAGTCAGCCTCACCAATGGCCGCTCTGCGTTGGAAAATCTGAACACTGCGCTGCGTCTAGCACAAGAAGGTATTATTGACGCTATCACCTTTGGCCCTTTTAATAAGGCGGCGTTGATACAAGCTGGCCTCGGCCATGAAGATGAGCTGCATTATATGGCCGAATTTCTGGGCGTGGAGGGCTATATCTCCGAGCTGAATACACTGGATGGCATCTGGACAAGCCGCGTATCCAGCCATATTGCGCTAAAAGATGTTCCCGAATATGTGAATGAAGAGCGGATTACCGAAGCTGTGCATTTAATCGATGGGGTTTTGAGGCGTTCCGGGCTGGCCCGTCCGCGCCTGTCTGTAGCAGCATTAAACCCGCACGCCGGGGATAATGGCAATTTTGGCCGGGAAGAGATTGATGTAATTCAGCCTGCGGTGCATAAATTACAATCTCTTCAAGTTAATGTTGACGGGCCCTGGCCATCCGATACCGTCTTTTTGAAAGCCAAAGCAGGCGAGGTAGATGGTATCATCACCATGTATCATGATCAGGGGCAAATTGCGCTAAAGCTGATGGGGTTTGATCGCGGCGTGACAGTTCAGGGCGGCATCCCTTTTCCGGTAACTACCCCCGCCCATGGCACGGCCTTTGATATTGCCGGTACAGGCAAGGCAGATGTAAAGGCAATGCAGGCTGCCTTTTCCATTGCCTGTAATATGGTTAGCAACTGGTCTGCAAACTAGCTGGTCAGATAAGAGATAAGAGGCAAGGGCGATGAAAATTACCGCATTGAGAGCCTATGCGCTGGAGGTAGCCAGCCGCCTGGATATTACCCCTGCTGTCAAAACGCTGTCCCATCAGATTTGCGTGGTAGAAATAGACACCGATGAAGGCATTACCGGTCATGGCCTAACCACAATAGGGCTTGCCCGGCCAATAAAGGAAATGATTTTATGTGATGCCGCGCCCCTGCTAATAGGCCAGAATCCCCTTGCCCATGAAAAGCTGTTTGACAGGCTCTATTGGGGGCTAACCCCTAAGGGGCAAACAGGAACAGGTATGCATACTCTGTCTGCGATAGATATTGCGCTGTGGGACATTAAAGGCAAAGCCCTGAATATGCCGATTTACCAGCTATTAGGAGGTGCAAGGGACAAATGCCAGATTTACGCGACCTTTGGTTTTGGCGCTTATGATAGAAACGAGCTGGCAGAAGCAGCCATTGCCTGGCGTGAGGCAGGCTTTCATCGACTGAAAATGACGGTAGCCAACGGGGGGTTGAAACGAAGGGATGAGCCGCGCCCGTTAAAAGAATTAATTGAAGAAGATGTCCGCCGGGTCGCGGCTGTGCGCGAGGCTATTGGCACTGAGGGCGAGCTGTTTATTGATGGAAATTGCAGCCTTGATCTGTATCACGCACAAGAATTATGTGAAAAGCTGGAACCGTTTGGTATTGAGTTTTTTGAAGAGCCGATTACCCAGAATGATGTGCGCGCGATGGCAGATTTGCGCGCCCGTACCTCTATTCGTCTGGCCTGTGGGCAAAATGAAGCCCAGCCCTATCGTTTCCGCGATTTACTGATCGCGCGTGCAGTAGATATCCTGCAACCCAATGTGGCTATATCCGGCGGCTTTACCCAATGCCAGAAAATTGCCGCACTGGCCAATAGCTTTAATATCTCTATTGATAATGGCGGAGCATGGCCTTATGCAAATATGCATCTGCAAGCTGGCCTCAGCAATGGCGGGTTGGTGGAATATCATGCCAGCTCCGTCGGTGTATGCCAGCAAATCTATACTGGGCTGCCCGAAGTTAGGGACGGCTTTATATATCTGCCAGACAAGCCGGGACTGGGCTATGACCTGGATGTTGCCGCCCTAGCAAAGTTTGAACTCTAACTCTGAGAAATTTCAGCAAAAAGCACGTAAAAAAAGCTGGCCATTTATGGCCAGCCTTTAAGCTTGTTAACTTTATGCACCTCAGGATTTTCTGTCCCTGACAATCCAGGCAAAAATTTGCGGGCCACATAGACCAAGAAAAGCCAGAACCAGGAAGAATACTGCCAGAGGCTGAGTGAAAATCTGCCACCATTCCCCATCAAATATCTTCAGGGAATTTTGAAGGTTAACCTCTACCATCTTGCCCAGAATAAGACCAACAGCGATAGGTGCGACAGCAAAGCCAAAGCGGCGTGCGAAAAATCCGATGACCCCGAATATCAGCACAATCCAGATGTCCAGCAACGAGGAATTCAAGGCATATGCCCCGATAACAGAGAGGGCAAAAACGATAGGCCATAACAGACTGATCGGAATAAGAGAGATACGGGCAAACAGCTTGGCCGCATAAAGCCCCATCAGCAGGAACATGATATTTGCTACCAGCATGGATCCAAAAATCTGGTAAACAGAATAAACCTGTTCAGTGAACAAATAGGGGCCGGGACGCAAACCATGCACCATCAGCCCGACCAAAATAATCGCGGTTGTACCACTGCCCGGGATGCCCAGAACCATAGTAGGCACCATCGCCCCGCCTGTTGCCGCATTATTGGCAGATTCTGCACCGGCGATTCCTTCAATCGAGCCCTTGCCAAACTCTTCTTTATTTTTGGACCAGCGTTTTGCCTCGGAATAGCCGATCATCGAGGCTACCGTTGCCCCTTCGGCTGGCAATATACCAATGAACGTACCTATGCCCGATGAACGCAGAACCGTTTTCCAAATCTTTTTATAATCTTCACGGCTTGGCAGTTCGACGGCCTTCATCTTAATAAATTCCACTGCCTGATGAGCGATTTTCGACTGCACCAGCAATTCGGACATCGCAAACAGACCGATCATCACCGGCACAAATCCCAGCCCTTCATAAAGCTCGTAATTACCAAACATAAACCGTTCAATGGCCGTGACCCGCTCAGCCCCAATGGTCGACAGCCAGACACCAAACACCCCGCCAATAAGGTTTTTGACCGCCCCGCCTGCACTGATACTGGCCAGCATGGAAAGACCAAAAATAGTCAGGGCAAAATATTCCGGTGGCCGGAATTCATACGCAACCCGTGCCAGCAAAGGTGCGGCAAAACATAACACAATAACCGAAACCACACCGCCAAAGGTAGAGGATATTACCGCTATCCCCAATGCCCTACCTGCCTGGCCCTTCTGTGCCAGTGGAAAGCCATCAAAGGTTGTTGCTGCGGCCGCAGACGTCCCCGGTGTGTTAATCAAGATAGCTGTAATCGACCCGGCAAATGTTGCCGAGACATAAATGGTCGCTAGAACCGCAATCGCATGAACAGGCGACATGGTCAGGGTAAAGGGCAGTAGCAAAGCTGCCCCGGTGGTTGCGCCCAGACCCGGCAGAACACCAATAACAATTCCGATAATGGTTGTCGCAAAAATCAGAAACAACAGATAGGGGTCAAATAATACTGAACCAAGCGCGGTTATGGCCTCAATCATCTCTAGCCCCCTTTTTATCCATAGTACCAGTTAGTGATAAGCCCGCGCGGAAAACGAATACGCAAAACCATATCGAAAAGTAAAAATACAAAAAACGGGGTTAAAATAGCATTTGCCAGCGCAACCAGTATATTACGCTGCCCCCACACCAAAGACATTAAAAACATCACAACAGAAATACCGACAAACATATCAATCGAAACAGTGAGCGCATAAAACAGCACCATCAACACCATTGTCAGCCAGGTGACACGAAGGATGGGAGCAGGTTCTTTTGGCGGGTTACGATAGATTTGGACGGCCAGAAGAGCCGTTAAAATCAGATTCAAAACCATTAAAAAAATTGGAAAAGAACGCGGCTGCATACTATCGCCAACAATCATTGGCGGCGATAAATCCAGCTGCAAAGCTAGATAGATAATAACCAGCGATATCAGGGTTAAAAATATTGTCGGTATTTGTGATTTTATCGACATAAGCGCTGTGCATCCATGAAGGTGGAAAACCGGGCTTTCACAGCGAAACAACACTGTGAAAGCCCTCTTACTTTTTAACAAAAGCGGGTTTTTTTTAATTCACCAGACCCATTTCTTTCAGGGCTGGACCAAATTCACCAACCATGGACTTCATCTGCTTGCCCC
>CBFIAD010000020.1:0-26487 GCA_965660495.1 Puniceispirillaceae bacterium (SeqCode)
CATAAATCCCCAGAACATCGCAAACACCACACCTAGATAATTTAGCGGTGCGGTTTCGCTGGCCTCGACCCGTTGCAGGGATAATATCACCGCATAATGCCCCAGCCCGCCAAACAGGGACATACTGGCCATCATAATCACCGCGCCCGTGCTATCAGGGGACACCCAGATAAAGGGCAACAGCAAGGAGGTGCAAACCGCGCCAAATCCGGCGGTAAAAAACAGGGTAGTATTTGGTGATTCCGCATCGCCCAGCTTGCGCGTTAAAATGGAATAGCTGGCATAAAAGCTGGCCGCCCCAAGTGGCAGGAGCGAGGCAGGCGTAAAAATATCGGATTGCGGCTGGATAATCACCAGCGCACCGGCAAAGCCGGCAATCACACTAAGGACGCGCCGAAGCCCTATTTTTTCGTCCAGAAACAGCACAGCCATTGCAGTAATCAGCAAGGGCGCGACCATAAAAATAGCTGCTGTCTGTCCCTGATCCAGATAATTCAGGCTTAAAAAGAAAAAACAGGTTCCGCCAAACAAAGCAGCAGAGCGTGCCAGTTGCAAACCGGGATAGCGGGTAACAATAATTTTTTTTAAACGCGGGGCAAATAACAGCAAAATCAGTAAAAACTGGCCGGTATATCTGGCCCATACGACCTGCATCACCGGCTGGCTTTGCAATAAATATTTGGCCATCACATCCATTGTCGGAAAACAAAAAGTGGCCAGCATCATCAGCAAAAATCCCTGCTGACGAACAGAAAGTCTGGAAAATAAAACAGAACCAGCAGACACTGAAATTCTTTCTTAAAAAAAATCGAGATATGCAATCGCGCGGCAGATATCGCCTTACAGCCTAAAGCATGGGACAGATAGCTATTGGCTGTAAAGGCAAAACAATGCCCGCAGCTGATTTTAGCCAACGATATGTTTGATGCTCGAATTTTTGCATTTTATAGGCTATTATCAGCTCATCATAAGTAAAATTCAGCCGTTAACAAGGTGGGGTATGGCCGATAATCAGGACAAAAAAAAGCGGTGGGAAAAAATCGCCCAGGCAGAATTAAAGGGCAAATCACCAGAGGCGCTGGCAACCCATACAGCAGAAGGCATTGATATTGCCCCGCTTTATACACGCGCCGATTTGGACGGTCTTGACCATTTAGATAGCGTGCCAGGCGAAGCCCCCTTCACACGTGGCCCGCGGGCAACCATGTATACTGTTCGCCCTTGGACTATCCGCCAATATGCCGGTTTTTCCACCGCAGAAGAAACCAACAAATTTTTCCACAAAGCCCTGAATGCCGGGCAAAAGGGATTGTCGGTTGCTTTTGATCTGGCCACCCACAGGGGCTATGATTCAGACCATGCACGGGTGCGCGGCGATGTCGGCAAGGCTGGGGTGGCCATTGATACGGTTGAGGATATGAAACGCCTTTTTGCCGGTATTCCACTTCAGGATATGAGCGTTTCCATGACCATGAACGGGGCTGTATTGCCGGTTCTGGCCTCTTTCATCGTAGCAGGTGAAGAACAGGGCGTTTCCCAGGCCCAGCTTTCCGGCACTATTCAAAATGATATTTTAAAAGAATTTATGGTACGCAACACCTATATTTATCCCCCTGCCCCATCCATGCGGATCGTATCGGATATTATCGCCCATACCGCGCAATATATGCCAAAATTCAATTCCATTTCTATCTCCGGCTATCATATGCAGGAAGCCGGAGCCAATCTGGTACAGGAGCTGGCCTTTACCCTGGCAGATGGGCTGGAATATGTAAAAGCCGCAAGAGATAGAGGGTTGGCAGTGGATGATTTTGCCCCCCGCCTGTCTTTCTTTTTCTGTATCGGCATGAATTTCTTTATGGAAGCAGCCAAGCTGCGGGCGGCACGTACCTTGTGGGCACGCTGGATGGAAAAGCTGTTTCAGCCCGGCAATCAGAAATCGCTGATGCTGCGTACCCATTGCCAGACATCCGGGGCAAGCCTGGCCGAACAGGATCCTTATAATAATGTTATCCGCACCACCATAGAAGCAATGGCAGCGGTACTGGGCGGTACACAATCCTTGCATACCAATTCCTTTGACGAGGCGATAGGCTTGCCAACAGATTTTTCTGCCCGTATTGCCCGCAACACCCAGCTGATCCTGCAGCATGAAAGCGGCATTACTGATACAGTTGATCCGCTGGCAGGTTCTTATTATGTCGAAAATTTGACCGCAGAGCTGATTGAAAAAGCCGATAAACTTATCACAGAAATCCAGAATATGGGCGGTATGACAGATGCGGTGCTGGAAGGCTTTCCAAAACGCGAAATTGAAAAAATGGCCACTGCCAGACAGGCGCGTATCGATAATGGCGAAGATGTTATTGTTGGCGTCAATAAATATCGCCCGAATGAGGATAGCCCTGTCGAGGTTCTGGATATTGACAATGATGCGGTACGTGCCGAGCAAAGCAAAGCACTGGATTTAATTCGTCAGCAACGTGATGAAAAGGCTGTGAAGGCCGCTTTGGACGCCCTGAAAGAGGCCGCAAAAAATAATAGTGGCAATTTGCTGGCACTCAGCATCGAGGCAATGCGCGCGCGTGCCAGTGTAGGCGAGCTATCGGCCGCATTGGAAAGCGTATTTGGCCGCTTTATCGGCAAACAGGAAACTGTGCGCGATGTCTATCGCCAAACCTATGGCAGCGGCGCGGAAATCGATGCGGTAGAAACCGCCTTTAGCCGTTTTTGTGAAGAAACAAGAGAAACACCTATCCTGTATATGGCCAAGCTCGGCCAGGATGGCCATGATAGAGGGGCAAAGGTGATTTCCTCTGCCTTTGGCGATTTCGGGATGGATGTGCGGGTAGGCACGCTATTCCAGACACCCGAAGAAGCTGCCCAGACAGCGATTGATATGGGCGCACATATTATCGGGGTATCCTCGCTGGCAGCAGGCCATAAGACCTTGTTGCCGGAATTAATTCAGATTCTAAAGGAAAAAGAAGCAGAAGATATTCTGGTGATTTGCGGCGGTATTATTCCGCAACAGGATTATCAATATCTGTATGATGCAGGGGTGGCGGCTATTTTTGGCCCTGGCACTGCCATTCCACAAGCCGCCACAAAAACCCTGGATGCTGCCACCGATAATTTAATGCGGATGCATAATTATCGAAAGGATCGCCTGTCCAAAGCTGCTGGCTAGAGGCGCTTATGCCCCGCCACGCAACTTGGTCAGAGTTGTACGCGGGGTAATCGCATCGACATTGATATCCAGCTCGATAACCGCCCCTTTTTCGGCTTGGGCTGCCTTGGCAAACACCGCTTCAAAATCAGCTGTCTTGCCAACTTTAAAGCCGGCCATACCATAGGCTTGCGCGACAGCGGCAAAATCCGGATTATACAGGCTTGTCCCGGAAATACGGTTTGGATAATCGCGTTCCTGATGCATACGAATAGTCCCGTATGAGCCATTATTCAGGATAATGATAATCAGCCTGGCATTTGCCTGAATAGCCGTGCCCAGCTCGGCAATCCCCATCTGGATATCGCCATCTCCAGCAAAACATACCACCTGGCGACCAGGATAGGCCACACCAGCGGCAATTGCTGCTGGCAAGCCATAGCCCATCGCCCCACTTTGCGGTGCAATCAGCCTCTGTTTTGGCCCATAACAAAAGGCCTTGTTTGGCCAAAGGGCAAAATTTCCAGCCCCGTTTGTTAAAATAGCATCTTCTGCCAGCTGTTCTTGCAAAATCGCCATCACCGCAGACATATCAACCGGGCTGTCCTGTGCAGCCGGGGTCAGCGAGGCAAGATAGGCCTTTCTGTTTTCTTCAATAAAGGCTTTGCGCGAGGCCAGCTGTGCATCGCCTGCCACTTGTCCGGCCAGTGCCATCGCAAATTGATTAGGCCCGGCATGAAGCGCAAGAGCAGGGTGATAAATCTTGCCAATTTCCATATCCGAGGCATGAACATGAATAATTTTCTGTTTGGCATAGGGAACATCCAGCAATGTCCAGGCCTGGGTCGTCCCCTCACCCAGCCGGATATTCAGTGCCAGAATAACATCTGCCTGTTTAATGGCAGCAACAATGTGCGGTGCCATCCCCACCCCCGCATCGCCAATATAGACGGGGCTGTGATTATCGATAACATCATGATAGCGAAAAGCAGCAGATACCGCGAAGTTCTGGCTTTCAGCAAAGCTCTGCAAGGCTTTCTTGCCGGCATCATTCCAGCCACCGCCGCCTGCCAGAATAAGCGGTTTTTTAGCAGCAGATAGCATCTCCATAGCCTGTGACAGGGCATTTGTATCAACCCCGGCTTCGGCAATGGTTACGGGCTGACAGGGCTGGGAGTCTGTCATTTGGGTTAGCATATCCTCCGGCAGGGCGATCACCACAGGCCCTGGCCGCCCGGAAAGGGCAATATGCCATGCCCGGCTGATAATTTCAGGAATGCGATCAGCATTATCAATTTCAGTTGCCCATTTTGCCAAAGGTGTGAAAAACGCGCGGTAATCCACCTCCTGAAAAGCCTCTCTGCCCTTATCATCTACTGCGACCTGGCCAATAAACAGAATCATGGGCGAGCTGTCCTGCATAGCGGTATGCACCCCGATAGAGCCATTGGTTGCCCCGGGCCCACGGGTGACAAAGCCAATGCCGGGTTGGCCGGTCAGCTTGCCCCATGCTGCTGCGGCAAAGCCGGCTGCACTTTCATGCCGACACAAGGTAAAGCTGATGTCTGCATCATATAACGCATCCAGAACAGCCAGATAGGATTCGCCCGGCACACCAAAGCCGGTCTTAACCCCTAAATTTGCAAGACATTTAACTAACAGCTCTCCGCCTGTTCTCGATGATTTGGACATTTTTTTAACTCTTCCCCACAAAATAAAATTTCTTCTTCAAACTTATCTTTATAAAGAGCGGATTGACAAGCCTTGAAAGCCAACAAATTGCTTCTTACATACACAGAAGAAAGGCAAAGCGGGTTGGTGCGGTGTCACGGCCCGGGATGCAGGCAAAATGGAAATGTAAAATGCTGCTTTTGGCGGGTTTTATCCTTTGCCCCTGTTATCGAAAATAACAGGACTTCATTATCAAACGCTGAAGGTCATGCGCTTCTTAGGCAAGGCACGGACTTCCTGATGTGAGGAGTAAAAAAATGAATACAGAACAATTTACCGCTACCATTCGTAAAGCCTTTGGCACAGCACAAACCATAGCCTTGCGCCGCAACCATCAAAGGATGGGCGATTTGCATTTGCTGGCCGCCCTGCTGGAAGATTACGGGCAAGCCGCCAGCCGGCTATTGATGCGCGCTGGCGTGAATATGGATAACCTGAACAGCACGCTGGAAGCTGGTTTGAAGAAAATTCCCGAAGTAACAGGCAGCGGGGCAGATAATCTGCAAATCGATCCCAGTCTGGGGCGTATTGTGGCTGATGCGGAAAGCTGGTCAAAACAGCGCGGCGACAGCTTTATTTCGGTTGATGCCATTTTAATGGTAATGATAGCTGGCAAGGGCAGTTCGGCTAGAATCATGCGCGAGGCAGGCTTACAGGAAAGCCAGCTAACCAGCGTTATTGATGAAATGCGTAAAGGGCGCACCATTGACAGTGATGTCAGTGACGAAATGATGGAAAGCCTGTCCAAATATGCCACCGATTTAACCGCACTGGCGATGCAGGGCAAGCTGGATCCGGTTATCGGGCGCGATGAGGAAGTGCGCCGCACTATTCAGATTCTGGCACGTCGCACCAAAAATAATCCGGTTTTGATAGGCGCCCCAGGCGTTGGCAAAACGGCTATTGCCGAAGGGCTGGCCCAGCGCATTGTGCAAGGCGATGTCCCAGAGGCTTTAACTGGCAAGTCTTTGTTATCGCTGGATATGGGCGCACTAGTTGCCGGCGCAAAATATCGCGGGGAATTTGAAGAGCGGCTCAAAGCGGTTCTGGATGAAATCGACGCAGCAGAAGGCAATATCATCGTCTTTATTGACGAGATGCATCAGCTGGTCGGGGCTGGTAAAACAGATGGGGCAATGGATGCATCCAATTTGCTGAAACCTGCACTGGCACGTGGCAAATTACATTGTATCGGGGCGACCACTCTAGATGAATATCGCAAATATGTAGAAACAGATGCTGCCCTCACCCGTCGTTTTCAGCCGGTATTTGTGGGCGAACCATCGGTGGAAGATACTGTCTTTATCCTGCGCGGTCTGAAAGAAAAATACGAGCTGCATCACGGCATACGTATCACCGATGATGCGCTGGTCGCGGCCGCCCAGCTGTCCAACCGCTATATTAATGAGCGGTTCCTGCCGGACAAGGCGATTGATGTGGTTGATGAAGCTGCCAGCCATATTCGCATTCAGTCCGATAGCAAGCCGGCACAATTGGAAGCTACCGATCGCCAGATTATGCAGCTGAAAATTGAACAGGCCGCCCTGTTGCGCGAGGCGGAAAATCCGGCCAATAAAAAACGGCTGGAAGCCTTGAAAAAACAGTTGGAAACGCTGGGCGATGAATCTCGCGAGCTGACCCAAAAATGGGAATCGGTCAAACGCCAGATGGCAGAGATTGCTGCGCTTCAGCAGAAGATTGAGGATTGCCGCTATAATCTGGAAGTCTCGCAACGGCGCGGCGATTTGGAAAAAGCGGCCGAGCTGACCTATGCCATCCTGCCCGGCCTGATGTCTGATCTGGAAACTGCCAAGGCTGAATTATCCGGCTCTAACCTGATAGAAGAGCAGGTAGAGCAAAAGCATATTGCCCAGGTCATTAGCCAATGGACAGGTATCCCTGTAGCCAAAATGATGGAAGGCGAAGGCGAAAAGCTGCTGGATATGGAAGCCGTTCTTGGCCAGCGTGTTATAGGCCAGAGCGAGGCTATAAAGGCAATTTCAGATGCCACCAGACGCGCACGTGCTGGGCTGAATGACCCGAACCAGCCTTTGGGCAGCTTTTTAATGCTGGGCCCGACAGGGGTGGGCAAAACCGAAATGGCCAAAACGCTGGCAGATTTTCTGTTCGACAATGACGAGGCTATTTTGCGGCTGGATATGTCGGAATATATGGAAAAACATTCTGTCTCAAGGCTTATCGGGGCGCCTCCTGGCTATGTCGGCTATGATGAGGGCGGCGCATTGACCGAAGCGGTGCGGCGGCGTCCCTATCAGGTAATTCTGTTTGATGAGATTGAAAAAGCCCATCCCGATATCTTTAATATCCTGTTGCAAGTGCTGGATGACGGCCATCTGACCGATGGTCAGGGACGGCGGGTTGATTTCAGAAATACCATGATATTGCTGACCTCCAACCTTGGCTCTGGCCCTTTATTAGCCCTGGCAGATGACCGCCCGGTCGATGATGCCAGAGAGGCGGTGATGGAAGAGGTACAAGATGCCTTTCGGCCGGAATTTTTAAATCGGCTGGATGCGATATTGCTGTTCCAGCGTCTGAGCCGCAGCCATATGGGCGCGATTGTCGATATACAGTTCAAACGGCTGGAAGCCCGTCTTCGTAACAGGGATATACATCTGACTTTAGGAGAGGATGCGCGTAACTGGCTGGCTGAAAAGGGCTATGACCCGCAATATGGGGCACGGCCACTCAAAAGAGTGATGCAAACTGAGCTGCAAAACAAGCTGGCAGAAGCCCTGCTGGCAGGAGATATCAGCGATGGGTCTGTGGTGGGGATAAGCCATATAGACATCCCTGCCGGGCTGGGATTTGATATCCAGACACCCCCGATCGCGACCTCTGCCTGATGGCCAGCCATTCACATTCAGGCTGAGAACAGGGCGATAAATACTTCGCGTTGTTCTTGGCCTCTTTTCGGCCTATCTTAAAAGGGCAGGATAACGACCCTTCTGCCAGAGGAGGCGGATATGCCGATGCAAGGCCAAACATCTCTACAAGCACAGCAATCGCTAGTGCGCGCGCGCCTGTCGTTACTGGCCAGGCTTTTACTGGCCAGTATCATCTGGCTGGTGGCTAGCCTTGCCCCGGCATGGGCAAAAAATTCTGTCTGGCTGGATGACACAACCGAGCTGCGCTATAGCAAAGGCCATTACAAGGCAGATGGTTCCCATAAAAATCGGATTGATATTGATATAAGCGATGTGGATATTTTTGAAAAAGGTATCCAGAGGGGCTTTGCCGAACAGCTGACCCTGAAAACAGACGGGCTGGCAGATGACATTATCGCCATTGAAAATCTGCTGATCAAAAATTTCTCCTATGCCTCGGACAAACAGGAGGTTATTACCATTGCCTTTATGTCCGGCCAGCATTTAATGCTGGTTGATGATGACCGTATCGAGGCCTATCGCCAGCGCCACAATGACAATCGCCCCTTGCGCAGCCAGGCAGAAATAAGAGATATCTCTGTTTATTCTGAACGCGATAATCTGGAAATTCAGATTGCCGGCATTACGCTGGACGGGCTATTGACCTCGGCACAATTTGACGCGCTGCCAGAAAGCACAAATAGCCAGCTTGCCCTGAACGGGCTGGTATTGCGGCAAATGCCCGGCGGGCGTTTTCCCGGTGAAATAGACGCCTTTTTTGCCATTCTGGGAAAAGATGAGCTGGGCATTGATGTCACCCTTAATTTTGACAGCCGCAAGACGGGCGATACGCTGCAAATAGGGGGCAAGCTGTCGCTCTCTGCGACCAGCCTTGCAAATATCACCACCGATTTTCAGATGGATTTGACCAGAAATGACTATCAGGCACTTAGCCAGATGACCGAATATCTTGTCCAAACTCCCAATCCAGCCGCCCAGCAAGCCGTAGGCATGGCGCTGCTTGCCAGCCTTTCCAGCCTGTCTGTCGATATAACCGATAAAGGGATGCTGGATCTCTTTACCCGTATCCAGGGCGATCAGGGCATCAATATCGCCATATTGATGATGCAGGTCAGCCTGTCCGAAGCCATTCCCCGCCATGCGCTGGCCATCAGCACGCCTATCGCTGCCTTTTTGCAACAGGGCGGGGCGCTGGCCTTGCGTACACAGATTGCCCCGCGCCTCTCGCCAGCTGAAATACTGGCCCTGCAATTTGACCCCGAACAGCTAATAGACCGCACCCGGCTAGAGTTACGCCACACCCCTAAATAGACGGGTATATTTTAAAAGCGGGTGTTGGGGGGAGTTCAATAATGGTGCCGCAAGAGGGAATCGAACCCCCAACTAATCATTACGAATGACCTGTTATACCATTTAACTATTGCGGCTTGTCCTTGCGCTCTAATTGCATCCGTCCCGCGCCTGTCTGGCAATAATATCCCTGCCCCAAAACGCGCCGTGACCCATAATTTCACAATAGCGCGCGGCTGGCCGCCCCCCCGTTGGAAGGCGGCATTCAAAAGCGTTCTAGGCCGACAGGCCGCGTTCCATCAGGCGGGTCATGCGCCGGGCAAATTCGGTCAGGCTGGCAGGGGGCCGCCCTTCCAGAATTTGCGCCTGATCCAGTAGCATTTTTGCCGCATCCTCGATTAATTCTGGATCAGCATTTCCGGAAATCTGGCTGGCCATCCCCTTGATCAGCTTGTGATCAGGGTTAATCTCCAGAATACGCGGGCTGCCGGCAAAATCCTTATTATGGGCTTTCATCAGCCGTTCCATCTGGATATCCATCCCCTCTTCATCCGCGACCAGACAGACCGGGCTGTCGGTCAGGGTTTTGGACAGGCGGACATCTTTTATCTGCTCACCTAGCGTGGATTTAACCTTGGCTATCAGGGGCGCAAATTCCTTGTTCTGGGCATCCTCATCAGGCTGTTTTTCATCTTTTTTGGCATCTGTTTTCGGTGCAACCTTATCCAGATCAGATACCCCCCTTGTAGCTGAGACAAAGCTCTTGCCGTCAAATTCGGTTACTGCCTGCATCCAGAACTCATCGACCGGATCGGTCATCAATAACACATCTATATCGCGGGCGCGAAACCCTTCCAGATGGGGCGAGTTTTCTGCCTGTTCCGGGGTTTCAGCCGACAGGGTATAGATTTTATCCTGTTTTTCCGCCATAGCCGCCACGTAATCAGCCAGGCTGACAAGCGTGCCCGAACGTGCCGAACGGAACAGACATATCTCCATAATCTTGTCCCGGTTTTCATAATCTTCATACAAGCCTTCTTTCAAGACCAGCCCGAACTGATCCCAAAATGCCTCATAGGCCTCCGGGTCTTTTTCCTTCTTTTTCTTCAGCTCGCCCAGAATGCGCTTGATCAATGCCTTGCTGATTTTCTGAACAGCAGGATTTTTCTGCAACATCTCGCGGCTGACATTCAGATCCATATCGGGTGTATCAATAACCCCGCGAATAAAGCGCAGCCAGGGCGGGACAATATCCTCGCACTCATCGGTAATAAAAACGCGGTTAATATATAAGGACATACGCGATTTCCTGTCTGGATTAAACAGGTCAAACGGGCGCGCACTGGGGACAAACAGTAAGCTGGTATAATTCAGCATCCCTTCTGTGCTGTTATGCATGGTCATAAAAGGTTCATCATAGACCGCGCCAATCTGGCGATAAAACTGGGTGTAATCCTCTTCTGAAATATCCTTTTTTGCGCGCGTCCAGATAGCCGACCCGGTATTGAGCTGGCGTGCCTCATCCACTTTTGGCGGCTGCCAGTTCACCGCATAGGCCAGATGGTCTGAATATTTTCGCACCAGATAGCTGATACGCGCCTCGTCCAGAAATTCCTTTTCCTCTTTTTTCAGATAAAGAATGATATCGGTGCCGGCTGTATCGCGCACTGCCTCTTCCAGGCTATAGCCATTTTTGCCATCCGATGACCATTTCCAGGCGGCCTTTTGACCTGCCTTGCGGCTGATAACATCTACCTTTTCCGCCACCATAAAAGCTGAATAGAACCCGACCCCGAACTGGCCAATCAGGGAAAAGGCATCGCCTGATTTTTTATCCGCTGTTTTATTTTTTTGGCCGCTCGTAGCCTGAATATGTTCTAAAAAGGCTTTTGAGCCGGAACGGGCGATCGTGCCAAGGGCAGAATTCATATCTGCCTCATCCATACCGATACCGTTATCGCTGATGGTCAGCGTTTTGGCCTTTTCATCGGCAGACAGGGTGATGGCATAGCCTGTCTCGCTTTGCAGAGACTGATCGCTGGCCGCCAGATAATGGCGCTTGTCAATCGCGTCTGATGCATTAGAGATCAGCTCACGCAAGAATATTTCTTTTTCCGAATAAAGAGAATGGATAACGATATCGAGGATTTTGCCGGTATCGGCTTCGAAATCATGCTGTTTAACGGCCATAATTCACCTGTTTTGCAGTCTGTAAAGTTCTTTGTCGAATGTTCATGTAGGGGGCTTGGCATGGTTTTTCAAGAGGGGGAAAAGCAGGGGCTTACCCTTGCTTTATCTCTGCGCTATAACATCTGAAGCAATATGCGCTAGCCCATTATTCGGAATGTCCTGAAATACCCGCCCGTGAACCACGCTTTTATCCTCCAACCTGAATTTAAACAACCCGCCACCCGGACAGATCAACGCAGCCCCCAAGACAGGCTGATAGAGGCGTGCGGGCTAGCACAGGCAATCGATCTGGATATAGTCCATCACGAGATTATCACCATTGCACGGCCGCGTGCGGCCACCTTGCTAGGGCCGGGGGTGGTAGAACGCATAGCCGAAAATGCCGAAGCGCTGGGCCATCCGCTGATTATCATCAATGCCAGCCTGACCCCGGTTCAGCATCGCAATCTGGAACGCGCCCTGTCCTGCAAGGTGATCGACCGAACTGCCCTGATACTGGAAATCTTCGGGGCACGCGCCCAAAGCCATGCCGGACGCCTGCAGGTAGAGCTGGCCGCCCTCACCTTTGAGAAAAGCCGTCTGGTGCGTTCCTGGACGCATCTGGAGCGGCAACGCGGTGGCGGTGGCTTTTTGGGCGGGCCTGGCGAGCGCCAGCTGGAGCTGGATAAACGTATGCTGACCGACCAGATAAAACAAATCAAAAAAGAGCTGGCAGATGTAAAGCGCACCCGTACCCTGCAACGGGCAAACCGGCAACGCTCGCAGACCCCGACTATTGCGCTGGTAGGCTATACAAATGCTGGCAAATCAACCCTGTTTAATCGGCTGACCGGGGCAGATGTACTCTCAAAGGATATGCTGTTTGCTACCCTTGACCCGACCATCAGAGGGCTGGAATTGCCCAGCGGCCGAACCGTGCTGATGGGCGATACGGTCGGATTTATCAGCAATCTGCCAACTGAACTTGTCGAAGCCTTTAAATCCACACTGGAAGAAATTAGCCAGAGCGATTTAATTCTGCATATACAGGATATTTCCGCAGCCGATTTTGAACAGGAAGCCAGCGATGTGCGCGCGGTTCTGGCCGATCTGGGCATAGATGCGCTGGAACAATCCGACAAAATTTTAAATGTCTTTAATAAATGCGATAATCTGGAGGCAGATATATGCGAGATATATGAAAACAGCCTGGACGGCGTGTTGTGCTCAGCCATATCCGGAGCAGGCATAGAAAATCTGTGCCAAAAAATCGAGGAAATTTTCAATAAAGAAGACAGATATCTATCGCTGGCTCTTGTTCCGCAATTTGCCTCTGCCAGCGCATGGCTATATGAACATGGCCAGGTTCTGTCTTCTGACTATGACGCAGCAGGCTTGCATAATGTCACGGTTCGCCTCAGCCAGTCGGACACACAGCGTTTCTCGCGCCTGTGGCCGGAAATCAAACTTACCGAAACCCCATCCAAAACATAGCCATGACACAAAGAAAAAAATCTATTTTAATCACTGGTTGCAGTAGCGGTATCGGCCTGGATGCTGCCTTGCGCTTGCAGGAAAAAGGCTGGCTGGTTCTGGCCAGCTGCCGGCGCGAGGCAGATTGCGAGGGTTTGCGCGAAAAAGGCCTGACCAGCTTTGTGCTGGATTATGCCGATAGCCGTTCAATACAGGCAGGCTGGCACCAAGCGATGGCGATAACTGGCGGACAACTGGATGTTTTATTCAATAACGGAGCCTATGCCTTGCCAGGGGCGGTAGAGGATATTCCGGTTGCCGGTTTGCGCGAGAATTTTGAGGCTAATTTTTTTGGCTGGCATGAGCTGAGCTGCCTTGCCTTGAAAGTGATGCGTCGCCAAAATGCCGGCCGGATATTGATTAATTCCTCTGTTCTGGGCTTTGCAGCTTTACGCTTTCGTGGCAGCTATAATGCAACCAAATTTGCCCTTGAAGGCTGGGCAGACACGCTGCGGCTGGAGCTGGCCGATACACCAATAAAGATTGTGCTGATAGAACCAGGGCCTATTCGTACCCGTATCCGCATAAACAGCTTGCCTCATTTCAACAAATGGATAAATTGGCAAGATTCCTCTTTGAAAAAAACTTATGAAACCCAGCTAATACCGCGCCTGAATGCCCCGGAAGATGCGCCAAAAGATCGTTTTGAGTTGCCTGTTTCTGCGGTAACCAAGGCCGTTCTTCATGCCTGTCATGCTCCGCGCCCCAAAATTCGCTATCGGATAACTACCGCGACCAAACTGGCCGCATTATTTAAATGGGCATTACCTGCCCGGCTATGGGACAGGCTGGCACTTCGCCTCTGATTTATGGGCGATGTCTATTGGCCGGCTTGCGTGACCGCTTCTTCGATGCCGGCCTGTTCAATGACTTCATTAACTAGCCCGTTCACCAGAATTTCACCCAAATTATTTTCTGCGATATAAATGCCGAAATCCTTGGAACCAAAGCTATAAGCCGGAATAAAGACAAAGATGGGGGTTGTGCCTTTCGGGCAGAGCTGGCTGGCAATATCGCGGATTTCCTCATCCTGTTCAGGGGTAAAGCACACCGCTACCGAGACAAAAAAGTGCTGGTTTCCTGCTTTTTTTACCTCTATTTCCACCTGCCAGGTTACAAGAATATTCGGTTTTTGCTTTTGGCGGTGCAACAGGGCAGATAATTTGCCCTTATAATCTGTCATCACTTCTTCCAGAGAAATGATGACGGGGTCTGAATTTACGGTCATTTTGTCCTCTTTTACCGCCTTTTTATCGCTTTTTTCTCTGGCTTAGGGGCGAGCATCCTCTTTTCGGTAAAACAATGCCAGAATTGCCGAAACAATTGCAAAACAGGCACTTATCCGCAAGGTTTCTTGCAGCGATTGTGCAAATAATGCCCTTATGAGCGTCATAATATTTTCTTGTTCCGAAGCTGGCCAGTCAGAAGGCAGGATGATGGCGGCGATCATCGCCCGATTTTCGATCAAAAAGGCCTGTTTATCCGGGGACAGGCTGGTATCTGCCAGGGCGGCAACCAGATTTTGGGCATAATCCCCACCTATCCAATAGCCAAATATCGCAATGCCCAATAGCGGGCCTATGCGCGATACCGCATTATTTACCCCGCTGGCCAGACCATCGCGCCCAGGCCCGGCCGCTGCCATGGCCACAGCGGTTAAAGGGGCGGCAAACAGGCCAACAGAAAAGCCCATTATTACCATGCCCGGCATAACTGAATAAAAATAATCCCCATCAGCAAAGCTGAGCCAAAACAAGGAAACCGCCATTAAAATAGAGGAGGAACATAAAATAATGCGCGGGCCTTGTGCGCTCGCTAATCTGGCCGCGCGCGAGGAGATGAAAAAGACGATAATGGAAATCGGCAGAGAGGCCGCCCCGGCTTGCAAGGCGGTATAGCCAAAAGACTGGATATATAAAAAGCTGAGAAAATACATTGCCGATTGAAATCCGGCAAACAATACCAATGTTTGCACCGATACCAGCACAAACCGCCTGTCTTTCATCAAAAACATGGGCAACATCGGGTTTTTTATCCTTGTTTCTACCCAGAAAAACACTGCCAGCAAGAACGCACCTGCAACCAGCACAGCAACCTCAAGGGGGTGAAAATATCCCTCTCTGCCCGCTTCCAGCAAGCCATAGGTGATAAGCCCCAAAGACAGGGTTATCAGAACAGAGCCATAAATATCCAGAGGCAGGGGCGTTGCCGGCTCATAAGGGGGGCGTGGCAATCTGGCCAGCATTGCCAGTACCAGCCCGGCGATAGGTAAATTTAGTAAAAACACAAAATGCCAGGATAAAAAATCGACTGCCAGCCCGCCTATCAAAGGGCCGATAGGTATCGCAAGGGCAACAATTGCTGACCATTTGCCAATAGCCGCCCCCCTGCTGTCAGGGGCAAAACCGGCATTAATCAGAGCCAGACTGGCCGGGATCATCAAGGCAGCCGAAATGCCCTGTAATGCCCGAAAGAAAATCAGCCATTCCGCAGAAGGCGATAGCGCACATCCAAGCGAGGTAAGGGCAAATAGCCCCACCCCCCAGCGCAATGGGCGTCGCCTGCCCAGCGTATCGCCAAGCGCACCGCCTGCCATCAACAGCGCGGCTAAAAATAACAGATAGATTTCCAGAACCCAGTGAATATCCGTCGCTGAGGCATTCAGGCTCTCCTGAATAAAGGGCAGCGCAACATTTAATGCGGTCGCATCAATAAAGCCGATAGCCGAGACCAGCGCAGCGATAATGATCACTTTTTGCCTATGCTTGTCGGAAAAATCAGCCTCGATAGGATGGTTGGCCATATGTTATCATCCATGCCCCATAAACACAGCTATATTCAGTGGCAAATGCCATTACGAAAGACGCTCGGCAACTGCCTTGCCACAGGCAACGGTATCTGCTGTACCGCCAAGATCGCGCGTACGGAAGCGGCTATCGCCAAGCGTATCCGAGATGGCCTCGACAATCGCATCGGCTGCCGGCTTGTGACCAAGATGTTCCAGCATCATCGCCCCTGCCCATATCTGGCCGATGGGATTGGCTATGCCCTGGCCTGCTATATCCGGCGCAGAGCCGTGAACCGGCTCAAACAGGGACGGAAAATCGCCATCTGGATTGATATTGCCAGACGGGGCAATGCCAATTGTCCCGGTACAGGCAGGGCCCAGATCAGATAAAATATCACCAAACAGGTTAGAGGCTACCACCACATCAAACTTATCGGGGTTCAGCACGAAATGGGCGGTTAGAATATCAATATGATATTTATCAACAAAAATATCGGGATAGGATTTTGCCATTTCCTCTACCCGCTCATCCCAATAGGGCATAGAGATGGAAATGCCATTTGATTTTGTCGCAGAGGTCAGATGACGCGCCGGTCTCTTGCTGGCCAGCTCAAAGGCATATTTCAGGATACGGTCTACCCCTGTGCGGGTCATTACTGTTTCCTGTACCACAAATTCACGGTCTGTATCGGGGAACATTCGCCCGCCAATAGAGCTATATTCCCCTTCAGTATTTTCACGAACAATCCAGAAATCAATATCGCCTGGCTTGCGTCCTGCCAGCGGGGATGGCACACCCGGCATCAACCGCACAGGGCGCAAATTCACATATTGATCAAATTCGCGTCTGAATTTCAGCAAAGAGCCCCATAAAGAGATATGATCGGGCAAAATTTCCGGCCAGCCCACTGCACCAAAATAAATCGCATCATGGGTTTCCAGCTTTTCCTGCCAGTCATCTGGCAGCATTTGCCCATGTTTTTGATAATATTCAATGCTGGAAAAAGGATATTCTGTAAATTCCAGATTAATACCGAATTTTGGACAGACCGCCTCTAGCGCGCGCAACCCCTCTGGCATCACTTCTTTACCAATGCCATCCCCGGCGATAACCGCAACTGAGTATTTATTCTTTAATGCCACGTGGCGCTCCTTTTTCTTATCCAGCAAACCTTTAACCGTTTCTTTCATAGGTACAACGATAATGGATGACCTGCAATTTTATTTACGCTAGACTGGAGCATGAAAATTCAGCTCGACCCCGCAAACAAAGAGGATAAGGCATTTTTTCATGATTACTCCGCTTATTGATGGCTTCCAGCAATTCAGAGATGATTTTTTTGGTGAGGATAAAAGTTTTTTCTCGCGCCTTGTCGAGCGCGGACAAAAACCGAAAATAATGGTTATATCCTGTGCGGATAGCCGTGTGGACCCGGCTATTTTATTTGGCACCCGGCCGGGCGAGCTGTTCATGGTACGCAATGTGGCCAATCTTATCCCGCCCTATGCCCCGGATGCCGGCTTGCATGGGGTCAGTGCGGCTATCGAATTCGGGGTGCGCGATCTGATGGTCGAACATCTTGTTATTCTGGGTCATGCCTTTTGCGGCGGCATTCAGGCTTTATGTACCCATCATCGCCATTTGGCTGAACATGGAAACACTCCAGAATCCTCTGACCGCGAATTTATCCATAGCTGGATTAATATCGCCAGCCCGGCGATGAAATCGATTGATTTAGAAAATTGGCAAGACAGCTTTCAGCATGATGCCGAACAGGCCGCTATCCGTAACTCCATGCAGAATCTGAACAGCTTTCCATGGATTGTTAAGGCTATAGAGGCTGGAAAATTACAACTTCATGGCTGGTGGTTTGATATGGAAAATGGCGCATTATGGGGGCTGGACAAGGACCAGGATAAATTTGTCCGTCTGGTGCCAAACACTGATAAAGCATAGTATCTAGAAAATGGGGTTATCTGACTGGGCATCCCTGGCGCTTATTTGTCTATTGGGCGCCAGCTCACCCGGACCCAGCCTGATTGTTATTCTCAGCAATACGCGCCTTTATGGCCGAAAAGCAGGTCTTTATGCCTCTATCGGGCATGGGCTGGGCGTGTGGATTTATGCCTTGTTGGCAGCGACCACGCTTGGGCTTATCCTGACCCATTACCAGATGCTATTTTCCCTTATTCAGGGGGCAGGTGCGCTGTTGCTTGTCTGGATAGGCAGCAAGTTGCTTTATACTATCCTGTTCCAAAAAAACGCGACCAATACACCAGCCGAGCCTGTTGCCAGCCTGCGCCACAGCTTTCGTGACGGGCTGGCCATTGCCCTGTTAAACCCTAAAATTGCGACCTTTTTTGCCTCGCTATTTAGCCAGTTTATTACCCCGGGACAGAATTTGATAACCCATTTCGCAATGGCTAGTATGGCCGGCTCTATAGATGCAGCGGTATATATCGTGATGGTATATATTGCCAGCACCAGTGCCAGCCAGACCTGGCTGGGACGCTATCAAAAACAGATAGATTTCAGCTTTGCCATTTTGCTGCTGGGATTGGGGCTATCCCTGTTTATTAGCCAGATTAATCGGTTGCTATAAAAGCTGCATTCTGGCAATAAAATCGGGCGTTGGGCGCGCTGGCAAACACCGCCCCTCCGCAAGGCGCCCAGTCAGTGACTTTTTTGCAAAGCTGGCTCTGTCCGGAATGCAGATTAGGATGATAAAGAAGGGTAGAATATGTCTGGGTTTCCTGTTTTTGCGTCACGGCGCGTGCGTTCAACCCCCTTTAGCGCGCGCATTGAGGCCTCTGGCCTGTCTGCCTATACGGTCTATAATCATATGCTGCTACCGGCCAGCTTTGCCTCGCTGGAAGAAGATTGCGCGCATTTAAAACGGGCAGTGCAAATATGGGATGTGGCAGCAGAACGCCAGGTACAGCTAAAAGGCCGCGATGCACGTAAATTGGCCGTGATGATGAGTGCGCGCGATCTGACAAATGCTGTGCCGGGCAAAGGCTATTACACCCCTATCTGTATGGCAAATGGCGGCATATTAAATGATCCTATTGCCTTATGTATCGCAGATGATCTGTTTTGGTTCTCGATTGCAGATTCAGATATGCTGTTATGGGCTGCTGGCCTTGCGCAGGCCTATCAGCTGGAGGTGGAGATATCCGAGCCGGATGTCAGCCCTCTTGCCATCCAGGGCCCGCTGGCCAATCAAGTAATGGCAGAGGTTTTTGGCGAGGCAGTCACGGCATTGAAATTCTTTGCCTTTGATTATTTTAACTGGCGCGGCCATAAATTGATGATCGCCCGCTCCGGCTGGAGCAAACAGGGCGGGTTTGAAATTTATTTGCATGATAGCACGCTTGGCCTGCAGCTGTGGGATGATATCTGGGAAGCCGGCAAAGAATATGATATGCGCGCGGGATGCCCCAACCTGATTGAACGCATAGAAGGCGGCCTGCTATCCTATGGCAATGATATGACGCGCGAGGATACGCCGCTGGAATGTGGCCTGGAAAAATTTTGCTCGCTGGAATCGGGGCATGAGTTTATCGGCAAACAGGCCTTGCTGACCCAGCGTGAAGCTGGCCTGAAAAAGCGCATCATGGGTGTGCAGATTCAGGGCGATAAAATTGCCCCTATCACAAAAATTGCGCCTTGCACTATTCAGGGACAAACTTGCGGCTTTGTGACTTCTGCTGTCTATTCGCCTGATTTTGACTTAAATCTCGGCCTTGCTATGCTAGCATCGGAGCAGGCTGAAAATGGCCGGCAAATAGAGGTGGAAATAGACGGGCAAAAGCGGCCAGCCATGATATGCGAGCTGCCCTTTACAAAAGGCGAGTAAAGCCCCTTTAAAAAGACAGGGATGAGGGTTTTGGATGAATAAATTGGATGCAACAAATTCCGGCTTCATGGACAGGCGCGAGGCAAATCACATTGCCCTTACCCCTATCTCTTTTTTATCGCGCACAGCCGATATCTATCCAGAGCGAACAGCCGTTATTTACGGAAATCTGCGCTATAGCTGGGCAGAGATTTATGACCGGGCGGTGCGGCTGGCCAGCGCATTGGTCAAGGCCGGCATCAAACCGGGCGAAGTGGTGACAGTAATGGCACCAAATGTGCCAGCCATGTTTGAAGCCCATTTTGGCGTGGCGATGGCAGGGGCGGTTTTAAATACTCTTAATACGCGCCTGGATGTCTCGACCATTGCCTATATTCTGGATCATGCCGATACCAAAATTCTGATTACCGATGCAGCCTTTGGCGCTACCATGAAAGAAGCGCTCGAACAAAGCCCTAACAAATCGCTTGCCATCATTGATATTGTCGATAGCCAGGACAGTGATTCTGCTAATGGCAGCCGTCTTGGCGAGATAGAATATGAAGCCTTTATTGCAGGCGGAGATAGCGATTATGCCTGGCAGATGCCAACAGATGAATGGTCTGCCATGGCACTGAATTATACTTCTGGCACAAGCGGCCGGCCAAAGGGCGTGGTATATCATCATCGCGGCGCCTATCTGATGGCGATGGGCACTATTCCTGTCTGGAATATGCCCATGCATCCAACCTATTTATATGTGGTGCCGATGTTCCATTGTAATGGCTGGGGTCATGCCTGGATGATGGCGATATTGGCCGGTACGGTGGTGTGTTGCCGTAAAATCGCCCCGGAAGTGATTTATCCGCTATTGCATGAACATAAAATCACCCATTTTGGCGGCGCCCCTATTGTCCTGTCCATGCTGGTAAATGCCCCCGATAGCGTTATCCAGAAGCCGGACTGGACAGTTCATGCCATGACCGCAGGCGCACCGCCACCTGCTGCCATTCTGGAAAAAATAGAAAAGCTGGGCTTTAATGTGACGCAAGTATACGGGCTGACGGAAACCTATGGCCACCTCACCCATTGTGCCTGGCATGAAGAATGGGACAGTCTGGATTTCGGTGAGCGAGCAACCATCAAGGCCCGTCAGGGGGTGCGCTTTGCCCATACAGAATCTATTGAAATTCTGGATCAGAAAACCGGCAAGCCTGTCCCGGCAGATGGCCAGACATTAGGCGAGGTGTGTTTCCGTTCAAACTGTATCATGAAGGGCTATCATAAAAACCCCGAGGCCACAGAAGAAGCCCTTGGTAGCGGAATGTTCAAATCGGGCGATTTGGCGGTGCGCCATCCAAATGGCTATATCGAGATAAAGGACAGGCTGAAAGATATCATCATTTCCGGCGGCGAGAACATATCATCGGTAGAAATTGAGAGTGTTTTATATCGTTTTCCCGGGGTCGCCTTTGCCGCTGTTGTGGCCAAGCCGGATGAAAAATGGGGCGAAGTACCCTGTGCCTTTCTGGAAATGAAGGAAGGCGCTGCTGCGAATGCTGAAGAAGTAATTGCCTTTACCCGTGAACATCTGGCAGGCTTTAAATGTCCAAAAGATGTGCGCTTTACCGAAATCCCGAAAACCTCTACTGGCAAGCTGCAGAAATTTATGCTCCGCAAGGAGCTGGTTACCTGAAGCGCGCAAATCAACCATTAATCAGATAGATATCGCCTACAAAACCCGGCAACAATAAAGGAATTCATATGTTAAAAGACAGTTTTGAAATCGCTATTCTTGCCGGTGATGGCATTGGCACAGAAGTAACAGACGCCACCTTTGCTGTGATAGAGGCGGCACAAGCCCGGATGGGCGGCTTTCAGCTTCACCAGCATGAAATTATGGCTGGGGCTGGCTATTACCGCGATACAGGCCAGGATATTGAAACAGATGGAGAGGAACGCGCAGGCAAGGCAGATGCGATGTATGTCGGGGCGATTGGCCTGCCCGCTATTCGGGCAAAGGACGGGACAGAAATCGCCCCGCATTTACGCCTGCGAGAGCGCTTTGAGCTATATGCCGGCGTGCGGCCGGTAAAGGCCTATAAGGGCGCACCGCGTATGCTATTGGATGAACGCGCAAATGAGATTGATCTGGTCATCATCCGCGAATGTACCGAAGGGCTGTTTTACACCGCAGCCGTGCATGACAGAAGCCCAAAAACCAACCAGGACGAAGCAAGAGAGACGTTGCGCCTGACCCGTTCGGTTACCGAAAGATTATGTGATTTTGCCTTTCGCCTGGCAGAGCGGCGCAAATTATCAGGCGGCAAGGGGATGGTAACCTGCGTGGATAAGGCCAATGTGTTTCAGGCCTTTGCTTTTTTTCGCAAAATCTTTGATGAACGCGCTATCCATTTCCCCGATATCAAGAAAAGCTATGCCTATGTGGATGCACAGGCCCTTGAGCTGGTAAAAAAGCCGTGGGAGCTGGATGTGCTGGTCATGGAAAATATGTTTGGCGATATTTTATCGGATCTGGCAGGCGGGCTTGTCGGCGGCATGGGCATGGCAGCCTCGGCTGAAATTGGTGATAATCACTGTTTATTCCAGCCCGCACATGGTAGCGCACCCGATATTATGGGACAGGATAAAGCCAATCCGCTGGCCGCTATATTAAGCGGGGCGATGATGCTAGACTGGCTAGGCTGGCAGGCAGGCAACGACAAGATGCTGGAGGCTGCAAGGCTGATAGAACAGGCGGTTAGTGATGGCTTTGCCGATGGCGGCCTGCGCCCGATGGAATTTGGCGGGGATATGGGATTACAGGATATGACAAAAGCTGTACTTTCCTATACCAAGGCTGCAAAAATTGACTAGAGCTGAAGAAGCTGGAGGATGGCTGTAATGACCCCTGTTTATATTTTATCTGCTGCGCGTACCGCGATAGGCAGCTTTGGTGGCACGTTGAAAGATAGCGCGCCTATTGATCTGGGTGTTGTGGCCAGTACCGAGGCTATCGCGCGTTCCGGACTGTCGGCTGAAGAAATCGGGCATGGTGTCTTTGGCCATGTTATCCATACCGAACCGCGCGATATGTATATCTCGCGCTGTATCACCATTGGTTCTGGCATGGCCGATAGCGCCCCTGCCCTGACTGTTAACCGCCTATGTGGCAGCGGTTTGCAAGCGGTGGTAAGTGCGACGCAGCTGATCCAGCTGGGCGATACACAAACCGCCATTGCCGGCGGGGCAGAGGTGATGAGCAAGGGCGGCTATCTGGTGCCGGCCATGCGCTGGGGCGCACGCTTGGGCCATACAGAAATGACCGATATGATGCTTGGCGCCTTGCAAGATCCCTTTGGGCTGGGTCATATGGGTATTACGGCTGAAAATGTGGCCTCTGATTATGATATTTCGCGCCAGGATATGGATGAATTTGCCCATACCAGCCAGCAACGCGCGGCCAATGCGATAAAAAATGGCTATTTTGCCGAACAGATTGCACCGGTTGAGGTCAAACATCGCCGCGAGACAAAGCTTTTTACAGAAGATGAGCATCCCCGTGCGGAGACTAGCCTGGATAGCCTATCTGGCCTGCGCCCGGCCTTTGCCAAGGATGGGGCGGTAACCGCTGGCAATTCTTCTGGTATCAATGACGGGGCGGCCGCCCTTGTTCTGGCTAATGAAGCAATCGCCATGCAATCTGGCAAGCCGCCTATGGCAAAGATTATTGCGTATGGATTTGGCGGTGTACCTGCCCGTATTATGGGAATGGGTCCTGTCCCTGCCTCGCAAATGGCACTGGAACGTGCTGGCCTTAAAATCAGCGATATTGATGTGGTGGAAAGCAATGAAGCCTTTGCTGCCCAGGCCTGTGCGGTGACCAAAGAGCTGGGCTTTGCCAGCGATATTGTTAACCCGAATGGCGGGGCGATTGCCCTTGGCCATCCGGTCGGGGCAACAGGCGCGATCATCCTGACCAAGCTGGTCTATGAGCTGCATCGCCGGGATGCGCGATATGGGCTGGCGACAATGTGTATTGGCGGCGGGCAAGGTATCGCGGTAATTGTCGATACAAAAATCTAGACCAGAGCAGCCAAAGCCCAAAGCAGGAAAAAACCGGTGTGGGCAGGGCGCGTGCTAGTCACGCGGATAATCTGCCCATCCCAATGGCCCGCCGCGATAGCCGGGAAAACCGATACCCAATATACAGCCAATATCAGCATCATCACGGCTGGCAACAATACCCTGTTCCACCGCGCTTCGGCATTTATCTATCATCGGGGCAAGCAGGGCACTGGCCAAATCCTCCAGCTCTGTAGCAGGATAATCTGCGCGCGCGCGTATAGCTTTTTTATCATCCCATTCATAAAAGCCTGACCCGGTTTTGCGCCCAAGCGTGCCCGCGTCAATTTTTGCCTTAAGCGCAATTTCTGCTGCCTCTGGCATCCCCAGCACCCGTCCCACATCATAGCAGACATCCAGACCCACCTGATCTGCCAATTCAATAGGGCCCATTGGCATCCCGAAACTTACCATCGCCTGATCCATCTTGTCCGCGCTTTGCCCGGCCACCATTCGGCTAATTGCCACATAGATATAGGGCAGCAATGCCCGGTTGACCAAAAAGCCTTTCTCGGATTTCACCTTGACCGGCATCTTTTTTAGCTGGCCGGAAAAGCGCATTGCGCGTGAAAGAATCTCGCTATCGGATTGCTGGCCAAAAATAACCTCCACCAATGGCAGGACAGGCACAGGATTGAAAAAATGCAAACCAATTAATCGGCCAGGATTATCCAGAGCGGCGGCAATATCCTCTATCATAATAGAGGATGTATTGGTCGCCAAAATGGCCTCAGGTCTGGCGTTTTTTTCCACCTCTTTAAAAACCGCCTGTTTAACCTCCAGCCTTTCTGCGACTGCCTCAATGATTATATCGGCCTCGCTAATTTTTTTGCCCTGCGGGTCAGCCATCAATCTATTAGCCGCCTGTTCGGTTGCTGCCTGCGACTTTAATCGGCGGGAAAACAGATTTTGCGCCCGTGCCATTGCCTTATCTATGGCTACGCTATCCCTGTCTGACAGGCTGACGCTAAAGCCGTTCAGGGCAGCTATAGCTGCAATATCCCCGCCCATTGTCCCTGCTCCGATAACATGAACTTGGCTGATTTGGCTGTCACCGCGCGCGCTTTTGCGTACCGCATCATTCATAAAAAACACCCGCCGTAAATGATGGCTGGCCTCGCCCAGAATAAGAGGGGCAAAAATATCCCGCTCTGTTTTTATCAGCTTTTGCCAATCCCCTTCACTGCGCCGGAAATGGCGGCAAATTTCAAAGGGGGCAGGTGTTGCCTCTTCGCGCATTTTGGCCTGTATATGGCTTTCTGCAACCTCCAGCGCTGCCTCTCTTAACGCTTTTGTCTCTATTTTATCTGCGGTACGGGCATGACCAATTTCCTCGCGCATTGCCCCTTTCAGAGCATCAGCGTTCGGAACAAGCCTGTCTATCAATTGCAAGGAGGCGGCCTCTTCTGCGCCTAGCAAACGGCCAGAAAGCACCATATCTAGCGTGGCTTCCATGCCGATTCGGCGCAAAGCACGTCCGGTTCCGCCATAGCCGGGCAAAATACCCAGATTTATTTCCGGAAAGCCTAATTTTGTATTCGCCTGATTAACCGCTACAATCCGGTCACATGGCAGGGCAACTTCCAGCCCGCCGCCAACCGCCACCCCGTCAATACCACAAATGGTGGGAATAGCCAGATTTTCCATCGCCGATAAAACCTGGTCTGCCAGTTCTATAAGCTGATGGACATCGTCCGGGGTTTTTAATTCCTCAAATTCTGCGATATCCGCGCCATAGACAAATCCGCCCGATTTGGCAGATAGAAAACATAATGCTTTTAAATCATCATCAGCTGAAATTTCTTTTAGTATATCTGCCCATTCCAGCATTACCTGTTTTCGCAAGACATTTACCGAGCTATCTTTTACATCTATTTCCAGCCAGCCTGTTTGCGTTGTATCTTTGCTGTATCGCCAATGCTGATAGCCCATCTATCCCTCCAGATATGTTTAAAAACGCGTCTCTGTCTTCAGATATGGTTTGAAAATCAATCCCCACTCTTATCCGATAAAAACCGGCCTGATAGCAATGATTATCTGTTTTATTGTATTTAGCGATGAAAGCGGTTATCCAGAATAGATGCAACGGGCCCCCGACCTCCCACATGATGCCAGCCAGAATGACATCCCCAAACATAATCTGTTGGGCGGTGCGCTTGCGCTGTTTATGGAGATTGTTATTTCCATGGGGCTGGCCGGGCTGGTAAAGCAAATCAGTGCGGATACACCGCTTATCACCATTTTATTTTGCCGCTATCTGTTTTGCCTGCCCCTGTTATTATGGCTTGGCTGGTATCAGCGCGGTGCTGCCCTGTTTGTTATCCGCCAGAAAAAAGTGCTGGCGGTGCGTATTATCGCCGGTATGGCCGGGATCACCTCATGGTTTGTGGCTGTAAGCTATTTACCCATATCGCTGGCAACTGTGCTGGGGGCGTTATTAACCATTTTTATTACGCTACTTGCCCCGTTTTTTCTGGATGAACAGGTTGGGCGGCGGCGTATGCTGGCCGTTATTATCGGTTTTTCAGGCGTATTATTTCTTATTAATCCATTTGGTCAGGAAACAGAAGGCCTCAGCCCTATCGGTCTGATAGCCGGATTTGCCATGCCCTTTTTTGCTGCCATTATGTTTATTTTTCTGCGCCGTCTTGGCCGATCTGAAGCAGCGATATCGACCACCTTATGGTATAATGGGGTCGGCACATTTTTATGCGGGGGGCTATTGCTGATAACAGGGGCTGCGTTTCCCCCGCTTGCCCCGGATTATGGCTTTATCTGGTTTGTGCTGATATTTGCCGGGGTCGGCTCCAGCTTTCAGCAATTTTTAATGGCCTGGTCGCATGAATTGGCTCCTGCCTCAGCCCTTGCCCCGGTGCATTACAGCTCTGTACCCTTATCCATTTTTATCGGTATTATCTTTTTTGAAGAGAAAAT
>CBFIAD010000021.1:0-4857 GCA_965660495.1 Puniceispirillaceae bacterium (SeqCode)
CTGCAGCAAAAACCAGCTGATAGCTACCAGTACGAAAATTATCGGCTGGCAAAATCGGGCTATCGGTGCGTCCATCTTCATTGGTTGTCATCCTGGCAAGCTCGGCAACCTCCTGGTCATTGACACTATAGAGGCAAATATCCAAACCGGCCGCCGGACAGCCTCTGGCAGTATCCAGAATATGTGTGGTCAAAAACCCTTTTGCCATTATAATTTCCCCATTTTATCGAAAAGCCGCCCATCGCTGATGCCAGCCTTTCAAATCTCTCTGATTTTATATTTGAGATCAATCTTGTTTTTGGGGATACTCACATCAGAGAGCGCAGTAGCGCTATAGAACAGAGACGCTTTGGGGGTTTTATGACACGATATCCGCGTGATGTGGCTGGCTATAGAGGTCGCCCTCCTCATCCACACTGGCCGGAAAATGCCCGTATAGCCGTTCAATTTGTTCTGAATTACGAGGAAGGAGGCGAGAATTGCCTGTTGCATGGCGATGGGCAGTCAGAAGCGTTCTTATCAGAAATTGTCGGCGCGCAATCCTGGCCAGACAAACGCCACTGGAATATGGAATCCATCTATGAATATGGCGCGAGAGCCGGTTTTTGGCGGATACATGATCTGTTTGTTGGCGCCAATATTCCTTTGACTATCTATGGGGTGGCAACCGCCCTTGCCCGTAGCCCGGATCAGCTGGCGGCGATGCAACAGGCTGGCTGGGAAATTGCCAGCCATGGCTATAAATGGATTGAATATAAGGATTTTTCAAAAACAGAAGAAGAAGAACATATAAAAAAGGCTATTGCCTTGCACGAACAGGTCACCGGCAGTGCGCCGCGCGGATGGTATACGGGGCGCTGTTCCATGCATACGGTGGATCTGGCCTGTGCAACCGGCCAATTTGACTATATTTCAGACAGCTATGCAGATGATTTGCCCTATTGGTATGTGCATCAGAACAAGCCGCAATTAATCATCCCCTACACGCTGGATGCAAATGATATGCGCTTTGCCGCCATTCAGGGATTTAATTCCGGCGACCAGTTTTATAGCTACCTGAAAGACAGCTTTGATGCACTTTATGCAGAAGGAGAGGCTGGCAGCCCTAAAATGCTATCTATTGGTCTGCATTGCCGCCTTATTGGCCGGCCTGGGCGTATTCAGGCACTGCGCCGCTTTATCGAATATGCCCGGTCACATGAAAAAGTCTGGTTTGCCCGGCGCATTGATATTGCCACACATTGGCAGGCGACCCACCCCTTTGATACCGCAGCAGAGAAAAACCGACCAAGCGGCCAGAGCAAGGCAGATTTTCTGGCCAATTTTGGCGAGATTTTCGAAAAATCCGAATGGGTGGCCGAAGGGGCATTTGATCTCGAGCTAGGGCGCGCCCATGACAGCGCAGAAGGGTTGCATAATGCCCTTTGCCGTGTTTTTCGCAGCGCAGGCAGAGATAAACAATTAGCCGTGTTGCGCGCCCATCCGGATCTGGCTGGAAAATTAGCCCTGCAAGGCAAATTGACACAAAGCAGTACAGAAGAACAGGCCTCTGCCGGGCTGGATAGCCTTACCCCCGAGGAATTGGCACAATTCAGCCAGCTTAACACTCGCTATATGGAAAAATTCGGTTTTCCCTTTATCATTGCGGTAAAGGGTATGCATAAAACCGACATTCTGCAAGCCTTTCAGATACGGGTAGAACATGATAGCGACACCGAATTTGCCGAAGCCTGCCGCCAAGTCGAAAAGATTGCACTTTTGCGCCTGCGTGATAAGCTGTAGGGAAGAAATTTGACCGAACGACCAATTGTCCCGAATAACCAATTTTTCAGGGAGCGAGGTAGGCAAGGTGGCAATGACAACATACCATGTACCGCGTGGGGGATTGCCGCCACAATCTAAAAGGCTGGCTGACCGGGCTATCTTTACCGAGAGCTTTGCCTTTATCCCGAGCGATGTTCAAACCGATATTGTGACCAGCTTTCTGCCTTTCTGGCAGGAAACCCGTTTATGGGTATTGGCACGGCCTATGACTGGCTTTGCCGAGACCTTTTCCCATTATTTGATGGAAGTTGGCGCTGGCGGGGGCAGCCAGCAACCCGAAAATGATCCTGCCGCACAATCTGTGCTGTTTTTTGTAGGTGGCAGTGCCACAATCAGCTTTGGCGGCAAGCAGGCAGAGCTGGCACCGGGAAGCTATGTCTATTTGCCAGCCGGCCTTGACTGGCAGCTGGAAAATACCTCTTCCAGCCCCTGTCATTTTCACTGGATACGCAAACGCTATCAGCCGGTTGAGGGTATAGACCTGCCAGACGCCTTTATCACCACAGATGCCGAAACCACACCAATAGAAATGCCGGACACCGACGGGGTATGGGCGACCTCGCGCTTTGTTGACCCGTCCGATCTGCGCCATGATATGCATATAAATATTGTCACTTTTCAGCCAGGCGGGAAAATTCCCTTTGCCGAAACCCATGTGATGGAACATGGGCTCTATGTCTTGCAAGGCAGGGGTGTATATTATCTAAATGGCCGCTGGATTGAGGTAGAGCCAGGTGATTATATGTGGCTTCGCGCTTTTTGCCCGCAGGCCTGTTATGCCGCAGGAAAAGAACCGTTCCGTTATCTATTATATAAAGATGTTAATCGGCATATGCCGCTTACCCCTTTTGGAAACAGCTCATGACCGCGCTTACCATCACTGCCCGGCCACTGGATGCGGCTGGCTTTGCCCCGTTTGGCGATATCATCGATATTCGCCCGCAGCCTGATAAAATCATCAATCAGGGCAAATGTGCACGTTATCATGATTTGGCAGGGCTGGACTTTACCAATGGTGGCATGGCTGGCATCAGCCTGTTTGATGCAGAGGCAAGGAGCTTTCCCTATCGACTTGAATTGATGGAACGGCATCCGCTAGGCTCGCAAGCATTTTTGCCGCTTCATACCCATCCTTTTTTAGTAATTGTTGCAGAAGATAATAATGGCAGGCCAGGCAAGCCACAGGCCTTTATAACCCCGCCATCGGTCGGGGTAAATTATCATCGTAACATCTGGCATGGCGTTTTAACGCCTTTATCGGCTCCGGGTCTTTTTGCTGTCGTGGACAGAATCGGCGGCGGCAAAAACCTTGAGGAGTTCTGGTTTGAAGAGGAAATAGTAATAGAAAAAGAATAGGTAAAAACCAGGTAATTATAGCATTAGTAATAAGGGGGAAAATTATGGCTAATGATAACAAACTGGGAACCGCAAAACAGTTGCAAGATCCCGATTATGAAGTGCCAATGGGGCCACGCGCCGCCCTTGGTATGCAGCATGTTCTCGCCATGTTTGCCAGTAATGTGACACCATCCATCATTATCGCCGGGGCAGCCGGATTTGCCTTTGGCGGCAGTGATACTGTCTTTCTGATTCAAATGGCGATGTTGTTTGCCGGAATTGCAACATTGATGCAAACAATCGGTTTCGGGCCTGTCGGAGCGCGCCTGCCCGTAATGCAGGGAACAAGCTTTGCCTTTGTGCCCATAATGATCAGTATCGTGAAAACAGGCGGGATTGCAGTCTTGTTTGGTGCGGTTATAGTGGCAGGCATTTTCCATGCCTTGCTTGGCACGATTATCGGACGTATTCGTCATTGGTTTCCGCCATTAATAACGGGCATGATCATTATGGCTATCGGTCTGGCGCTATTGCCAGTTGGTATCAAATATGCCGCCGGCGGGGCAGCGGATTTCCAGATAAACAATCCAGCCTGGGGCGATCTCAGCCGTTGGGGACTAGCCCTTGTGGTGATAATTGTCGCGCTTGGATTTAAGTTCTTTACCAAAGGGCTTGCCTCTTCTGCGGCTGTTCTGCTGGGTCTGGTAGCTGGCTATGTAGTGGGCATTTTCATCGGTGCGGTAAATTTTGATGCCGTTAGCAAGGCAGCCTGGTTTGCCCTGCCTCAACCGTTTAAATATGGCATTGAATTCCAGGCCTTTGCGATTTTTGGTATGTGTCTGATTTCCATTATCAGTGCCATCGAAACAGTAGGCGATATTTCTGCGATAGCCAAAGGCGGTGCAAACCGTGAAGCCACCGATAAAGAATTGGCTGGCGGTACCTATGCTGATGGTCTTGGTAGTGCAGTTGCCGGGATTTTTGGCGGCTTGCCTAACACCTCATTCAGCCAGAATGTCGGGCTAATCTCCATGACAGGGGTGATGAGCCGTTCAGTGGTAACATTGGGCGCATTATTCCTTATCGCTTGCGGCCTGATCCCGAAAATCGGGGCAGTGGTGGCTGCGATGCCGATTTCAGTTTTGGGCGGTGGGGTGATTTTGATGTTTGGCATGGTTGTATCTGCCGGCATTAATATGCTCTCTGAAGTGAACTGGAATCGCCGGAATATGATCATTCTGGCCATATCCCTTTCTGTTGGTCTTGGCCTTCAGGCCGTACCCAAATCCATGCAGCATCTGCCAGATGGTCTGGAAATGCTGATGGTATCCGGCCTGTTACCTATCGCGGTGTTGGCAGTGGTGCTTAATCTGGCATTGCCAGAAGAAATCGACTGATCTGTTGACAGCAAATCCAACCTTGAAAATAGATGCAGGCGCAAGATTTTGTGCCTGCATTTTTTTAACTTTTTTCAATTGCTTGCTATATTATTTATTTCTAAGATAATGAATTTATGACAGATTTTGATGCACATATTTTAACAAAAATTCGCCCCAATCATCTGGGGTTTGGCGGGCTGGACAGGGATAATCTGACCCGCGAAATCCATCATGATCCTTTTGCCTTTTTGCAGCAGCATATCCGCCAGTCGGTTATCAGCCCGCATTGGCAATTACGCGGCCTGTTTAAGGGCGA
>CBFIAD010000021.1:4867-25636 GCA_965660495.1 Puniceispirillaceae bacterium (SeqCode)
AAGCTGGCTTTTTGGCTGCCCAAACGGTGATTGACCTTGTAGTCCCGCATCGCCATCTGATTTATCTGGGCAAGCGAATAATAGACGGCAAGCCTGAGTATTTCTTTACCCTGGACGTATCGGATATGGCCGAAGAGGCGCTTTTAAGCCTTATAGATATGCCCTGTCATTTTGCTGAATTGCGTGAAGTAGGCCCGATGGTAGATGGGCGTGACGGGTCTGTTCTGGCCTATGCACGGGCGATGTTATATTGGCATGGCAAGCATATTTATTGCGGACGATGCGGGCAGGCAACAAGCGCTGAAAAGCTGGGGCATCAGCGCAAATGTGTTTCTACCAATTGCGGCGAGATGCATTTTCCGCGCACCGATCCAGCCGTGATCATGCTGATAGAGGATGGGGATAGAGTATTGCTGGGACGCCAGGCGATTTGGCCGGAGGGGATGTATTCCACTTTGGCAGGTTTTGTTGAACCGGGCGAAACCATTGAACATGCCACCGCCCGTGAAGTCTTTGAAGAAGTAGGCATCCAGATCGGCAATATTCGCTATCAACATTCCCAGCCCTGGCCGTTTCCTTCATCGCTGATGCTAGGACTATATGCCACTGCCCTGACCACAGGTCTGAATATCAATAAGGACGAGATTGACCATGCCCAATGGTTTACCCGCGAGGAACTGCTAAATTTTGCGGATCAGGGCAAATTTTTGCCGCGCCAATTATCTATCTCGCGTCGGCTTATCGATGATTGGCTCTATCAGCGCCATCACTGAATAAGCGCCAGAGCTGAACACGCGCTATAAAAAGGCCGAGGCTATTTTCCTGACCATTTCTTTTTCATCAGGCGGTAAATCAAAATACAGCCAATGCCCAGAACAAGATATAATAGCGGTTCGAGATTCATCTTTTTCCTGCTTTATTTTAGTGACGCCAAGATAAACCCTATCATGAACGGCCAGCGGCAATCTGGCAATGGTCAAGGCGGGCAAAACGATAGGCGGCAAATCGCTGATAGAGCCAACCGAGCATGGGGTGCAGTATCGGCAAATTAGCCAGAATGGCCAAAGCTCGCCATCCAATATGCAACTGTTGCCAGATCAGGATAAAGGCATCTATCCCGATATGGATTTTTCCATCCCCGTCCCTGGCGTGCAGCCACCGCAACGCATCCGCTTGCGAGATGCCAAGCGGGGCAAGGGGGGACGGGTCACGGGCGATATCGCACCAGCTAAACAGTACGGCAGGGGCAATTTTTTGATAATAGCGGATTTCTTTGCTACAGAGACCGCATTTCCCATCAAAATAAACTGTTACCACGATGATTTGCCTATCTGTTGTTATCAGGGTTACACCTGTTAGAATGTTAACTGGTATGACAGGGAATTTTGTCAATGGCTGTGAGCGGCATTGCCCCTTTTTAGCAGGGCTGTTATGACATTATCAGGGTTTTGTTTTTCACTTCCCCCGCAAGAGGGCTGATGATGCATCGCTATATCTATAAAATTGCTACGCGCCCTCTATGGGAAGAAGCAGAACAAAGGGGTGTTTTTAGCGGCGCGGAAATTGATATTCGCGATGGCTATATTCATTTTTCCAGCCGGGATCAGGTGGCTGAAACGCTGGCCTTGCATTTTGCCGGACAGTTAGATTTAGTATTGGTTGAGGTAGATACAGCCCATCTGGATATTAAGTGGGAGCCTTCCAGAGCAGGACAGCTTTTTCCCCATCTATATGGCGATCTGCCTCTTGAGCCTGTTCGGACGGTCTGGCCACTTTCCCTTGATACCCATGGCCAGCATATTCTGCCACCTCTGCCCCTTGCCACATAAAAAGGCTGGAAAAAACATGACAAAAAACCCCTCCCCGGAACAAATGCGCGACATGATCGAAGCGTTATTTGCCAAGACAGATGAATTTCGTGCCCAGCATGATCTTGACCCGCCCGGGGATCTGACCGGCTTTACCGAATTATTGCGGCTGATTTTTTCCGATGATGCGGCCGGGCAGGCAATTTTTGCCAGTTTTGATGAAGAATTACTAACCACCTTGTGGGATATGTATCAAAAACGTGTACTGGTTGAAATGAAATAGATGACAGGTGAAATGCTCATCTATCTGGTGCTGGCCGGACTAGCTGGCGGCTTTATTAACGGGCTGGCCGGATTTGGAACAGCGTTATTCGCGCTGGGCTTTCTGTTGCAAGTCCTGCCCCCTATCCAGGCGGTTGGACTGGTTCTTGTCCTGTCTGTCTTTAGCGGACTGCAAGGGTTATGGATAGTTCGCCAGCAAATTTTTGAACATCCCAAACGGTTGCTTCGCTTTATTTTGCCAGCGATAATCGGCATTCCAGTTGGCGTTTCCAGCCTCAGCTTTATTGATGCCGAATTATTAAAAATATTTATTGGTTTATTTATGCTGTTCTATGGCGGTTTTTTTGCGTTGCGGGCAAATCTGCCCACTCTGTCCGGGTCAGCGCCAATGACAGACAGGCTGGTTGGGCTAATAGGCGGAATATTAGGGGGTGCGGCCGGGCTTTCAGGGGCGATTATTACAGTCTGGCTGTCAATGCGCCCCTATAGCAAGAACGAAACTCGCGCAGTTCTACAACCTTTTAATGTCAGCGTTTTGGGACTATCCATTATTATGCTGGCCTTAAATGGTGCCTATAGCCTTGCCAGCCTTGTTCATTTGGCGGTTATTATGCCAGCTGGTCTGGTTGCCGCGCAAACCGGCATCTGGCTATTTAAAAGGCTGGAAACGCCCCAATTCAGGCGGCTATTGATCATTATGATGTTTGTGTCAGGCCTTATTTTGATTTTGCGAAGTCTGTTTGGATTATGAGGCTGTTTTTGCAGCTTAAATCAGCTCATCCTTGCGGTCATCCGTCTCGCCATAGCGTTTCAGGGTCGCGGGTTTTGTGCCTTCATACAGACTGTCCAGATTACGGGCAATTTTTGCATTTTCCCGCTCAAACAGGCTATTGCCCTTTAAATCGCTCTCCACAATAAATGGCCCCATATTTTCGACCTCAATCACCCACATAGCCTGAGCCAGCCCCAGCTCTTCATGCCAGTGAACATCCTTTACCCGTACCACACCGCGCCCCAAAAGTGCGCCTGTACCATAGCCAACTGTTGTTAGATACACTGCGCCATTGGGAACAAAATGCTGGCGATAATCTTCTGCGCTCATCCCGCCTTTGCCAATAATCAGCTTTGCCCCCGATGCCGCCATCCAGTCCCCTATCCATTTGGAAAAGCGAAATGATGCGGTGGCGGTTACCGCCCCCAGATTAAACGAGCCATCTGCATTGATACTGGCCGCGGGCGAGCAATGAAAGTTTGCGGCACTCTGCATCGGTAAATCCATCGGGATATTGGCTTTTTCCTCAAGCGCGCGCATATAAACGCCTTCACGTGCGGTATAGATAGTCCCATCCAGATAGACGACATCACCCAGCTTTAATTCGGCCAGGGCTTCTGGGGTCGGGTTGGTGCTTAACCTTAATTTGCGTGGGCCTTTTCCAGCCATGTGCTGTCCTCCCATTCGACTGTTTCGCGGCGCTGATAAGGGGTGAACCAATCAGGGTCGGTGCGATATTCCACCTGCCCGTCAGCATGGATACGGGCTACCGCCCGCCGCGAGGATAAACAAAAAGCATGAACAGACATCTGCATCCCGCCTGTATGGCAATAGCCCACCTCGATATTGCAATCAATCACCATAGAGCTGCCGACAAAGCCCATCGCGCCCATGCCGATATTATTGCCCAATTCGATAAATTCGGCTTCCAGTGCAGCGATTTTAGGGTCAGGATTTTTATCGCCAACCACGCGTAGACACGCCGCCCTTTTCCCCAATACCATACAGGCATCTTTTGTCCCGCCCAGCCCAATGCCGATAATGGCTGGCTGACAGGCAAGGCCACGCTTGCCAAAGGCCACCAGACTATCCAGGTAAAACCGCTTTATCCCCTCAATTCCGTCTGACGGGAACAGCATCCGGTAATCTGTACCAAACAGGCCGCCCTTATGAACGGTTATCAGGTCAATCCATTCGCCTTTCGGCTCAAACGCATATTCAATTTCAGGTGCGCCAATACCCACATTATTATTATGATCGGTACGCCAAAGCGGATGAACACGGTTCGGGCGCAGGGGCACATTTTGCGTGGCATTGGCAGTGGCACGCCGCAAGGCAGTCTCCAGTGCGATAGGCCCGCCTTCTATCTGGGCTTCATTGCCCATTTTTACATACCAGCGCGGCGTACCGGTATCACCGCACATGGCCCGTCTGTCTTCCTTGGCTGCCTCGTAATTTTCCAGCATGGCTTGCAGCACAAAAGCAGACAGATCGCCATCTTCTTTAGAGGCAGCAGATTTCAGCCCATCCAGATAATCTTGCGGAATTTCAATGGCTGCCTTTTCCATCAGAATTTCAGCTGTTTTTTGAATAAGAGCATTGGATATCATCTTTTGCTTCTTTCTGCGTGCTAGGGCTTTGGCTCAGGATACCAATGTTGCAGGAGCATCCTCTGGCAGGATGGTCTCGCCCGGCCGAACAATGGTAAAATCAACATTTTCGCGGCTTACTTCCAGCGTCTCGCCCTTTTGTTTGACCAGCGTGAAGTAGGAATCCTCCAGCGAGCCTTCTTCTGGAAAATCCTCGCGGAAATGGGCGCCTCTGGAATTTTCCCGTGCCAGGGCGGCATGGGCGATCACCTGCGATATCTCTATCAGATTATCCATATTTAGCCAGTCATGCCAAGTCAGATTAAAAGCACGCATCCCGTCTGCCACACCAATTTCATAGAGGTCATTTTTCAGCCTTGCCAGCTCAGACAGCCCGTTTTTAATCCCGGCTGCATCGCGCATTACCCCGACATCATCCCACATGGTCTGGCGCAATTTTTGGCGCAAGCTATTTAAATCCCCGCCTGTCTTGGCAAAAGGACGGCACGCTCTGTCAATCTCGTCCTGCAAGATACCTTCGTCCGGATCGCGCAAAGCCCCTGTTTTTAGCGCATCGCGCCCCATTACATCACCAGCCACCCCGCCATAGACAGTGGAATTGGCTACCCCATTGCCGCCCAGCCGGTTAGAGCCATGCGCCCCACCGGCATCCTCGCCTGCCACATACAGGCCGGGCATCCGGGTCTTTGTATCCACATCCACAACCACACCGCCCATGAAATAATGCGCGGTTGGCACAACCTCTACCTTGCCGGCGGCCAGATCAAATCCGCTATCCGCGCAGCGCTTTACCATACCGGGGAAAAGCTGGCGTACCTTGTCAGGGTCTAAATGCGACATGGAAATATACACACCGCCATTCGGGCTGGCATTGGATTTTCGCATTTCTGCATAAATGCCGCGGCTGACCACATCACGGGTGGCGCGCTCGCCTCTGGCATCATACTCAAACATGAAGCGGTCATCATAATTATTCAATAAATGCCCACCTGCCCCGCGCAAGCCTTCTTCCAGCACTGTACCGGTCATGCGGGTGTGATCGCCTGCCAGCAAACCGGTAGGGTGAAATTGCACCATTTCCATATCGCGCAAGGGCAGGCCGCGCCGCAAGGCCATTGCCAGCCCATCCATTGTTTTATCACCAGAAGGGGTATGATAGCGATACATGGTAGGCCCGCCGCCGGTAGACATCAAAACCGTCCTGGCACGTACAAAGCGGAATTTGCCAGTACGCATATCGATAAACAACACCCCTGACAGTCCCTCGCCGCCTGTCGCCGGTATGAAGGCGATAGCACGATGTTCCTGCAGTTTTTCAACAGGTCTGCGTAATACCTGTTCCATCAGGCGGCTGATAATCTCGATACCTGTTAAATCGCCCTTGTGAACGGTTCTGTCTGCGGTTTGTCCAGCAAAGGCCTTTTGATGCAGGCTGCCATCGGGATTGCGATCAAAAAAGCATCCCACCTCATTTTCCAGCTCGGTAATTCGTTCAACGGCCAGATTACAAAGCCGCCAGGCCATATCCTGATCCGGCAGCCATTTGCCGCCAATAATCGTATCCATAAAATGGCGCTCTACCGTATCGCCGCCGCCAAGCGCTACATTATAGCCGCCCTGTACCATGCGGGTACAGCCGCATTTGCCAATAAGACCCTTTACTGCCAAGGTGATTTTTAAATCCGGGGCGGTGCGCTGGGCGTGCAAGGTAGCAAACAGACCCGCACCGCCTGAGCCAAGAATAAGAATATCGGTATCTTGCCGTTCAATTTCGGTCATGTTCACTTAGCCATAGATTGTTGCAGTTAGGAAAAAGCTTGTTGCCAGAGCAAAACCGGCTGCAAGCGCAGTCGCGGCATAGGTTTTCTGGCGCGCGGACCAAGGCAGCCATTCTAGCGCCAACAGGCGCAAACCGCCAAAAAAATGCACCGACAGCAAAAAGACCAGCCCATATTCGGCCAGCTTTACATACCAGAAATCTGTCCAGGATAAAAATCCGTCCAGCGCAGCCGGATCGCGCAACGCCAGCGATAATACCCAAAAATGTAAGGGCAGAAACAGCGCCAGCACAAGCCCGGAAATACGGTGCAGAATAAAGGCAAACCAGAGCGATTGTTTTCTGTGACCTGAGAGCTTCATCATTCCCTATCCTGTCACACTATAGACAGCCTGCAAGCCAAGCCCGCCCAGCCCAACGGCAATTGCCCAGCAGATAGCTGTTAACACAGCCCCTTTCAGACCTGCCCATTCATGCAATATGGCGCGCAGCCCAATCGCCGCATGGATAGCCACCGACACCGCAAATAATCCATAAAATGCCAGCCAGAAGAAACTGCCTTGTGTTCGGCCTAAAATCTCGGCCGCGCTTAGCCCGTTTTGCACCGCATAAATCATCACCGCGATATGGCCGATGACCAGCGGGGCCATTATCAGCGCGGTAGCGCGCTGCAAAATATATAATCGCGCGCTTATCATGCTTTTTCCCCTTTTTTGCCACTGCCTGCCAGCGATAACAGGCTGCGCATCGCATATTTAGCGCTCTCGCGTTTCAGCCCGGCAATAGAGGCGGTCGGGTTCAGCTCATTCGGGCAATATTTCTGACAGGATTGCTGGGAATGGCAATTATGACAGCCGCCAGTGCCGCTCACCGCTTCCAAAATTGCCTCACGCCCGCCATCGCGCACATCATTCACCAGCGACCATGCCCGGTTCAGTGCTGCAGGCCCCAGATAGTCCGGATTACTGGCGACAACATCACAAGCCGCATAACAGACCGCGCAATTGATACATTCGATGGCCGCATTGGCTGCCTGGCGTTCAGCTGTTTGCTCATCTACAGGCTGAATGGCATCAGCGGCGGTTCTGGTGGGGTGATGCGCTGCTTCTGCGCGCACCCATTTATCAAAGAACAGATCCATATCCACAACCAGGTCCTTGATAACCGGCAGATTACGCAAAGGGCTGATAGTCAGGCCATCGCCAGGGTTCATCCTATCGGTGATTTTTTTCACATGAGTCCGACACGTCCAGCGCGGCACGCCATTGACCATCATCGCACATGACCCGCACATTCCTACCCGGCAGGCAAAGCGATAGGTCAGGCCGGGATCGATATATTGCTGAATATAACTGACCACGTCCAGAATGGTCTGGCTTTCCTGCATCGGCACCTGAAAGGTTTGATAATGCCCTTTTTCGCCGCTGCCGCGCCAAATATGCACATCCAGAAGCTGTTCTTTTGCCGGCAGACTATCGGGCATTTATTCTTCCATTTTACCATTTGGCGTAGCGAAAATTTATCCCAGAATAATGGCGATAAAAATAGAGGGATGCAAAGAGAATTTCAAATTTTTCCGCCCTGTGCACAAGGTTTTTTTAACCAGATTAATCCTGGAAAATATGACGGGCAATTTCATATAATCCGGCACAGCTTGCTTTCTCGCCATCGATCAGCTGATAGTCAATATCAAAATGGGTCAGGGCGGTTTGATACAATTGCGCCATCACCCCGGCTGCATTTAGATATACCGTCCCGTTTTGACCGGCCGTTACAGGCGCGATATGCACCATCTCTGTCCCGATAGACAGGCCGGAAAGCAATGCAGATGTTGAAGAGGCCGCATATTTTCCAGTTAAGACACCTGCGCGTATCGCAAATAGGTGATGCAGCAAACCAAGCTCGCCCTTTGCCAGCGCCAGCCCTTGTAAAAAAGCCTCTTTAGCTTTTTCCTCCTCGCTATTTTTTGCCTGTTCCATAAAGGGGCTGAGGATAGAATGACGGCGCATCAGATCAAACACCTCGCCAGTCATAAAGCTGGACAGGCTGGTGATTTCCGCCTCTCTTACCGTCACCCATTTTGAATGGGTGCCGGGCAGGCAAAATAAACCGTCCCTTATCTGATATTGCGCCAGAATACCGGCAAGGGCAGTTTCCTCGCCGCGCATCACATCGGCCAGCCCGTCACCTGAAACAGATTGAATGCCGGGGACAATCCATATATTTTCTGCTGTATTTATTTTACATACCGCTGCGGCCAAAGCACGAATACCTGCTGTTTTTTGCAAATATCCGGCATCTTGCCAGCCCTGGGCAGAGCCTATCATACCGCACATAATCACCGGCAATGATAGCGCTTTTCCCCCCAGCGCATAGCGAGCATTTGCCAGAATATCGGCAAACGATTTATCGGCTATCTGGCGGATGCCATAGGGCCCTGAATAATGGGCAAGTTGCTGTCCTGCGCTATCCAGAAGCCAGCTTCGAAACGAGGAAGTTCCCCAGTCAACCGCAACACAAAATTCAGAGCTTTCAGTCATCGGATAGATATCCTGCTAAAGACACATCAACCTGGTTGCTGGCGAATATTTTCTGGCAACCATGTCGCCAGTTCCGGGAAGGCTATAAGCACAAACACCATCAAAACCATAATCAGGAACATGGCAAAGCCTGCCCGGGCAATAAAGCTCATCTCATGGCCTGTCATCCCTTGCAAGACAAACAGATTAAACCCGATTGGCGGTGTAATTTGCGCCATTTCGACCACCACCACGATGAAAATTCCAAACCAAATCAGGTCTATGCCTGCTTGCCGGATCATCGGCTCGACAACCGCCATTGTCAGCACAACAGAGGAGATGCCATCCAGAAACATACCCAGAATAATATAGAAAACCAGCAATACCATCAGCAATTCAAATTTGGTTAAATTGAAATCTGCAATAAGATTTGCCAGCCCCCTTGGCAATCCGGTAAAGCCCATGGACAGAGATAAAAACGCTGCCCCCGCCAAAATCAGTGCGATCATCGCCGAGGTGCGGGTAGCCCCCATCAGGCTGGCAGAAAATGTTTGCGGTGTCAGGGTTCCTTGCGCGGCAGCCAGAATAAGCGCCCCGATTACCCCGAATGCTGCTGCCTCTGTTGCGGTCGCAAAGCCAAAATACATCGACCCGATGACAACCGCAATCAAACATAGAACCGGGATAAGAAAACGAGAATTTTTCAATTTTTCGGAAAATGTCATTACCGGGTCAATTTTTGGATTCCATGTTTTTGACATTTTGGAATAAATCGCCACATAGGCCATAAACATCAATGCCAGAACAAGACCGGGCAGAATCCCGGCAAAAAATAATTTTGTAATGGATTCATTAATTGTCACCCCATAGACAATCAGGGTAAGCGAGGGCGGGATCATCAGCCCCAGCGTTGCTGCCCCTGCCAGCGTTCCAATGACAATAGGTTCGGGATATTCACGCTTTCGCAATTCCGGTATCGACATTTTGCCAACCGTTGTCAGCGTAGCTGCAGAAGAGCCGGAAACTGCAGCAAAAACAGTACATCCCACAATATTTGTATGAACCAGCCCGCCTGGCAACCCCCGCATCCAGGGCGACAATCCCTTGAACATATCTTCGGATAATCGCGTTCTATACAGAATTTCGCCCATCCAGATAAATAGCGGCAGAGCCGTCAATGTCCAGGAGGAAGACGACGCCCAAACAGTGGTGATCATCACATCGCCCACAGGACGTGTGGTAAATAATTCCATCCCCACCCAGGCAACACCCATCAGTGCCAGGCCAACCCAGACCCCGGCACCAAGAAGCGTGAATAAAATAAATAGAAAAAGAATTATTATAGATAAGTTTTCCATATCGCTATTTCCTGTTTTCTACTCACCCGACGCGCCAATTTCAGACTTTGTGAGCCTGTCTTCACCATAAATCAGCAAATGTATCAGATTATCTGTCAGGGCAATGGCAAGAATTACAGACCCCACCACCATTGCCGATTGCGGTATCCATAGAGCGGTTGCATCCTGACCTTGCGAGACCTCGTGAAACTTCCACGACCAATAGGTAAAGCGCATAGCATAATAAACAAAATACCACGCGATGGCGGTGCCAACGATAAAACACGCGGTATTAATCATCCGATTCCAGAAAGGCGAAACAGCATTTAAAAGGATAGAGACCCGAATATGCGCCCCGCGATTAAGGGCATTGGCAAAAGCAAGAAAACTGGCAGCAGCCATCGCATAGCCAGCATAATTTGGCGCTCCTGGAAACATCTCGCCAGTCCATCTGGCCAGCATCTGGATGACGATAAGAAATAAAATGGCAATGAGACAAAATGCGGCAGCAATGCCGGAAGCCAGATACAGCCCATCGAGAAAATTTCTTACTCTCTGCATAAACATAAAATCCCCCCACCCCGATTTTAGTCAATTTATTTCAAATGATTTATCAAAAATTGGTAAATTGATTTTTTTGTTACAGAGGAGAGCATTAAACGCCCTCCTCTGTAATGCTAGATAGTGTGTTCCGAATTTGCGGATTAGTTCATTTTGCGAAAGGCATCGACAAGATCCTGGCCTTCTTTGCCAGCATCTTTCAGCCAATCTGCCATCATAACCTTGCCGATTTCTTCAAACTCGCCCTTTAGCTTGGCACCTGCTGGCTCAACTGTCATACCGCCTGCACGCAAGCCTGCTAGTGTGAAGCCGGTATATTCCTTTGCCCGCCATGAACCGGCATATTCAGCAATCTCGGCACAGCCCTTAATAACATTTTTATTTGCCTGGCTTGTACCATTCCAAACATCACTGTTGATAATGACATAATTTCTTGGCATCCACGCATCCACTTCATAGAAATGTGTCAGCGATTCCCATACTTTTCTGTCATAGCCTGTTGCGCCAGAAGAAATCATGGATTCTGCCACACCTGTAGCAAAAGCCTGTGAAATTTCAGCTGCTTCGATAACAACTGGCAACATACCGGTTAATTCGGCAAAACGTGTCGTTGTGTTGTTATATGAACGGAATTTAATGCCCTTCATATCGGCAACAGATTTCACTTCTTTTTTGAAATATAGTCCCTGTGGTGGCCATGGAACCGCATAAAGCAGGGTCAGATTTTGATCCGCCAGTGTTTTTTCCAGTATCGGCTTTGCCGCTTTCCATAATTTGTCTGACTGGTCAAAAGATGTCGCCAAGAACGGCACAGAATCGAAACCAAAAATAGCGGCTTCATTCTGGTGGCCGGAAAGCAGCCTCTCGCCGATAGGCACCTGGCCAGTTTGCACAGCACGCTTGATATCCGCGCCCTTGAACAGAGACCCTGACGGATGCGTGGTAATCTCGATGTCCCCGCCGGTGCCTGTTGTTACACATTTTGCGAATTCAGCCCCGGTTACCGAATGGAAATTCGAGCCGGAATAGGCCATTGGCATATCCCATTTTTCAGCATAAGCAGCGCTTGCTGCCATTACCGCAGCAGCGGCCATAATTGTGGTCTTGATTGCTTTCATTTTCTTCCTCCTTTTTCATCCTGATGCGGATGGCATCAAAAACTTTTTGACCTTACATCAAGCGGTTTTTTGCCCGCATCAGAAATTCAATATCCTTAACAGCACAATGTTTCACCCCGCTTGTCAAGGCTTAGACCCAACCAGCATCATAAAACAATTCATTTAATTACATCTATCCAAATCTGGACGGGCTATAGGCGGTCATATCCATATTCGGGGTCTGGCCTGTCATCATCTGCGCCAGCAAACGGCCTGTCTTGGGCCCGCCTGTCAGCCCCACATGATGATGTCCAAAGCCCAGATAAATACCGCTATTTTTGCCTAACTCCCCTATCAGGGGGATAGAATCAGACGGGGCGGGGCGAAAACCCATCCAGCTGGTCATCTCTTTCCATTTCAATTCCGGCATGGCTTTTTGAATATTTTCCTTTAGCAAGGCAAAGGGCGGCTCGGACGGGCCCAGCTCTGTTCCGCCAAATTCGACTACCCCTGCCAGCCTTATGCGCCCGGCCATAGGCGTTACCACAAATTTACCGGAAGCCACCATCATCGGGGCTTTTGGCGCAATATTTGGCTCCCATAATTCTATGTGATAGCCGCGCTCGGCCTCTATGGGGACAGATAGGCCAAGCTGTTTTACCAACGGCCCTGACCATATTCCGGTGGTCACCGCGACCTTGTCTGCATATATATTCTCGCCGCCAGCGCGCACCCCTGTCACCTGGCCATTTTCGCGCAAAACAGCTTCCACTTCTGCGATATGCAGCTGCCCGCCCTGTTTGACAAAATGGGTGGCAAGGGCTTTGACATAATCGCCCGGGCTGGTAATTCTGCCATGCTGACCCAGACAGACCGCAAAACCCAGTGATTTATCAAAAGTCGGATCATAGTTGTGAAAGGCCTCGCCTTCCAGCTCTGTCCATTGAAAGCCATGTTCGCGCCGAACTTGCCAGCCAAAACTGTCTTTTTCGTAATGGGCGCGGTCATTATAGACATATAGATAGTCGCAAGGCTCTATCCATTTCTCTGCGCCTGTGCCTTTGGCCAATGCCTGATGGTCGGCCAGCGAGTCGCCAACAATCGGCATCATTGCTTTGGCAATTCTCTTGGTATCGGCGACATTGGCGTGTTTCAGATATTTTACCAGCCATGGCATCAATTTGGGCAGATAGGACCATTTCAGAAATAACGGCTGTTTGGGGTCAAACAACATACCAGGGGCTTTACTGATCAGGCCGGGCGTGGTGACCGGCACGACCGAGCAGGACGCCAATACCCCGCCATTGCCATAGCTTGCCCCTTCAGCTGGCCCACTTTTATCTATTAGCGTGACTGACAGACCCTTTTTTTGAAGCTCCAATGCGGTAGAAACGCCCACAATGCCAGCCCCAATGATAATAATATCCGATTTTTCCATCTCACCTGCCTGCTTCGATAAATCTGTGTTCAAAAAACCATTTTAAAAGAAATCATGCCACCCATTCGGAAACCGGTGCAGCTGCCTCATGCAAAGGCTGGGCAATCACATCGACAAGGCTGGGGCCATCATGGGCAATGGCCTGTTTTAAGACGCCATTCAATTCTGCCGGGTCTTCCACACGCCAGCTTTTTACCCCAAAGGCAGCCGCGACACCTGCATGGTCGGTTCGCCCGAAATCGACATTATAAAAACGTTTATCAAAGCCGGCATTTTGACCTGCCTTAATCCATCCGTAGGTCGAATTGGAAAACACAATAGAGGTAATTGGCATCCTGTAGCGGGTCATGGTTTCAAACTCGCCGCAGCAAAAACCGAAAGACCCGTCGCCCATCAGATTGACTGTTTTAACAGATGGCCTGCCAATATGTGCGCCCATAGAGGCCGCCAGTGCAAATCCCAGCGCGCCATGGGCGCGGTTGGTGATGAAATTGCGCCCCGCCTTGCGCCAGCGATAATGGGCAGAAACATAAGGGCAAGGCGTGCCAGGATCGGCAACCACCACCGCATCCTCATCCAGACAGTTTGACAGGCTATGGATTACCCGCTCAGGGGTAATAGGTCGCTGATCGGATTCTGCCAGCGCTAAAAAGGCCTCCAGCTTTTGCGACCAGGCAGCGCGTACAATCTCTGCCCCGCGAAAATCAGTTGTCTGTTTTTTACCCTTGATTGCGCCCAGCAAGGCAGATAACCCCAGATAGGCATCTGCACATATCGCAATCTCGGTTCGATAATTTGCGCCCAATACCATCGGGTCGCTATCAATATGAATAATCGGCACAGATTTACCAGGACTGCGCCAGCGTTCGGTTGTGACCGAACCGGCACGACATCCGACAAATAGCACCAGATCGGCTTTATCCATCACCGCTCTGGTAGCTGGCACACCGCCATTTGATCCTACCACGCCCAGCGCATTCGGATGGGTTTCAGCAATAACCCCCTGCCCTGAAACAGTGGTAGCCACCACCATATTTAATGTTTCTGCAAGCTGCCGGACAATATCCATCGCCCCGGCAATAACAGGCCCGCCCCCGCATACCATCACCGGGCATTTTGCTTTCAACAGCCTTTGGGCAGCTTCTTCTATCGCGGCCGGGTCTGGTGCGCTTCGCTCGCTGGGGAAGGTTTGATGGCGCGGTTCTGCCCAGATATCTTCAGGATCAACTTCTGCTTTTTGGGTGTCAAAGGGCAAGGCAAGATGGGTTGCACCAGGCCGACCCGTAGTCATCGCCCGAAAGGCAGCACGGATTTGGGCAGGCAGGCTGGAGGCTTTATCCAGACTATCATTCCATTTCGTGATGCTGGAAAACAGTGCCTTTTGATCCAGTTCGGTCAGCGGATATTTCCCGCGCGAGGTAGTTGCCACATCTGTGGTGATCGCCAAAATCGGCACAGAGCTTTCATTTGCCTCAACAACAGGGGGCAGAATATAGGTTGCCCCGCCCCCCGATGGGCCTTCGCAAATCCCGGGCTTGCCGGTTACCCGTGCATAGCCATCTGCCATATAGCCAGCATGACGCTCATCGCGGGTCAAAAGATGGGTGATATTGTGATCAAGGCGTGCCAGCGCATCATAAAAAGGCAGGGTAGTATCGCCGCAAAGGCCAAAAATATGGCGCACATCATAGGCCTCTAGCATCCGCACAACGGCTTCTGCACCGGTTAATGTATTTGTCTTTTGCATGATATACCCACCCCCAAAATAAGCCGTAAAAAAAGGTTAGCAAAATCCTATCGTGTTAATCTTTCTGCCCCTTGTCAATCTTAGAACACCCGCATCGTTTCTGCATAGCTATCTGTAAAAATTAATCTTATACTAAGAACAGACAGCGCAAGAGGAGATATAAGAATATGCGCGTTAAAGGTGGCAAACCTCTTTACGGGGCAAGTGTGGGTATATTGATGCTGGATGCCAGGTTTCCGCGTATATTTGGCGATATGGGCAATGCGCTGACCTGGCCCTTTCCGGTTCATTACAAGATTGTCCGTAATGCCTCGCCTGATCTGGTGGTAAGGGGGCAGACAAAAAATATGCTGGAAAATTTTATCGAGGCCGGGCGCGAGCTGGTCGCAGACGGGGTTGATGGCATTACCACAAATTGCGGCTTTTTAGCGCTCTATCAGGAAGAATTATCGCACGCCTTGCACGTGCCGGTCGCCACCTCCAGCCTGATGCAGGTTGCGATGGTCAACAGCCTTCTGCCCACGGGCAAAAAAGCCGGCATTTTAACCATTAGTGCCAGCTCGCTTACCCCCGCCCATCTGGCGGCGGCCGGTGTGCCGGACAATACCCCCATCGCCACAACCGAAGGCGGCCAGGAATTTACCCGTGCTATTCTGGATAGCGAAGCCGAAATGGATATTGCAGCCGCCCGCCGCGATAATATCGATGCTGCCCTGCAGTTAGCCAAAGACCCGTCTATCGGGGCAATCGTGCTGGAATGTACCAATATGGTACCCTATGCAGCAGCTATCCGCGCGGCAACCGGCCTGCCGGTTTTTTCGATATATAATTTTATTCTATGGTTTCAGGCCAGCTTGTCCCCGCGGGCATTTGCCCTGCCATCCGAGGAGGGGTAAAAGTGGTTCTATCCGCTTTACGCGGCCTTGGTCGCCATGCGCGCCTGGCGTTGCCTGTCGGGATTTTAATTGCCCTTATCCTGCCGGATATGGCATTGCGCTGGGATATCATCCTGCCGATAAATATCACTTTTATTTATGCTGCCTCGATGATACGCCTTGATTTAAAGGCAACAGCCTTGCTGGCCTTTACCTTTAAAAGACTGGCTCTTACCCTTTCTATCACCCTGTTTATTTTGTGCCTTATCCCTATTTTATATGTAATGCTGGCACAGTTAAGCGGCCTTGCGACCCTTTATTATCCCAGCCTTATCTGGTTTGCCGTCGCCCCGCCCATTGCCTCCACCGTCTGGATATGTACCTTGCTGGGCTTTCGTGCGGCTCTTGCCATGGAAGTGGTGGTTCTGACCAGCCTTGCTGCGCCCTTTACCGGACCATTTATGGCAGGCTGGCTGTTATCGGATATCGCGGCGATTGATCAGCTGGCACTATTTTTCAAACTGGCCGGGATGATTTGCGGCGGCACCTTCATTGCCTATTTGGGACAATCCTATCTGGGGCGAAAAAAAATAGAGGATAATCGCCATGTCTTTGACGGGCTGTCTGCTCTGGCGATGCTTGTCTTCTTAATTCCTGTTTTTAACGGGGTAGCGGTGGTTATCATACAGCAACCTGTGCTGGCCTTTTATTTATGTGCGCTGGCATTTGCGATGAATATGGGCGCGCAAATTCTATTATTGGGTCTCGGCTATATTTTTGCCCGGCAAGCTGCCCCCCTTCAGGTATTGGCCATTGTTACGGGCAATCGTAATGTCGGGCTCTATTTTGCTGCCCTTCCGCCTGAGCCTGTATTCGCGCTATTTACGGCCATGTATCAGGTGCCATTATATCTCACGCCCCTGATTATTGGCCGGATAAGCCGGCTGTTACAGCCCGATTTGCCTGCCCGGTAAACAGGGCTAATCAGGGCTGGTTTTTCACCCTTTTATATGACATCATGACTCTATATTCCAGCTGGCCTCAACCAGTATATTTTGAATATTTATATTTTTTTATATTTTAATTTTTGTGCATCATCTGTTTTAAGGAAAGACAAGGCTATGCAATTTGTATCCCTTAATAATATCACCCTTCATTACCAGCAAATTAGCGGGCCCGAAGATGCGCCTACCATTGTCTTTATCAACTCGCTGGCGACCGATTTTCGTATCTGGCGCGATGTGATTGTCCAAATGGCCGGAAAATTCCCGATGCTGACCTATGACAAGCGCGGGCATGGGCTGTCCGATATCGGCCATTCCCCCTATCAGATAGATGATCATGTCAATGACCTTATCGCGCTGATGGACAGGCTGGAAATTTCCAATGCAGTGATTTGCGGGTTGTCTGTGGGCGGGCTTATTGCAATGCGCTTATCAAAGCTGCGGCCGGATTTGGTCTCCTCGCTTGTGTTATGCGATACCGCCCCGAAAATAGGTACAGAGCCCATTTGGGAAGAGCGCATGGAAATTGCCCGGCGTGAAGGTATGGCAGGATTGTTGAAAGCCAATATGGAACGCTGGTTCACCCAGAATTTTCATAGCCATCACACAGCAGAGCTGGATGGTTATTCCAATATGTTTTTGCGTGTGCCGATAGAAGGGTATTTGGGGACAGCAGCCGCTATTCGCGATACAGACTTGCGCGAGGATGCCGCGAAAATCGACCTGCCGGTTATGTGCGTGGTGGGCGAAGAAGATGGATCAACCCCGCCTGAATTGGTGCTGGAGATGGCCAATATGATCCCCGGCGCAGATTTCAAACTTATCAAGGGGGCTGGGCATATTCCATGTGTGGAACAGCCTCACGTTCTGGCCGATACGCTGACCGGCTTTATTCTAAGCCAAAAATAACAGGCAACTGCATTTTATGACCGAATTTTTCAGGCGCTATATTTATTCCAATGCGCCCCTCATTTTATCGCTGGCCGCGCTTGGCTGGGCAGGCAACACGGTTGCTGGCCGTCTGGCGGTTGGCGAGATATCGCCTATGGTGATTGTCTTTATGCGCTGGACGATTGTTGCCGGATTGCTGGGCTATACCCAGCGCCATAGCTGGCCAAAGGCACTGCCCCTGATAAAGGGACGGCTGAAATGGGTATTTGCAATGGCCGGTTTTGGCTTTACCTTTTTTAACGCCCTTTTTTATACCGCTGCCCAATATACTACCGCGATTAATCTAGGCATTATTCAATGCACCATGCCTGCCTATATTATCCTCGGCGCAGCGATTATTTTTCGCAATCGACTAACCAGCCTGCAACTGGCTGGCACAGCCCTGACCATGATAGGGGTGGTCATTATTATCGCAAAGGGCGATGTCCAGATATTGGCCCAGCTGGCCATCAATCAGGGAGACTGGCTGATGTTGCTGGCCTGTCTGTTCTATAGCGGCTATACGATCGGATTGCGTAACCGCCCGCAAATAGGCAATTTCACAATGATGTTCTTTCTGGCGATTGCGGCATGGCTGTTATCGCTGCCCCTGTTATTAGCTGAAAGCCTGACCACCGGCCTATTATGGCCAGATGATATACAAAGCTGGCTGGTTATCCTGTTTGTGGCACTTGTGCCGTCTTTTTTATCACAGATATTTTATATGCGGGGGGTCGATTTAATTGGCCCTGCGCGGGCGGGCGTGTTCAGCAATCTGGTACCTGTCTATAGCGCAGCACTTGGTATCCTCATTTTAAATGAGGCATTACATCTGTTTCATATTCTGGCTTGTGTGCTGGTTTTTGGCGGGCTGGCGATCATCTCTCGACAGAAACAATCGCCGGCCAGCTGATTTTTTTATCTTTAATCTAGGCAGCTATTTCTTTCATCGCGGCTAGGAATTGTGCCACCTCATGAGTGGAATTGTAATGGCACATCGACACCCGAACACAGCCATCCAGCCCCAGAGGGTTCAGGATATTGCCAGAATAATGGTCTGCTTTGCGAAGATGGGTGCGGATGCCTTGGGCATTTAATTTGGCAACCACATCCACAGAAGACATACCGTCCACATATAAAGAGACCAACCCTTCACGTGCCGGGTTATCCACCCCGCCAATAATATGTACCTTTTCCATTTCTGCCAGCCCGTCCAGATTGCCTGTCCCATGGATCATCGCATCTGTCAGGGTTTTTTCATGGTCATGGATAGCCTTGCCAGCAGCAACAAATCTGTCCCGGCCCTTTGCATCGGGGGCAACCTGTCCACCCAGCCAATCCAGATAATTCATCACTTCCAGCATAGTGGCATAAGAGCCAGTATCGCGTGTACCAAGCTCCCAATTTTCAGCTGGCCCATCAACCAGGCTATCATGCGGCAAATGGGTTAGGCGATCAGAAATCCAGGCCAGACCATAGCCATGACGCGAAAACATTTTATAAGGCGAGATCACATAGCCATCAATATTATAGGCCGCGATATCCATCAGCCCATGGGCAGCGTGCTGAATACCATCCACGATGATAAAGCAATCCGGGGCAACCGCGCGAATAGCTTTGGAAATCGCCGCTACATCCATGCCCATGCCGGTAACAGGCGAGGTATGCAAAATTGTTGCAACGCGCGTATCAGGGGTTACTGCTTTGGCGTAATCTTCTGCGCTCACCAGACCGCGCGCATCATCATGGGCGATCAGCTTGTGTGTTTTGCCAGAAATGGCCGCCCAGCGATGACAGGCACTTCTGGTGGCAGGATGCTCAACCGTCGAGCCAAGAACAATCCCGTCTGATGCGGTACCCAGACAGGCATTCATCACCAATCTGAAAATCAGTTCTGTGCCGCTTTCCCCAACGAAAAACTGGCCATCCGGGGCATTCATAAAGACCCGCAAATCTGCCTTTGCCTGGTTAATCACCCGTACCAGCTCGTGCGAGCCAGGATTATCCCGCCCCTGATTATCGGGAATTGCGGCATAGGTTTTTGAGCAATCCACCACGCTATTGAGGGTAAGCGCCCCGCCAGCATTTTCAAAAAACACACGCTGTCCCTGTACCGGGCAGCTATCAATCTGGGCAAATTGACTGCGAATATTATCTAACAAATCAGGGGTAATCGCTGACATATCTTTATCCATTTCTACTTGTCATTGGCCGCGACCCGGCAAAACTGCCTCTCGCGCTATCCTTATCTTGCAGGGGATCTGCAAGGTTGAACAACTTTCGAGCAAAAATTCTTAAAAAACAAGTAGAGGAATGTGCATATCGTAAAATTTTTTTATGCTCTTTTGAAAAACAGACAACTTAGCCTTATTCCTCGCGCGGGAAACGCTGCTGTTCTTCCAGAATATTCAAATCCATGTGATTGCGCATATATCGCTCGAAAGTAAAACATCTTTTTTCAGCGCAACAAATCCAGCTATTAAGGATTTTTGTCATTCATTGATTTGTCGCAGAATTAATTCTGTTTGTTACGGGTGCGCAAACGCTCTCTATGCAGGGTGTAGAGACCGGAAAGAATGATAATAGCTGTCCCACCAAGCGTATAGATGTCCGGCAACTGGTCAAAGACCATAAAGCCGTAAAAGCTGGACCAGATGATAATCGTATATTGCATGGGCGAAACCACAACAGCCAGGGCAATTTCCAATGCCTTGATGACCAGCAATTCCCCCATGGCCGCCATGCTGGCCATACCCAGGATCAACAAAAATTCGCTCTGGGTTTGCGGATTTACCCACACAAAGGGTAGTGGCAGGCTAAGCAGAATAGTAGAGGCAATCGCGGTATAGGCAACCGTGGTTTCGGTACGGTCAATCCCGGATAAAAAGCGCGAGATTATCTGTCGGCCGGCAAATAAGAAAGCTGCACAAAACGGCAAAAGAAGGGCGGGGTGAAAACTGTCAAAACCAGGGCGAATAATCACCAGCGTACCCGCAAATCCGATTAACACCG
>CBFIAD010000022.1:0-25270 GCA_965660495.1 Puniceispirillaceae bacterium (SeqCode)
ATTTTGCCAGTGATGGCTATGAGATCACGCATCTGTTTGAGGGGAAAACAATGTATGCCGCCACCTTTGTAAAACGGCATTAAACAAATTATAACCGAGCCGTCTCCTATTCTTCCCTACCCTAAGGCTCGATTATAAAAGGAAGGCCGTATGTGAAAACATACGGCCTTTTGCCTTGTCTGGCTCTGCTGATTAACGGCCGGTAAATATCTTGCCAATATCATAGATGATGTTGGCAATTTCAGATTCCAGCGGAAAAGACAACACGCCCATCACGCTATATCCCAGCAATAGCGTGATGGGCGTGAAAAACGTATCATAAAGAAAAACCAGGCGACATAGAGCGGCTTTAAGCGTTCTATTAAAAAGCCGGGCGTAATAGGGGCACAAAGATTGATAATTGGCTGGGTGAATTTTACAAACACCCGCATGAAAAAGAAATCAGAATTATCCTGCAAAAATATGGACATCCCAAAGCGGCCTACCAATGTCCACATCATCGCGCCCATTAAATAATCGATTATAATAATCCAGATTGGATATTCTGACACAGCTTGCCTCTTTATCTATGTTTAAAATGAAAAGAAGAGCGAGGCTTTGGCCGCCGCTCTTCTATAATTTTTTAGCTTATCATCATCGACAAGGATTAGTTGCCAGAGACAACCTTACCGCTCGGGATTCTGATTTCATCCACCATTTTCTGGGTTTCAGCATCTGGCTCTTCGGTCATCAGGCTGACAACAATCATCAGGACCAGACTGACCGGCATACCGATCATACCAAAGCGCAGACCATCGATACCCATCCATGGGGTCATGCCAGCAAACTGTACCATATACAGATACCATGCACCGGCACCAAAACCACCAACCATACCGGCAATTGCGCCAGCCCGGTTAGCCCGCTTCCACCAAACACCCAACACCAATGGGAAGAACAGGCCGGAATTGGCAAAACAGAATGCCCAGGCCACCGCCCCAAGAATTGAGGTAAGTTTCAATGAAGCCACAAATGCCCCTGCCGCACCGATACAGACCAACAGGATACGTGCCACAATCAGACGTGTTTTAGTGTCTGCTTTTGGATCGATAATCTTGTAATACAGATCATGTGACAGAGCGTTTGCAATCGCCAGCAACAGACCATCGGCTGTTGACATCGCTGCTGCCAGACCCCCTGCGGCCACCAGACCAGAGATCACATAAGGCAGACCCGCCATTTCAGGGGTTGCCAGCACAACAATATCACCGCGCATGAAAAATTCATTGATCTGCACGATGCCATCGCCATTACCATCTACCACTTTCAAGAAGCCAACATTGCTCCATTGCTGAATCCATTCAAGGTTTGTTACCTCGGAAACAGATTTGCCAATGATGCTGGTTGCGACATTCGGGTCAAGCAGAGACAGCTTGGTAAAGGTCGCCAAAGCAGGTGCGGTCAGATACAGACCACAAATAAACAGCAATGACCAACCCACTGATTTACGCGCATTGCGTACAGAATCGGTGGTGAAGTAGCGCATCAGAACGTGTGGCAGAGAAGCTGTACCAGCCATCATACACAATACCAATGTGAAGAACTTCCACTTTTCCATGAAACCTTCGCTAGCATCATTGATGCCCACTTTCAGGGCGGCCAGGCCACCGGCTGCGGCTTGTGCTTCTGCTGTTGGCATTAATGTTCCAACACCCAGAATGGATTCCAGCTCTTGCACACGGCCAACCGCTTCAAATTGAGCCAGATGCGGGATAAGACCATAGCCAAGCTTGTTTGACATCCAAAAAACCGGGATCAAATAGGCCACAATCAGCACGATATACTGGGCTACCTGTGTCCAGGTCACCGCACGCATACCGCCCAGCATCGAGCAGAACAAGATACCTGCCAGACCGATCCATACACCCAGTTCAAATGGAATTTGAAGGGCGCGGGCAGCTACTGTACCTGTACCGTTGATCTGGGCTGTCACATAGGTAAAGGATGCAACCACCAGAATTATCACCGCACAGAAACGCGCCAGATTACCGCCATAACGTGTCCCGATAAAATCTGGCACAGTATAGGCACCAAATTTACGCAAATATGGCGCAATCAGCGAGGCCACCAGCACATAACCGCCTGTCCAGCCGACCAGGAACGCCATATATGGATAGCCTTTGAGGTAAATACCACCTGCCATCGCGATAAAGGACGCACCGGACATCCAGTCCGCAGCCGTTGCCATACCATTATAAACAGCAGGCACTTCACGGCCAGCCACATAATATTGGTCGGATTCCATTGTCCGTGACAACACCCCGATCAGGGCGTAAATCAGAACGGTAAAGGCAACGAACATCCAGCCAATGATGGTGTTTTCAACACCAGCGGCTTCCAGAATGCCCATTAAAATTACAAAACCAAGGAAGCCAAGCGTGTAAAGTCCATAGACTTTACCCAGATTGGCGACAAATCCACCTTCTAGTCTAATCATAATCCGGCCCCCTTATTTCTCTTCCAGACCGAACTCTTCGTCGATTTTATTCTGACGAGAGGCGAACCAGAAAACCAGAATGGCGAAGGCAATTTGCGATCCCATGCCAGCCATAAAATATGCGCCAGGGAATGACGGGCTGTTTAACCCTTCACCTGCCCAGTGAATGACAAAGGAAAAGATCGCCCAAACCGCCAGAACGGTAAAGGTAAGCGACCTGGTCTTTGCCCAGTGTTGCTCTTTTTTCGAAGACATAAAGTTTTCTCCCCATTAGTCTATCGGACTAGAACAGAAGAGAAAATTTGCCTCATAACCTGTGCCTAAAACGCTGGATTACCAGCGCTTTGTTTACGGTTATGAATAATCCCCCCCGGAACTAGTTGCCTTAGGATAGGCTAATAAGGCAAATTAGTCAAAACAGTTCGGCAAATCAGGGTTAAACAATTGATCAATTTCCTTAAAAACATCGCAAATATGCTGCGATATGATACGACCCCGACCCTTGCAGAATATGACCAACTAGCAGATTTTATTGAAAAACAATGCTCGTTTGTCAGCCAGGTCACCCTATATACCTACATCAAAACCAGAGCCGGTACACAATGGCCGAAACTATTTGAAAATGATGAATATCTGGCCTCGCTAAAGATCGCCAGATGGCATATTTTCGCCGCCTGTGTTGCGGATCTCTCTATTTTTGCCGCCGCCCAATTTCATAAGGCAGAGCAGGCAGATCAAAAATATTGCGCAAGAATAGCCCGGCAGCTGATCGCCGCCATCCTGGAGAAGATAGAACAGGAAGATGTGGAACCGGGCGTTTTCCAGGCCGCGATTAAAAATAACGAAAAACGTTGCCAGAAAACAGATTATCGACAGGCGGCCGAGGGGGATTCTGCCTTTCAGACCAGCGCACAAGCGCTACTGGATTGGGCGCCTGTGATTGATGATTTCAAGAAAAATGACGAGCTGATTGTACGCAATTCTATTCATTTGCGCTGGATAAGTGTTCGGCGCGATCTGTCAAAAGGTTTGCAGACAGAACCTGTCCTGGCCGAAATCACCCAAAAAATGGGCAATTAGTCCATCACCTCGCCCCACCTCATCAGCCAGTTTAGCCTGTCTTAATCATATCTGCTGCTTTTTCCGCTATCATCACGGTCGGGGCATGGGTGTTGCCTGAGGTGATAATCGGCATGATAGAGGCATCTGCAATACGCAAACCCCTTAGCCCATGTACCCGAAGGCGACTGTCAACCACATCACCTGCTTTCGGGTCAGGACCCATACGGCAACTACAGGCCGGATGATAAACCGTATTGCCGGTCTGGCGGGCAAATGCCAGCAGCTCTTCTTTTGAGTCCATAACGCTGCCCGGCCGTTCTTCTGCTACTGCCAGCCCCTTCATCGCCGGTGCGCGCATAATATCGCGGGCAATTTCCATCCCCCTTACCAGCACTTCTTTATCTTTATCCGCGCTGAGGTAATTAAACTGGATAGAGGGCGGTGCAAAGGGATCGGATGAGCGGATATGCACATATCCCCGGCTATGTGGGCGCAAGGGACAGGGGCCAATAGTCAGGCCGGGAAAGCGGTCAAAAATACGCTTGGCCGGATTGGCAAAGCTGGCATGGGCAATGTGATATTGAATATCTGGCCGGGTTTCATTCGGGTCGCTGGAAACAAACCCTGCCAGCAAACCGGCAGTAAGAGACAGGCTGCCTTTTCGGAACAGCGCATAACGGGCTATTTCCCTCAGCAGAGCTATCCCGCGGCTGGTTTCATTCAAAGAGCTATTCGGGGCAAGGCGCCAGGTCAGGCGGGTAAGGAAATGATCGCTTAAATGCTCGCCCACCCCGTCCAAAGCATGGCGAACCTTTATTCCAGCTGGCCTCAGAATATCGGGACGACCAATGCCGGAAAGCTCCAATAATTGTGGTGAGCCAAACGCCCCGGCGGCCAAAATCACTTCTCTGGTGGCGGTTACTTGCTGCGCCTTACCGCGATAAAATATCTGAACCCCTGAAATTTCATGTCTGTCTGCGGCACTGAATAATAGCCGCATTGCCTGAGCATTTTTTAAAATATGCAGATTTTTGCGATGACGGACAGGATGCAAAAATGCCCGATAGGCCGAATGGCGCTGGCCGTGTTTTTGGGTTACCTGAAAATAACCAAATCCGGCCTGGCTCTGACCGTTATAATCATCATTTTCCGCATAGCCCTGTTGGCAAGCCGCACGGCACACATCATCCAGAATATTTGCCCCCAGCCGAAGCGCTGACACCGACAATGGCCCAAGCTGGCCATGATATTGATCATCTATTTTTTGCCCATTTTCTGTGGCAGCCTGTAATAATTCCCGGCTATTTTCAGATTTGATAAAATAGGGCAGCACCGCATCATAAGACCAGCCCGGATTGCCAGCTGCCTGCCAATCATCGAAATCCTCTTTCTGGCCGCGTACATATAACATACCATTGATAGAGGATGTGCCGCCCAAAATGCGCCCGCGCGGCATCGCCATGCGCCGACCATGCAATTCGGCCTCTGGTTCTGTCTGATACATCCAGTTCACTTTTGGATTGACCATTGTATGGACAAACCCGCCTGGCACTTGTACCGACAGGCGTGCATCATGCCCGCCTGCCTCTACCAGAATAACATTTACCTTCGGGTCTTCACTTAATCTGGCGGCCAGAACACACCCCGCTGACCCTGCCCCGATAATGACGTAATCTGCCTGCATCACACTAGACAGTTGCGGTCATACCGCCATCCACAAAAATGGTCTGGCCATTTACGAAATCAGAAGCAGATGAGGCCAAAAAAACACATACCCCCACCAGTTCATGCGTCTCGCCCCAGCGCCCTGCCGGCGTGCGCGCAATTAGCCATTCATTAAATTCCGGATTGGCGGTCAGTGCTTCATTTAATTCGGTTCTGAAATAGCCCGGGGCGATCGCATTGCAATTCAGCCCCTTTGCTGCCCAGTCGGCTGCCATGCCCTTGGTTAGGCTGCTTACCGCCCCTTTTGATGCGGTATAGGGCGCAACAGACGGGCGTGCCAGCAAGCTCATCACCGAAGCGATATTGATAATTTTCCCGGCCTTGCGTGCCAGCATATATTTTGCCGCCGCCTGGCTGACAATAAAGACAGATCTCAAATTTGTGGCAAGCAACTGGTCAAATTTATCTATCTCGAATGCCTCTAGCGGGGCGCGATGCTGCATACCGGCATTATTGACTAGAATATCAATGGCTGTGCCGCCTGCTTCCAGCCCGTCAATCGCTTTTTTGCTTTCATCGTGATCGCTCACATCAAAGGCGCAGCTTTGCACCTCTACCCCGTCTTTTTTCAGCTCGACTACCGCCTTGTCCAATGCAGTCTGATTGCGGCCATTAAGAATGATGCTGGCCCCTGCCATGCCCAGACCGCGTGCAAGGGCAAAGCCGATACCGCGCGATGCCCCCGTAATAAGGGCGGTTTTGCCCCGAACATCAAATAGGTTTTCCGCCACTTTTACCCCCAAAAAAACTGTCCCTAGCGCCCATATAAGCCAAGTGTGCGCGCCTGTAATTTCAATAAAGCGGTGATATGTGCCAGCGTCGGCGTCTCTATCCCCAGCCGGTCTGCCAATTCCAGAACTGCAGTTACCAGCGGGTCAATTTCCAGTGGTCTGCCTGCCTCGATATCCTGACGGGTGGACGGCTTATGCCCGATAATCCGTGCTGCCCCTTCAATTCTATCTTCAATGCTGACATTAAAGCGCACGCCCACCGCCTCGCCAATTTGCTGGCACTCGGCCATTATCATATGCACCAGATGGCGGCAAGCAGGGTCATTGCCAATTTCATCCAGGCTTGCCCCGGTCAGCGCAGAAACAGGGTTGAATGAGCAATTGCCCCATAATTTTACCCATATCTCATCACGGATACGTTTTTTTTGCGGGGCTTTTAAACCACCTGCTATTAGCAATTGGCTGAGGGTTTTAACCCGCTCGCTTGCCTCGCCAGAGGGCTCGCCAAGGCTAAAACGTTCGCCATCCATATGCTGTATAACACCGGGCTCGGCAATTTCACAAGCAGGATAGACCACACAGCCAATCGCGCGCTCTGCCCCAATTTCAGAATAGATGCGCCCGCCCGGGTCAACCGATTGTAAAGGCTGATTATCCAGAATAGTCCCTGTGTTGGCCTGATAGAAATACCACCAGGGCAGCCCATTTACCGCCGACACAATGGCTGTATCTGCGCCCATTAACGGCTTCATCTGATCAATAATATGGGGGATGCCATGTGCCTTTAGCGCCAGAATGATATAATCCTGCTCGCCCAGCTCTGCCGGATTATCGGTGGCACGCAACCGATGGTCAGATACCTGCCCATCTTTTAACAGCCGCAACCCTTTTTCGCGAATAGCGGCCAGGTGCGGGCCTCTGGCAATCAGGCTCACCTCTGCCCCGGCGCGGTCAAGGCAAGCGGCCATATAACCGCCAATTGCCCCCGCCCCATAGATACAGATTTTTGTCATAATATTTCTCTTTTAATCCGCCATGCGCTGTCTTTTTTCTGGCTTTATAATCCCAGCTTTTCTGCCAGACCAATACGTTGCAGCTTGCCGGTTGCCCCTTTTGGAATTTCATCCAGAAAACGGATATGTTTTGGCACTTTAAATTTTGCCAGATGGGCATTGGCATATTCCTTTAGCTCGGCCTCGCTCAGGCTTGCCCCTTCGGCCAGCACCACCGCTGCCGCCACATCCTCACCCAGCATTTTATCCTCAACAGCAAAGGTCACCACCTGCTGGATAGCGGGGTGTTCCATTAGGACATTATCCACCTCCAGCGGCGAGATTTTCTCTCCCCCCCGATTGATTATCTCTTTTAATCGGCCAGTGATTTTCAGATAGCCATCGGCATCGAAATAGCCCTGATCGCCAGTTCTGAACCAGCCATTGGTAAAGCTGCTGGCATTGGCGGCATCGTTATTTTCATAGCCCGGTGTCACATTTTCGCCGCGAATAGATACCTCGCCCTCGCTTCCCTGTGGCTGGACAGTGCCGTCGCTATCCAGAATACAAACCTCCGGATTGGTGACAGTACCCACAAAACCGGCTTTTTGCCTGCCCGTGCCAAGCGGATTGGACGTCATCTGATGGGCGGCCTCTGTCATGCCATAGGCTTCGATAACCGGACAGCCAAAGGCGGCATTCAATGCTTCAAACACCGCTGGCGGAAGCGAGGCAGAAGAAGAACGGATAAAGCGCAGACCCAAAGATTTAGCCGCATCGGGATTGCGCTGAGCACGCAGCAAAATCGCCTGATGCATGGTCGGCACGCCTGAATACCAGCTGATTTTTTCCTGTGTGGCCAGATCAAAAAATTGCAAGGCGTTAAATCCGGCTGAACAGCACACAGATGCCCCCTTGCCCATAGAGGCAGCCAATACCGCTATCAGACCGTGAATATGAAAAAGCGGCATGATATTCAAACAATGATCGGCTTTGTCCAGCTCCAGGCTGGCGGCAATATTACGCGCAGAAGCCAGAATATTTTTTTGCAGCAGGGGTACAACTTTTGGACGTGAGGTTGTTCCGGATGTATGCAAAACCAGCGCTTCATCTTCTGCACCGGCAGGCTGGGCTACGGCCTGTTCATCAAATAGGGCAAAGCTGCCGGCAGGGGCATCTTTGGCAACTCGTGCCTCTGCCACCTCAATGCCCAGTTTGGCCGCAGCAGCGACCACCGGATTGCTGCTACCCTCGCCAACAATCACCAGCTTCGGGCGCAAATCTTCGAGATAAAATTCATATTCTGCCTGTTTATAGGCAGGGTTCAAAGGGGCAGCCGACATATAGCTGGCCACAGCCAGAAAGGCAGAGGCCATTTCCGGGCCATTTGGCAGAACAATCGCCACCCTGTCCCCTGCTGCCAGCCCCTTGCCAGCCAGCTGGCCGCCAATGGCTTCGATATGGGTGCGAAGCTGTGCATAAGACATAGAAGGGCGAGCAGGGGCGGTGAGCGCTATATCCTTGTCCTCGCCAATATCCAGTAAAGATTTAATCGTCATTTCAAAAACCCGAATTTCAAATTGTTAAACATTATTTCCAATAAAGAGCGATTATTTTGCCAGACAAATAATCCCGGCCAGATCGCGCTGTTTTACGCTCCTTTTTTTTCTCTATTTTATACGCATAAAAAAGCCAGGCTAGTCATCTGTTATCTCAATCTGCCCCTTTTCTATCAGACTGGCAATTTTATCATGGGTGATCAGCCCGTCTGCCACACGCGCATCCAGGGCAGCTTCCAGCTTTTGAACCTTTTTCAAGGCATTGATAACGCTATCTATTTCCGAAAAAGGCACAATAACAACCCCGTCAATATCAGCTATTACCATATCCCCGTCGCAAATATGCTGGCCGCCAAAATCAAGGCCAAACCCCACGCGACCCGGCCCGGTCATAAAAGGCGTTGCCGGGGTGATGCCGGTTGCCCAGACCGGAAAATCAATTTCGTTAATGCCGTGAATATCGCGCACCGGACAATCCATCACCAGTGCTTTGATCCCTGCATTTATCAGCATACCGCATAGCCTGTCTCCTGCCCCTGCACAGCTTTGATTACCGGCAAATCCGGCTATAAGAATATCGCCCTTTTTGGCATAATGGATAGCCGCAAAAGAGGCCAGCACATCTGCAGAAGCATTTTCAGCTGTTAAAGCAGGGCCAGCAACAGACCGCCCGCTGGCAGGCAATTTTGTCTGCCGGGAAATCGATAAATGTACCGCCCCGCGCCCGCCCCTTGCATCGACAATCTGGCCAGTAGGCACATTTTCAAAAGCGGCAATCTGCTCGGGCGTTGGACGGCGTCTAGTTTTCTTTACCTTTAATAAGGGGGGGTCTTCTATCATAAGGGTACAGCCTGTAAAAAATGATATTCCAAAACCAGATAAATATATTAGGGCTATCCCGGCCTGGCAAGAAAATCAGGCGATTAGCAAATGGGCAGGAAACTGTCCGGATAAAAAGGTGTCTTGACTGAGACTTGCCGCCACCAGCACAGTTGAGGGCGACAAGCCTGGAGGAACGATGAAGTTGCGATCAAACACAATTCAAGCAAAACCCATTACGAACAAGCCTGCCAGATAAACAGATGCACCACATATCCAAAAACCAATGCATCTGCTCCATGCTATATGGCAGATAAACAGGCCTATAATCCTAAATACAACTATATAAGGTATAGTTCAAACAATTTTTGTCTATATATTGTATTTTTGAGCGTTTGCTTATGGCGTGCTTCGCAAGTCGCGTTCGGCCTGACGCTGGGCTTTTTGCTTTTTTTTCTGGCGCGTGATCGCTTTTGCCTGCCCTGCTGTCAGGCAATCCGGGCATAAACAGCTATCTGCCAGGTCAAAATTACCTGTCATATTGGGCAGGCTCATACACCAGCAGGAACGGTCTTTTGTTGAGCCACATTTAAATTGTGTACCACATTTCTTGCATATCAGAGTTTGCATTTTCCGCCTCCGATAGTCAGGAAAACAACACATCACCATCTCTTATGATGGGCGGGATTTATCAACGCAGTCTGTTACAAAACCGACATTTGCCCCTTGCTGAATGGCGCAACCAGACAGGCAAGGGGCTTTATGCTGATTATTCTGTGCCGGTTCTGGCGGCTCTTTTCCGCTCATGCGGGTCAAGATGGCGTTTACGCAAGCGCAGGCTAAGCGGGGTTACCTCAACCAGCTCGTCTGCATTGATATAGGCCATCATATCTTCGAGTGTCAGGCGGCGCGGGGGGGTCAGCAAAATGGCATCATCCGAGCCAGAGGCACGAACATTGGTCAGTTTCTTGCCCTTTAGCACATTAACGCCCAGATCATTGTCTCGGTTATGCTCGCCCACAACCATCCCCTCATAGACCTTGTCCTGGGGCGAGACAAACATCACCCCTCTATCCTGTAAATTAAACAACGCATAGGCAACCGCCTGCCCGGTTTCGGTAGAGACCAGCGCACCATTGCGACGCCCACTAATATCACCTTTATAGGGGGCATAGCTGTGAAATACGCGGTTCAATACCCCTGTGCCGCGTGTTTCGGTCAGAAATCTGCCCTGATAGCCGATAAGGCCGCGTGATGGCGCCAGGAAGACCAGCCGCGTCTTGCCAGAGCCGGCATTACGCATATCCACCATTTCAGCCTTGCGCTGATTAAGGGTATCTATCACCGGGCTGGCATAATCTGCATCCACATCAATGATAATTTCTTCCAGCGGTTCATGGCGCTGACCCTCTATCATGCGATAGAGGACTTTTGGCCGAGAAACTGTCATCTCAAAGCCTTCCCGGCGCATGGTTTCGATCAATACACCCAGCTGCAATTCGCCGCGTCCGCCAATTTCAAAACTGTCCCGATTTTCACTTTCTGCAAAAGTGATGGCCACATTCACCTCTGCTTCGGCCAAAAGCCGCTCGCGGATCATGGTAGAGGTAACTTTTTTGCCTTCTGTTCCGGCAAAGGGGCTGTCATTTACCGAGATAGTTACCGACATGGTAGGCGGGTCAATCGGGGTAGAGGCAAGCGGCTGTGTAACCTGCGGACTGGCAATTGTATCGGAAACAGAGGCTTTGGACAGCCCTGCAATACAGACGATATCGCCTGCAGCTACCGCCTCTGCCGGCACTCTTTCTGTACCTTCAAACCGCAGCAATTTTGTCAATCTGCCGCTTTCCACCACCTTGCCATCCAGGCTGAGCGCACGCACAGAATCATTCACAGAAATCTGACCCTGCATCACCCGTCCGGTCAGGCAACGCCCCAGAAACTGATCTGAATCCAGCAAGGTTGCCAGCATCGCAAATGGCGCATTTATATCGGCTTGCGGGGCAGGGACATGGTTGATAATCGTCTCCAGCAACGGGTCAAGAGAGCTGCGTTCATCGCCCAGTTCCTTGACGCACCAGCCATCACGGCCAGAGGCATAGAGAATGGGAAAATCGAGCTGATCATCATTGGCATCGAGCGCCACAAACAAATCAAACACCTCATCAACCACTTCTTCTGGCCGGCTATCAGGCTTATCCACCTTATTGATAATCACCATCGGCCGCAGTCCGAGTGCCAGCGCTTTGCCAAGTACAAATTTTGTCTGCGGCATTGGCCCCTCTGCGGCATCGGTTAACAGGATGACCCCGTCGGCCATATGCAGGACACGCTCTACCTCGCCCCCAAAATCGGCATGGCCAGGCGTATCGATAATATTGATACGGATATCGCGCCAGCGCACGGAGGTAGGCTTGGCAAGAATGGTAATGCCGCGCTCTTTTTCCAGATCGCCTGAATCCATGATCCGTTCATCAATTTTCTGATTTTCCCGGAACATACCACTTTGTTTCATGATCGAATCGATCAGGGTTGTTTTGCCATGGTCCACATGAGCAATAATGGCAATATTGCGAAGCTCTTCACGCATCTTATGTTAACTTTCTATAAAAACAGCTTGATATTCTATGGATTGATACAGCTACAAGGTCGGCACATCTTCGAGCAAAATAATACCGGCATCCTGCATGGCTGTTATCCGGGCAGCCAGAGACCCTTGTAAATCTATGGCCCGGCAGGCAGGCAATACCACCGATACCTGATAGCCCAGCGCGGCCGCATCCAGCGCAGAAAAAGCCACGCAATAATCGGTGGCCAGCCCGGCCAGAACCAGCCGGTCAATCTGCCGGCTGCGCAAATAGCCATCCAGACCTGTAATGGTTTTATGATCATTTTCAAAAAAGGCCGAATAGCTATCGACAGAGGCGCGAAAGCCCTTGCGTACAATCATTTGAAACGCCTCTGTTCTCAGCCCGGAATGAAACGCAGCGCCCATGCTGTTTTGCACACAATGATCCGGCCATAATGTCTGCGCCCCATAGGCCATTTCTATGGTATCAAACGGGCTGGCAGTTGCATGGCTGGACGCAAAGCTGGAATGCCCTGCGGGATGCCAATCCTGCGTGGCCACAACATTTTCAGCGATATCTATCATCGCATTAACAGGGGCAATAATCGCATCGCCTGCCTCTACCGCCAGCTGGCCGCCCGGGCAAAAATCATTTTGTACATCTATCACCAGCAATGCGGTTGAAGCGGCGCGCAAGAGCGCATCATTTTTTGGCATCATATTGCACCGCCTCCTTCCAGTGTTTACGGCATAAAGAGACATATTTATCATTACCGCCAATTTCAATCTGGGCGCCGTCTGTTACAATATCGCCCGTAGCCGTTTGACGGATAACCATAGTCGCCTTGCTTCCGCAATGACAGATGGTGCGGATTTCGCGCACCACATCCGCGATAGCCAGCAATTCTGCTGATCCCGGAAACAGCTTGCCCTGAAAATCGGTACGCAAGCCATAACACATTACCGGCAAATTGTAATCATCTGCCAGAACAGAAAGTTGCCAGACCTGGTGCGGGGTCAAAAACTGGGCTTCATCTACCAGCAAACAGGCCAGCCCGGTTTTTTGATAGATAGGCAATAATTCTGCCAGCAAATCTGTCTGGCTATCAAAACTATGGGCGGGGGCAGACAGGCCAATGCGCGAGGCAATAATGCCAGTACCGGCCCTGTCATCCAGCGCAGCGGTCAGCAACAATGTTTGCATACCGCGCTCCTGATAATTATGCGAGGCTTGCAACAATATTGTTGTCTTGCCAGCATTCATCGCCGAGTAAGAAAAATACAGCTTTGCCACTAATCAATCGTCTTATATTTGCCAGAGTTATATGGGTGAGGCTGCCTGTTTATCTGCCTCAATACAGGTACATCACACCTGACTGCCCACTGGCTAAATCAGCCTTGTAAAAATGTCCAGTTAAAAACACATATTCCGGCCAGATATTGACTGCATTGTACCTGCCCGAAAAGCACGTTAAACTCGGCTATCATGAAGATAAGTGGCCAGAGGATAACCGATAATGACCCGCTCAACAGATTTCAAAATGCTGGAAGTGCTGGAAAACCCCCTGATAGAGGTTAAACTGGCAAAATTACGTCATAAAGACACCGCGCCCCAGGGTTTTCGCCGAACCCTGTTTGAATTAACCGGGCTGATGAGTGCGGCTGTTTTTCGGCATATCAAAACAGAGAGTATCGAAGTGGAAACCCCTCTGGAAACCACAAAGGCAGCTGCCTTGCCAGAGCCGGCACCCTGTATTGTGTCTATCTTGCGGGCAGGAAACGGAATGGCAGATGCGTTGAGCGTCATTTTGCCAGAAGCGGCAATTGGCCATATTGGCTTGCAGCGTCACCCCGAGACCCATGAAGCCGAATTTTATTATGAAAAGCTCCCTGCTGACATTTCTGCCAGACAGGTAATTATGACCGATCCGATGCTTGCCACAGGCGGCTCTGCTATCGTGACCGCAGACAGGCTAAAAGCAAAAGGGGTAACAGATATTGTTTTTTGCTGTCTGGTAGCTGCCCCTGAAGGGGTGGCCGCCTTTAGCGCTGCCCATCCGGATATTCCGATTATTACCGCTGCCCTCGACCGCGAATTAAATGACCAATGCTATATATTGCCTGGTCTGGGCGATGCGGGAGACAGAATCTATAACACCTGAACCAGCAACAGGCAGTTAGCCAAGATTATCTGGCCCAAAGCTGTGGGGCAGTAATTCAGCAAGGGTGAAATGCTGACGCAAGCCCTGTTCATCACAAATAAAAATATCCATATCTGCTACGGCAAATTCGCGTATCCGCTGGCGGCATCCACCGCAAGGAGTACATAAAAGATCGCCGCGTCCAGCTATTGCGATACGGGTGATTTTTCTGCCCCCCGCCCCTATCATCGCCGCGATAGCCCCTGCTTCGGCACAGCTGCCCACAGGATAGGCTGCATTTTCCACATTCACCCCTGTATGGATATGCCCATTTTCATCTTCAATGGCCGCGCCTACCTGAAACTGGCTGTAGGGGGCATAGGCCAGCGGCATGGCATTTATCGCGGCCGCTATCAGCGCATCTGACATATTATCGCTCCTTTATATAAGGGGTGCCGATGGCACGCGGCGGTGTTGCCTTGCCAATAAAGCCTGCCAGCAGAATAACGGTCAGCACATAAGGCAAAACCAAAATAAGATCGGTAGGGATCTGGCCAAGAACCGGAACCTCCACTCCTTGTAAACGCGCCGCCACCGCATCCAGAAAACCGAACATCAAACAGGCCGCCAAAGCGGGGACTGGCCGCCAATTCCCAAAGATAAGAGCGGCCAGCGCAATATAGCCCTTACCGGCTGTCATCTCGCGCACAAACCCTGCCCCATGGGCGATAGACAGATAAGCCCCGGCAATGCCGCATAAAATACCGGCAATAATCACCGCACGATAGCGCAAGCCGGAAACGCTGATACCGGCTGTATCTACCGCTTCGGGCTTTTCACCAACCGCGCGCAGGCGCAGACCAAAAGCGGTTCTGAAAACAACCCGGCTGGTTATCCAGACAGCCGCCAGCGCGACCCAGACCAGAATATTATGCCCGGATATGATCTCTTTATAAATCGGTCCTATAAAGGGCAGGGCATTAGCCGCTTCGGCAAAAGGCAGGTCAATCGCGCCAAACCGCGCATCGCGGCCAAGCATGGGTGTTTGCCCGCCCTTGGCAAAGATCGCAATGCCCAGCGTCACCGTCAGGCCGGAGGCAAGTATGTTGATGGCCAGCCCGGAAATAACCTGATTGCCCTTATGGGTGATACAGGCAAAACCGTGAACAAGGCTAAACAATACCGAAACCGCAATGGCCCCTACCAGCCCTATCAGGGCAGAGCCTGTCAGCGCCGCCAGCGTACCAGCGGCAAAAGCGGCCATCAACATTTTGCCTTCCAGCGAGATATCTATAATGCCGGATCGCTCAGAAAACAGGCCGGCCATCGCACATAAAATCAACGGGGTGGCGACACGCAAGGTGGCATCAATTGTTAATAAAAACTGTATCCAGAGGTCAGCCATGCGCGCCCCCGGCAGAGGGTTTCAGGCGCAAATAAATGCGCGTAACAAGCGGCACAAATAAATAGGCCAGCGCGCCGGAAAACAGGATGATCAGCCCCTGGATCATCAATACCATTTCACGGGTAATGGTTTGAAATTCAAAATCCAGCTCTGCCCCGCCCTGATAAAGCGCACCAAATAACAGGCTGGCACATAAAATCCCGACAGGATGGTTTCGCCCCATCAACGCAACCGCAATGCCGGTAAAGCCATAGCCGGAGGTGAAGTTCAAAATCACCCGCTCTTGCACCCCTAAAATTTCGTTCAAGGACATTAAACCGGCCAGACCGCCTGAAATCGCCATCGCGATCATAATGATATGGGCAGGATTATGCCCGGCATAAATAGCCGCTGGCTCGCTATGGCCTGTTGCCCGAATGATATAGCCCAGACGCGTGCGCCATATCAGCACCCAGACCCCGAAGCTGGCCAAAAGCGCAATGATAAAAGAAAAATTCAAAGGCGAGCGGGCAACCGAAAATCCCATGGCGTTCAGCACTTCATATAGTTGCGGCAGGCCAACCCCTTGGGCAAAGCTGCGCGTTTCAGGCGACATTTGGCCAGGGTTCATCAACATCCCTGCCAGAAGCCATACCATTATCGAGGCGGCGATAAAATTAAACATAATGGTGGTGATCACAATATGACTACCGCGCCTGGCCTGTAGCCAGCCCGGTATAGCCCCCCAGAGAGCCCCGAACAGCGCCGCCGCCACTATCGCCAACACCACCACCATCATGGGTGGCAAAATATTATCCAGTGCCAGACAGACAAGCCCAACACCCAGCCCGCCCATCATCGCCTGACCTTCGCCGCCAATATTAAACAGCATCGCATGAAAGGCGACCGCAACCGCCAGGCCGGTAAAAATAAAATTGGTGGCATAAAACAGCGTATAACCAAGCGCGCCCTTATAGACAAAAGCCCCCTTTAACATCACCCCCATCGCCACAAAGGGGTTCTCGCCAATAACCGCGATAATAATCCCCGAAACGATAAGCGCGGCCATCACATTTATCAGAGGCAACAGGCCAATATCTATCCAGCGTGGCAGGATATCCTTGCTCATGCCAGCACCTGTGCGGAGGCGTGATGTTCAATGCCAGCCATCATCCGTCCGATTTTTTGAATATCGGCCTCTTCGCGTTTTAAAATCCCCATATTCTGACCTGCATTCATCACCATGATCCGATCTGAAAGGGTGAGGATTTCATCCAGCTCTACCGACACTAAAATCACCGCACAGCCCCTATCGCGCAGGTCCAGCAATTGTTTATGAATAAATTCTATTGCGCCAATATCCACCCCTCTGGTTGGCTGGCCAACCAGCAATATGTCCGGCTGAGCAGATATCTCGCGCGCGACCACGATTTTTTGCTGATTACCCCCTGAAAATAAATTGCTTTTCAGGCGCGGATCAGCCGGGCGAATATCAAAATCTGTCATTAATTTCTGGCAATGGCGGGTGATTGCCTCAGGCGACAAAAAGACAGAACTGCCGGTTGCCGTGCCGCGCTCTTCATAACCCAGCATCGCGGATTCAGCTGCACTAAAAGGCAGAACAAGCCCCATTGCGTGCCGGTCTTCGGGGATATGGGCGACCCCTAATTCTTTTATGTTCGCCGGGCTAAGGGGTGTTTTGGCGCTTATCTCGGCCGCCCCTATCCGGATTGTTCCCTCTTGCGGGGTGGTAATGCCGGCCAACACTTCCAGCAATTCGGACTGGCCATTGCCAGATACGCCGGCAATGCCGAAAATCTCGCCGCGCCGCATTTCAAAACAGATATCTTGCAGACAGGTTTTACCGCTTTCATCGCGCAAACAAAGGCCATTAACCTGTAAACAGATATCACCCGGCTTTGCCCCTTTATTGCCTACAGCTAATAATACCGGCCGCCCCACCATCCATTCGGCCAGTTTTTCCGCTGAAGTATCAGCGGTTTTCAGATGGGCCACCATTTCACCTGAGCGCATCACCGAAACATTATCTGTCACGGCCATAATTTCCTTTAATTTATGGGTGATCAGCAAAATCGTGACCCCTTGCGCGCGCAAGGCTTTTAGAATTTCAAATAATTGCTGGGTTTCCTGCGGGGTCAGCACCCCTGTTGGTTCATCCAGGATCAGAATGTTCGCCCCGCGATAAAGGGCTTTGAGGATTTCCACCCGTTGCTGTAATCCTACCGGCAAATCCTGAACCGTGGCGTGCAAATCCACCTGCAAGCCATATTTATCTGCAATCTCCTGCAGCCGGGATGTCGCCTTATCCAGACCCGCAGACAGGCTGCCTGTCCCTTCATGGCCAAGGATAATATTTTCCAGCACGGTGAAATTGGGCACCAGCATAAAATGCTGATGCACCATGCCAATGCCAGTGGCAATCGCATCTGCGGTAGAGCGTAATGTTACCGGCTGGCCAAATATTTCAATCTCGCCCTGATCGGCGGTATAAAATCCATATAAAATGGATACCAGCGTTGATTTGCCCGCCCCGTTTTCACCGACAATGCCGTGAATAGTACCGGCCGCCACATCCAGATCGACATCGCGGTTGGCCTGTACCGCCCCAAAGCTTTTAAAGATATGGTTTAAAAGAATAGCAGGTGGCACATTTTCTGTGCCACCTGTATCTGCATTTATGCGTTTAGCCATCTTTTTTAACAGCGTAAAAAACGGCTATTAATACGGGCAATCAGAATTGCTTTCGTAATTATGCACCTTCACCTTGCCGCTCAGGATATCTTTACGAGCCTGTTCAACAGCTGCTTTGATATCGGCTGTAATCAGCTGGGCATTATTATCATCAAGTGCCCAATCCACACCGCCTTCAGCGACACCCAATGTTTGTACACCAGAGGTGAATTTACCATCCATCGCATCTTTAAAGGTTTCATAAGCAGCGACATCCACACGCTTTAGCATAGAGGTAAGAACCGAACCCGGTGCCAGGCCATTCTGGTTTGAATCTACCCCGATAGCCAGCTTGCCGGCATCCGCAGCGGCCTGAATAACCCCAAGGCCTGTACCACCTGCTGCGTGATAGACAACATCTGCCCCGCGATCGATTTGACTTTTTGCCAGCTCTGCACCCTTGGCCGGATCATTCCAGGCAGAAGGGGTTGTACCGGTCATATTCTGATAGATATCGGCCGAGCCATTTGCAGCCTTTACCCCGCCAACATAGCCGCAGGCAAATTTGCGTATAAGCGGAATATCCATACCGCCAACAAAGCCGACCTTGCCTGTTTTACTTGCCAGCGCAGCGGCTACCCCGACTAGATAGCTGCCTTCATGTTCTTTAAAGGAATATTGGCGCAGATTTGGCGCATCCAGCCAGCTGACATCAATGATAGAGAATTGCTTGTCCGGATATTCTGCGGCCACTTTGGCAATGGCATCTGCCTGAGCAAAACCAACCCCTAAAATAATGGTCGCCCCGCGTTCTGCCATCCGGCGCATGGCTTGTTCGCGCTGTGTCTCGTTTGTGACTTCAAATTCCATCACTTCGATACCTGTTTCATCGGTAAATTTCTTTACCCCGTTATAAACCCCTTCATTAAAGGATTTATCAAATTTGCCGCCCATATCATAAATCACAGCAGGTTTGATATCTGCTGCCTGCACCAAAGAAACCAACCCAATGGCAGATATTGCCGCTAAGGCGAGTGTTTTGACGAATTTCATCATCTTTCTCCCTGTTTTATTTCAACCCAATCTGTTTGAGTCGCTCTTGTAAAAACTGGTCTGCTGTAAAAGCAGGCTTTAATTCCACATCCGGACGCGGATGCAAAAACATAGGCATAGAATAGCGTGACTGATTTGGATTTTCACCTGGATTCACCACCCGATGGGTTGTCGAGGGAAAATAATTATCGCTGGCCAGCGCCAGCATATCCCCGTTATTGATTGTAATCATACCAGGATCGCACGGCACATCATGCCAGTGACCATGCGTATCTTTTGCCTGCAAGCCGGGCTGAGAGCCCGCCACCAGCAAGGTAATAAGGTTAATATCTTCATGTGCGGCAGCGCGAATCGCAGCAGATGGCTCATCGACGGCGACCGGCGGATAATGCAAAATCCTGAGCAGACTTTGCTCGCTTCTGGCCATCATATCCTGCAAGGGCTGGCTTAATTTTTGCGCGATATCCTCTGGCAAATGGCTATCCAGCCAGCCAAGCAGCTCTATGCCCAGCCCGACCAAATCGCCATAAAATTGCCTGGTTTCTGTTGCCAGCGCATCGGGGACTTGTCCCCATGGATAGACATGGAAAAACTCTTTTAAATCCTTTTCCTTTGCATCTTTGGCATGCTCGGACTTAAACGGGAAAAAGCCATCCTGGCGCACCGGATCGCGCAGGTAATTATGCTTTTCCTCCGAGGCAAAAAACGCGCCCCAGCTGGCATAAATTGCTTCAATCCGTGCGGCGGTAATCGGATGGTTGGTTAACACCGCAAAGCCTGTTTCACGCAAGGATTGCGCCAATGATCGGGGCGCATTTTCAGAACGATAATCCACGGTTTGAATCTGCATAACAGCCAATCCTTTTTTAAGGTCAACAACCAGATACAGATTTTAGCTCTGGGTGCTGGAAATTCTGCTATCTCTTATTGTGTCAGCTTGCGCGCAGAACTCCAGAAAAATTTTCCGTACCCGCCGGGTATCTGCTGTTATGGCAACATTCACCGCACGGCGTCCGGCGCCTGTATCTGCGATGGTGCGGCCGATTTCCTCGCCCTCGCACACTACCTTTAACGGAGACGCACGAAAGCTGAACGCATCCCGGTCAGTAATGGCGATAACCGCTGACGGGTCATGCATCATACAATGATATATTCCCCCGACCGAATGATAAAAATCGATATAAAATTTTGTAATATCAGCCAAAAATCCGCCAATATCGGGCGAGGTTGTGCGTAAGCTGTCAAAATCATCCTGTACACAGGTAATGGTCTGTGTAACATCCAGCCCGATTAGATCAATTTCCCAATCTGCGGCAAATACCGTGTCAGCGGCATGGGGATCATTCCAGATATTGGCCTCGGCAAAGCTGGTGACATTGCCAGGGGTCCAAACCGCCCCGCCCATGATCACTACCTTTTTTACAAATTTTGTAATTTCGGGGTCATAATCCAGCACCGCCGCGATATTGGTAAGCGGTCCGACCGGGCATAAAATCACCTCGCCCGGATATTGCCGGCAAGTTTCCGATAAAAACACCGCCGCCTCGCGCGGGTCAGGCTGGCGCCCGGGGCTTGGGGCGGGCAATGTGCCGAACCCTTCATCGCCATGTACATAATGAGAGGGCTTGTTTGCATCCTGGACGCGCGGGCGCAAAGCCCCTTGTGCAACCGGAATAGTACTGCCAGCCTGTTCAACCAGATAGAGCGCATTTCGCGTTGCCTGATGGGTAAATACATTACCAAAGATAGAGGTCAGCCCTAACAGCTCCAGGCGGGGGTCGGCAAAAGCCAGATGAATGGCCATCGCATCATCGATGCCCGGATCGGTATCAATAATAATTTTATCTATCGCCATAATGACCCTTTTTTATTTAGTGCTGCCCCCATTGGCCGCTGACCAGCCCTTTGGATCGCGCAAAAACGCCTCGACAGTCGCACAGGTTTTATCATCAAATTTATCACTTTGTCTCAGCTGTTCCAGTACATCCCACCAGCTTGCCAGAAAATGCAATTGCAAGCCAGCCTGTTCCAGCTCTTCTCTGGCATGGGCAAAAATATCATAATAAAAAACGACAAATACATGATTGCATTCTGCCCCTGCCTTGCGCAACGCATCGGCAAAGATGAATTTGCTACCCCCATCTGTGGCTAAATCCTCCACCAGCAGAACCCGGCTATTTTCTGGCAGATGGCCTTCAATTTGTGCATTACGCCCAAAACCCTTTGGCTTTTTGCGTACATATTGCATAGGCAGCGCCAGCCTTTCTGCCATAAAGGCAGCAAAGGGAATACCAGCTGTCTCCCCCCCTGCCACACTGTCAAAGGCTTCAAATCCGGCTTCCTCAGCCAGAACCGACATACCAAAATCCATTAGCGCTGCACGAATACGCGGGAAAGAGATCAGCTTGCGGCAATCAATATAAACAGGGCTGGCCGCCCCCGAAGTCAGGATAAAGGGTTTTTCTGCATTTACGTGCACCGCCTCGATTTCCAGCAGCATCGAAGCGGTGGCTTTTGCTATCATCTTTTTATCTGTCAGACTGAAGGAAATCATCGGGCATACTCCTTGAATATCGGCTGATCTAACTAGCGTTTTTCTGCCACAGACCAGAATATCTCCATTTGCGGGTCAAAAACTGTAACCGACCCTTCTGCAGTTTCTACAGGCGGCAGAACAGGCCGGGTCGTTTCATGGCGCTGTAATGTAATTTTTTCCTTATTCACCGGCAGGTGATAAAATTCTGGCCCGTAGATAGAGGTAAAATTTTCCAGCTTGTCCAGCGCCTGATGATTTTCAAAAAGCTGGGCAAGACAGGCCAGCGTATTTGGTGCATTAAATATGCCGGCACAACCGCAAGGCTGGAGCTTTGCTGCATCAATATGCGGGGCGCTATCTGTACCCAGAAAGACCTTGCCTGTATCAGCCAGAACTGCCTCCAGCAAAGCCTGGCGATGGCTTTCTCTTTTGGCGACTGGCAGACAGTAATAATGCGGCTTAATCCCCCCGGCTAAAATCGCATTGCGATTTATGATCAGATGATGCGGGGTAATGGTGGCGGCCAGATTTTTATCTGCAGACAGCACAAACTCTGCTGCCTGCGCGGTGGTGATATGCTCAAACACAATCCGCAATTCAGGCAACTTTTCGCGCAAGGGCGCCAGAACACGTTCGATAAATACCGCCTCGCGGTCAAAAATATCGATATCGCTATCGGTAACCTCGCCATGCACCAGAAGCGGCAGGCCTATCTCTGCCATTTTTTCCAGAACAGGCATCACCTTTTCAATATCGCGCACGCCGCTATCTGAATTGGTGGTTGCCCCGGCAGGATACAGCTTTACCGCAGAAATAATGCCGGCCTCTGCCCCTTTTTGAACATCGTGCGGGTCAGTGGCTTCGGTTAGATATAATACCATCAACGGGGTGAACATATCCCCGGCAGGGACAGCTGCCAAAATGCGCGCACGATAGGCAGCTGCCAGTGCGCAAGTGGTGACAGGCGGCACAAGGTTGGGCATGATAATCGCCCGCCCACACCAGCTGGCACTATGTGGCAAAACTGCCTGCATAACCGCCCCGTCGCGCAAATGCAGATGCCAGTCATCGGGGCGGCTGATGGTAAGTTCTGTCATGGGCTGTTTTTATCCTTTTGCCCGCTCAATCGCAGCACGGATCATCTCGGCCGCTTTCTCCGGCCCTTCCCAGCCCTGAACCTTTACCCATTTGGTCTTTTCCAAATCTTTATAATGCTCAAAGAAATGACCGATTTGTTCCAGAATAATAGCTGGCAAATCAGCGGTTGATTTTACATCCTTATAGAGCGGGTGCAATTTATCTACCGGCACACATAACAGCTTTTCATCCACCCCGCTTTCATCTTCCATCATCAAAACGCCAATCGGGCGGGTAGCGATGATACAGCCATGAACAATTGGCATCGGGGTCAGCACGCACGCATCAATCGGATCGCCATCATCAGACAAGGTATGCGGCACAAAGCCATAATTCACCGGATAATGCATAGGCGTATGTAAAAATCGGTCTACCAGTAACGCCCCGGATTCCTTGTCCAGCTCATATTTTACCGGTGCTGAGTGGGCAGGGATTTCGATTGCCACATTGATTTCTTCAGGCGGATTTTTACCAACAGAGATTTTGTCCAGATTCATTGTCTTGCTCATCCTTTTTAACGCGTGATAAAAGATGCTGGCACGGCATAAAAAATTTTCTTGCCTTGCATCTATCTGCTTGTGCCTATGTAATACCCAGATGACAGCCATTTTACCAGACAGAAATCATATATTTATCCGCATCTTTTGGAAATTTTCACAAGGCATTCTCGACCATTTTATAAATAGAGCCATTTTTTAGATGACACAGAGCGTTGGAATTATTGGACATGGGCTGACCGGCATCACGGCTGCCATAATGCTTGCCAGGGCAGGCTACCAGATTGATCTGATAGGCCCAAAACCTGAATTTTCAGGCGGGTTGCAGCTTGCTCCCAATGGGCTGGCCGCCCTTCAAACGCTGGGACATTTCGAGGCAGTGAGGAAAAAAGCGGTCAGGCTAGAGAGCATCCGCATCACCGCGATGGGTGATGGGCGAAGCTTGGCAGATATCTCGCATAACGATAAGCGGGTTTATCTTGGCATGGGGCGGGCAGATTTATATCAGTTGCTTGCCAAACAGCTATCACAGCAAAAAAATATCCGCACCCTTGCCAGCCCGGCTGTCTATCTGGCCAGCTCCGGGGAGAAGATGGAAATACTGCTCGAAGATGGCCGTTCTGTCCATGCAGATGAAATTATCGGGGCAGATGGCGCAAATGGCCTGTGCCGTTCCTTTGTTGCCGGTGCCCGGCTTGGCCGCAAGGAAGCGCCTTATTATGCGATGCGTGCACAGATATCTGCCGATATTCTGCCACGCCTGTTTTCTCGGCCGCGAACCCAGCTGATGCTGGGAAATGGCTGTCATTTTGTCAGCTATCCCATTGCCGCACAAAAACAGATCAATTGTGTTTTTTGTGCCAGTGCAGAGGCTTTGCATCCTGAATGGGAGGCCGATATGCTGGCCGAACATCCATTGTTAAAATATCTGTATGCCGCAAAACCGCAATGGGCAAAATTGCCCCTCTATCGCGATGACCCTATCGCCAGCTGGCGGCGGATGGGGGTCACGCTGACAGGCGATGCTGCTCATATGATGCCCCCCCATTTAGCGCAAGGGGCAGGTCAAGGCTTTGAAGATATTGCCTGTCTTGCTGTGCAATTAGCGAAAAAAGATTTATCTGCTGGTTTGCGTTCCATGGCCATAGAACGCGCTGGCCAGCTAAAGCCTGTCTCTGGCAAGGCAGGGGTAACAGGCAGGGTAATGCGCCTGTCCGGGCTGCCGGGGCAGCTTCGCGACAGCTTGCTTGGGCTGGCAGGGGCGCAGCTGGTGGAAAGCTGGCTGGAAGATATCTGGCAGGGCACTATCTGATACCGCCAGACATCTGAACAGATTCCCGCAACGTATAGATGCCGATTTATATTCTGAATTTTTTATTGGAGAGATTCGATGCGTGCATATCTGATAGCTGTCTGTCTTTGTCTGGCAAGCTTTCTTCTGCCCGCATCTCTGGCAGCAAGGCAACAAGATATGAGCGCAACAGCTTTTGATTTTCATTTCCCCTCTATTGAAGGCGGCCAGATGAACCTGTCTGATTATCAGGGCAAGGTATTGCTGGTGGTAAATACCGCCTCGCAATGCGGCTTTACCCCGCAATATACCGCCCTTCAGGCAATTTGGTCTGAATATCGTGATAAAGGGCTGGTGGTAATAGGCGTCCCGTCAGATGATTTTGGTGGTCAGGAACTGGATAGCGAGCAGCAGGTCAAACAGTTTTGTGAAGTGAATTTTGATATCGATTTTCCAATGACCGCTATCACAAAGGTCAAGGGTGAAAATGCCCATGCATTTTATCAATGGGCTGGCCAGCAGGTTGGCATGATGGGCAAGCCAAAATGGAATTTTCATAAATTCCTTATCGGGCGGGATGGCCAGATGGCCGACTGGTTTTCCTCTA
>CBFIAD010000023.1:0-24478 GCA_965660495.1 Puniceispirillaceae bacterium (SeqCode)
CACCTCGTTCAGGGGCAGGCGATACACCACCATAGCCCGGCTGCCAGCATAGGTTAAATCTATCTGCTCGCCGCGCCGCTCGACACACAGGCTCAATACCTGACCCAGATATTCATCCGGTGCCATGATGGTAGCCTTGATCCAGGGCTCTTCCAGACTGTCAATTTTGGTCACCTCCGGCATATCGGCCGGGTTATGCATATCTATCACCTTGCCATCGGTCATATTCAGCTTATAGACCACAGACGGGGCGGTAGAGATCAAATCCAGATCAAATTCGCGGCTGAGGCGTTCACGAATAACCTCCATATGCAGCAAGCCCAAAAAGCCACACCGAAAGCCAAACCCAAGCGCAGCAGAGGTCTCGGCCTCAAAGGAGAAGGAGCTGTCATTCAGCGATAATTTTTCCAGCGCTTCGCGTAAATCGGAAAAATCGGCTGCATCAATAGGAAAAAGGCCGCAAAATACGACAGGAACCGAGGGCTTGAAGCCTGGCAGGACTTCAGAACATACCCGCCTGTCTTCGGTGAGGGTATCACCTACCTTGGCGTCTGATACTGTTTTTACCCCAGCATTTATAAAGCCAATTTCGCCCGGGCCCAGCTGATCAACCGTTTCCGGCTTTGGCCGAAACACCCCTACCCGTTCAACATTATGCACCGCCCCGGTAGCCATCATCCTTATCTTCATGCCCTTTTTCAACACACCATCGCGCACCCGAACCAGCGTCATCACCCCCAGATAAGGGTCATACCAGCTATCCACCAGCAAGGCTTTTAGCGGGGCGCTATTATCACCCTGCGGGGCAGGCAGTTTGGTTATAATCGCTTCCAGCGCTTCATCAATACCCAGCCCGGTTTTTGCCGATACCGCGATAGCATCCTCTGCCGAAATACCGATAACATCTTCTATCTGGGCTTTTACGCGCTCTGGCTCGGCAGCGGGCAAATCCATTTTATTGAGCACCACGACCAATTCATGATCGGCATCAATCGCCTGATATACATTGGCCAGCGTTTGGGCTTCAACCCCTTGCGAGGCATCCACTACCAGCAACGAGCCTTCACACGCCGATAACGAGCGTGACACTTCATAGCCAAAATCGACATGGCCGGGTGTATCCATCAGATTTAGGACATATTTCTCGCCCGCCTGGCTGGTATAGTCCAGGCGCACGGTTTGTGCCTTGATGGTGATACCGCGCTCACGCTCAATATCCATATTATCCAGAACCTGTTCGGACATCTCGCGCTCGCTCAAACCGCCACAAAACTGTATCAGGCGGTCAGCCAGGGTGGATTTGCCATGGTCAATATGGGCAACAATGGAAAAATTTCGAATATGGCTCAGCTCTGTCATGGCCTATATCTATCCTAAATGCGGGGGATAATCCAGCCAGATGAAGCGTAATTCCTGCTGCTTTGGGCATAAATTTTCACCTGTCAGATAAAAACCGGTTATCGCGCTCGGACTTGACCCTGCAAACGAACATGGTACAACATCAAATTGCTTCTAAATCAGGGAATTTATCTGTAAAATACCCGTAAAAAAGATAGAAATTAAAATGGCTCAGATGAACATTCAAAAATATCGTGCATATCCTGTTATCGACCTGCCAGACAGAAGCTGGCCAAACAAGGTTATTGATACCGCCCCTGTCTGGTGTTCGGTTGACCTGCGCGATGGCAATCAGGCGCTGATCGAACCAATGGATAGCGCGCGCAAGATGCGGATGTTTAAAACGCTGGTTGCGATGGGCTTTAAAGAGATTGAAGTTGGCTTTCCTTCTGCGTCCGAGACAGATTTCAACTTCCTGCGCGAGCTGATAGATGGCGGCCATATTCCAGAGGATGTTACCGTTCAGGTGCTGACACAAGCGCGCGAACATCTGATTGACCGCACGATTGAATCGCTGGCAGGTGCACCGCAAGCGATTTTGCACTTATATAATTCCACCTCTACCCTGCAACGCCGTGTGGTGTTCAATGCCGATGAAGAAGGGGTCAAAGCCATTGCCGTAGATGGCGCAAAAATGGTCGCAGACCGCATTGGCAAGCTGGGCTCGGATACAGATTTGCGTCTGGAATATTCTCCTGAGAGCTTTACCGGCACCGAACTTGGCTATGCGCTGGATGTGTGTGAAGCGGTGATGGATGTCTGGAAGCCAACCCCGGAAAACAAAACCATTATCAATCTGCCCGCAACCGTCGAGATGTCCACCCCGAATATCTATGCCGATCAGATTGAATGGATGCATCGTAATTTTTCCCGCCGGGAGAGCATGATTTTATCCCTGCATCCGCATAATGACCGGGGCTGCGGGGTGGCAGCCACCGAGCTTGGCCTGATGGCAGGGGCCGACCGGGTGGAAGGCACGTTATTCGGCAATGGCGAGCGTACCGGCAATGTAGATATCATCACATTGGGGCTGAATATGTTTACCCAAGGGGTCGACCCAATGCTGGATTTCTCGGATATCAAATCGCTGGTCGAAACCGCAGAATTTTGTAACCAGTTGCCTGTACCTGAACGCCACCCCTATGCTGGCCTGCTGGTACATACCGCTTTTTCCGGCTCGCATCAGGATGCTATCCGCAAAGGCATGGATGCAATGCGCCAATCCAATCAGACCTTGTGGGAAGTTCCCTATTTGCCCATCGACCCTGCCGATATTGGCTGTACCTATGAAGCGATCATTCGGGTAAATTCCCAGTCTGGCAAGGCCGGTTCTGCCTGGCTGTTGGAAACCGAACATCATGTGCGCCTGCCGCGCGCGATGGAAGTGGAATTCAGCCAGCTGGTACAAAAGGAAGCTGATTCCAGCGGGCGGGAAATGACTGCAGATATTATCTGGTCGCTCTATGTAGCAGAATACTTGAATATCACCGCCCCTTACGAGCTGGTTTCCTTTGAAAATGCCCCGGCCTCGCGCAGTGCCGAAACAGAGCGGGTAAATGCAAAAGTGCGCTTTAAAGGGGAAGTCCATGAGATTTCCGGCACAGGAAATGGGCCTATCTCTGCCATGGTCACTGCCCTTCGCGAACATTTCGACCTGCAATTCAAACTGGCAGATTTTGGTCAGAATACGCGCTCTTCTACCTCGAAGGCAGAAGCAGCCGCCTATGTTGAGCTGAAAAATTCGGACGGAAAATCTGTCTTTGGGGCAGGGATTGACACCTCTATCACCAAAGCCCCTATTCTGGCGCTGATGTCTGCGATAAACAGGCTTTAATTCCCCTGTTTATCTGCTGATAGATTTAATCCCTGCTGTTTTAGCCGCGCAGGATGCCGCCGCAATTTTTAGCCACATTAGTGATGATTTGATCAGCTATCTTGGCAATCTCTTCTTCGCTAAAAGTGCTATCACGCGGCTGCAGCCTTACATTCAGGGCAACAGATTTATGCCCCTCATCAATGCCCTTGCCCTGATAAATATCAAAGATAGAGACGCTATCGACCAGATCGCGCGCTGCCCGGCGCACCGCATCTATCAGCGCCTGTGCCTCAACCTCTTCTGCGACAATAAAGGCAAAATCGCGTGATACAGGCTGCAAGGCAGATAAATCTATGGGGGATTTGGCAGGCCCCTTACGGCGCGGCATCGGGATATTATCCAGCCAGAATTCAAACACGGCCACCCCTTCAGGAATATCAAAATGCCGACAGATAGCGGGATGAATTTCCCCGAAAACACCCATATCCATCTTGCCCAAACTGAGGCGTCCGGAACGCCCGGGATGCAGCCATGCCGGCACATCACGGCTGGCAACCAGATTATCGGTACGCACACCCAATACAGACAAACCGGCCAGCAAATCTGCTTTTGCATCAAACAGGTCAAAACGCTGTTCTGCCTGTTGCCAGTCTGCCAGCTGGCGCCGACCATGGCGCACACCGCCAACTGCGATGCGCTGGCCATCCTCATCCGGGTTTAAAAAGACCGGGCCTATTTCAAAGAAACACACCTCTTCGATACCGCGATTGATATTCCGCCCCATTGCTTGCAGCAAATTGGGAATAACAGAGGGGCGCATCATATTCAGATCATGACTAATCGGATTAGCCAGCATCAGCTGATCATTATTGCCGTCAAAATATTCTGCATCCTGGCGCTTCATAAAGGAAAAGGTAACCGCCTCTGTCAGGCCGCGTGTGGCTAATGTACGGCGCAACATCACGCCGCGTTTCTGAACAGCAGAAAATGAAGGGCGGGCGACAACATCACTGCGCGGCAGGCTGGCCATCTCCAGCTTGTCAAAGCCGTAAATACGGATAATTTCCTCGACCAGGTCAGCTGCCCCGTCCATATCATTGCGCCAATGCGGTACAGCCACTTGCCATTCCGGCTGGCTTTTATCTACCTCGAACCCCAGCACAGACAAAATTTCTGCCTGGGTATCTGGCGGGCATTTTACCCCTGTTAATTGCAAAACTTTTTCCGGATGAAAAGCGATGGTTTTTTTAGCCGGATTTGCCGCGCCCTCAACCACCAGATGACTGGATGTACCGCCGCAGATAGCGCTAACCAGACGCGCAATATAGCCCGCCATCTCAATCGGGGAACGGGCATCCAGCCCCCGCTCAAAACGATAGCGTGCATCAGAATGCAGATTTAATTGCCGGCCGGTAATGGCAACTTTAACGGGATCAAATACCGCGATTTCCAAAAACATTCTGGTGGTGGTTTCTGACACGCCGGTACGCTCACCGCCCATAATACCGGCCAGATCATCTGGCCCATCTATATCGCCTATGACCAACGCCCCTTCTTCCAGGCTATAGGTTTTTTCGTTCAGGGCTTCTACCTGCTCGCCCTTATTGGCCAGGCGCACAATCAACCTGTCGCCGGCAACCTTGTCCGCATCATAGGCGTGTAACGGGCGCCCCAGATCGATCATCACATAATTGGTAATATCCACAAGGGCAGATATCGGACGCTGGCCAACCGCGGTCAGCCTGTTTGCCATCCATTGCGGGGCATCGCCATTTTTAACGCCTTCAAACATCCGCCCCGATATCAGCGGCACAAATGGCTTGGCCGCATCATCAATTTCCCAAACCAGCGAAGAGGAAAAGCTGCCTTCTTCTGCGCTAAAATCCAGCGGCTTTAATGTGCCATAACCGGCAGCGGCCAGATCGCGTGCAACCCCGCGCACCCCCAGACAATCGCCGCGATTTGGGGTAATGGCAATTTCAATGACCGGGTCTGTCATCGCCAATTCTGCCTCGGCGGCAAAGTGGGCAAAGCTGCTGCCGACTTTTGCATCTGCTGGCAATTCAGCAATGCCGTCATGATCTTCACCCAAAGCCAGCTCGGCATAGGAACACAACATCCCTTGCGAGGCCTGGCCGCGAATTTTACCTTCTTTAAGGATCATATCACTGCCCGGTATCCAGGCACCAACAGGGGCAAGAACTGTTTTCAAGCCAGCTCTGGCATTGGGTGCACCACAGACAATTTGCAAGCTCTGCCCATCGCCTTTATTCACCGTGCATATCTGCAATCGGTCGGCATCGGGGTGGCGTTCTGCATGGGTAATTTCAGCAACCAGAAAATCGCCTAGATGCTGAAGCGGATCAGACAGGCTCTCCACCTCCAGCCCCAGCATCGGCAGGGCATCGCAGATTTCTGTCAGACTGTGGCTGGTTTCCAAATGATCTTTTAGCCAGGAAAAGGTGAATTTCATTGCTCTATACCCCCTCATCCAGGCCGGTATGCAAGGCAGGCACATCGATAGGCATAAAGCCGTAATGCCTTAGCCAGCGCAAATCGCTATCATAAAATGTCCGCAAATCCGGAATGCCATATTTCAGCATCGCCAATCTTTCAATCCCCATCCCAAAGGCAAAGCCCTGCACCTCGTCAGGGTTCAGCCCGCAATTTTCAATGACGCGGGGATGCACCATGCCAGAGCCCAAAATTTCCAGCCAGTCATCGCCTGCCCCGATTTCCAGCTTGCCATCAATCCGGCGGCAGCCAATATCCACCTCGGCAGATGGCTCGGTAAAGGGAAAAAAGCTGGGCCGGAAGCGAACCGGCAAATCATCCACCCCGAAAAACGCACGACAAAAATCACTCAGGCAGCCTTTAAGGTGCCCCATATGAATATTTTCACCGATTACCAGCCCTTCACATTGATGAAACATCGGTGAATGGGTGGCATCATGATCCGAGCGATAGGTACGACCCGGAACGATAATACGAATTGGCGGTGCGGTCTTTTGCATGGTGCGAATTTGCACCGGCGAGGTATGGGTGCGCAAAACAGGGCGCGCACCTGTCTCATCCGGGCGCAGATAAAAGGTATCATGTTCCTGGCGTGCAGGGTGTTCAGGCGGAATGTTAAGGGCTGTAAAATTATAAAAATCGGTTTCAATATCTGGCCCTTCGGCAATCGAAAAACCCATATCAGCAAAGATGGCCGCAATTTCTTCCATTGTACGGCTAAGGGGGTGAATGCCCCCTGCCAGCGGCTGCTGGACAGGCAGGCTGATATCCACACGTTCATTTACCAACTGTTCGCTCAAGGCATCTGCTTCCAGATCTGCCTGGCGCACAGATATGGCTTCGGCCACCTCATCCTTTACCAGATTAAGTGCCTGGCCTGTTTGCTTGCGCAGCTCAGGTTCTAGCCCGCCAAGTGTTTTAAGCTGAACCGATATACGCCCTTTTTTGCCAAGCGCGTCCAGACGCACGGCTTCAAGAGCAGCCAAATCTGTTGCAGCGGCAACAGCAGCCAGCAATTCGCCCTTCAGTGTTTCAATTTCCGTCATCGAAAACCTGCCTTTTCGCTTCGGCCATAAAAGAGCCTATGATTAAAAAAAGGCTGCCAGCGCTTCCCGAAAATCATGGGAAAAGCACAGGCAACCCTTTAAACTTCATCCAGCTTTGTTAGCTTGCCTGCTTTGACTGCTCAACAAGGCTAGCAAAGGCTTGTGGCTGATGCACAGCAAGATCTGCCAACATTTTACGATCGACCTCAATACCAGCTTTGTTCAAACCACCCATCAAGGTTGAATAGGTCATGCCATGCAAGCGCGCTGCTGCATTGATGCGCTGAATCCACAAGGCTCTGAACTCGCGCTTGCGCACACGGCGGTCGCGATAGGCATATTGACGTGCCTTATCCACCGCTTGTTTGGCTGTTTTAAAGGTGCTTTTGCGGCGACCATAATATCCTTTGGCAGCCTTAATAACTTTATTGTGACGTGCGTGGGATGTCACGCCGCGGCTAACTCTTGCCATCGTTCACTCTCCTGTAACTAAAATATGGGATTTAGGCGTATGGCAGAAAGCCGCGTACAATTTTTGCATCAGCCTCATGAAGGATCATGGTGCCGCGTGCCTGACGCTTCATCTTCTGCGAACGACGACGGAGATTGTGGCTAAGGAAAGCTGCTGAGCCGCGAACTTTTCCCTTTGCGGTGACGCGAAATCTCTTTTTCGCACCGCTTTTGGTCTTCAATTTGGGCATTTTAACCTCGCTTATACTTAGGGTTAAACAGCAGAAAACATATCCAGACTGTTTTATTAACCGGCCAGGCAGCCCTTTTCAGCCCGGACGCGGCGGTCATTTTCAAAAGTTGGGTTATATCAAAAAACAGGCAGAAATCAACTGAAATCTTAACGCTGAAACCAGGCTTGTTGTTTGCGCCAATTTTTAGTCTTTATTTTGGTGCCAGCACCATAATCATCTGGCGGCCTTCCATTTTCGGCATGGCTTCGATTTTTGCCTCTTCATCAATATCGGCACGCACCCGCTCTAATAGCTGGCTACCCAATTCGATATGCGCCATCTCGCGCCCTCTAAAGCGCAAGGTGATTTTTACCTTATCGCCAGCTTCCAGAAATTTGCGCACCGAACGCATCTTCACATCATAATCATGACTGTCGATATTGGGGCGCAGTTTAATTTCCTTTACTTCAATTACTTTTTGTTTCTTGCGCGCTTCAGAGGCACGTTTTTGTGCCTGATATTTATATTTGCCATAGTCCAGAATTTTACAGACTGGTGGGGCAGCATTTGGTTGCAATTCAACCAGATCCAGACCCAGTTCCTCGGCCTTGCGCAAGGCTTCATCTAAACTTAATATTCCTAATTGTTCCCCTTCGGGATCAATACAACGAACAGAAGCTGCTCTGATAGCTTCATTGATGCGGGGACCGTCGCTCACGGGTGGCGCATCCTGGCGTGGACGTACTATATTACTCTCCTATTATGGTTTCACCATTTTCTTACAAACCCCTTGCATGGGCAAATGGCCTGCAGCTTCGCCTAATCTTAGCATAACTAGTCTTGTTCGTCTTTAAATTCAAGCACTGTCTTGCATTCTGCCGGGCTTACCTCATATCTGGCGGCATAGCAGCATCTTTCAGCATTTCCACGGCTACATCAAGACCGAGTATTTCCTGCCCGTCCGAGCCAAGCCGGCGCACCGCCACCGAGCGGGCTTCTGCCTCGCGCCCGCCAACTGCCAGAATAAAGGGTATTTTTGCAGTGGAATGTTCACGTATTTTATAGCCGATTTTCTCGTTCCGTATATCACATTCTGCCCGCAAACCAGCTGCCTGTGCGGCAGCACACACCTCTTCGGCATAGGCATTAGAGCTATCGGTGATAGAGGCAACCACCACTTGAACAGGTGACAGCCAAACAGGCATACGCCCGGAATATTGTTCAATGAGGATACCGATCCAGCGTTCAAGAGAGCCCAAAATCGCGCGATGCAGCATGACAGGACGATGCCGGTTACCATCTTCGGCAACATATTCTGCATCCAGCCTTTCAGGCAACACAAAATCAACCTGCAATGTCCCGCATTGCCAGTCACGGCCAATCGCGTCACGCAAGACAAATTCCAGCTTCGGGCCATAAAATGCCCCCTCGCCCGGATTTAGGGTTGTCTCCAGACCAGCTGCCTCTGTTGCATCGGCCAGCGCTTTTTCTGCCCTGTCCCAGGTTGCATCATCCCCTGCCCGCACCTCTGGCCGGTCAGAGAATTTTACCCGAATATCGGTAAAGCCAAAATCGGCATAAATATCCTGCAGCAAATGACAAAAGGCGACCGATTCTGAATTTATCTGATCTTCGGTACAGAAAATATGGGCATCATCCTGGGTAAAGGCACGCACCCGCATAATGCCATGCAGAGCCCCTGAAGGCTCATTTCGGTGGCAGGAGCCAAATTCCGCCATTCTAAGCGGCAAATCGCGATAGGACTTCACCCCCTGACGGTAAATCTGCACATGACCCGGACAGTTCATCGGCTTCAGGGCCAGGGTTCTGTCCTCATTGGTTTCAGCGGTAAACATATTATCGCCAAACTTGTCCCAATGGCCAGAGGCTTCCCACAGGCTGCGATCCACCAATTGCGGGGTTTTAACCTCGCGATATTGTGCGGCATCCAGACGCCGGCGCATATACTCCTCTATTTCACGATAGAGCGTCCAGCCGCGCGGATGCCAAAAAACAGACCCGGCTGCCTCTTCTTGCAGGTGAAAGAAATCCAGCTGCCGCCCCAATTTGCGATGGTCGCGCTTTTCTGCTTCCTCCAGCATGGTCAGGTAATTTTTCAGATCTTTTTCGTTCAGCCAGGCGGTGCCGTAAATACGTTGCAGCATTGGTCGATTTGAATCGCCGCGCCAATAGGCGCCCGCAACTTTCATCAGCTTGAACGCATGACCTGCCCGCCCGGTAGAGACCAGATGCGGGCCGCGACATAAATCAATAAATTGCCCTTGTGTATAATAGCTGACCGTCTCATCCGCCGGAATAGCCTCTACCAGCTCCACTTTAAAAGGCTCGTTCTTTTCTTTATAGAAAGCAACCGCCTCATCGCGTGTCCAGACGCCGCGAACAATCGGCTCGTCCCTGTCGACAATCTCATGCATACGCTGCTCGATAGCGTCCAAATCTTCTGTACTAAAGGGCTGTTCACGGTGAAAATCGTAATAAAAGCCATTTTCAATAGCAGGGCCGATGGTCACTTGTGTACCAGGATACAGTTCCAGCACCGCTTCTGCCATAATATGCGCGCAATCATGGCGCACCAGCTCCAATGCGGCCGCACTATCCTTGGCGGTAATCAGTTCCAGGGCGCAATCTGTTTCAATCGCGCGGGCAAGATCCCAATCCTGGCCATCTACTCTGGCTGCCATTGCCGCCTTGGCAAGGCCAGGCCCGATATCGTTGGCGACTGTAGCAGGGGTGACCGCTGCATCATATTGTTTTGTTGACCCATCTGGCAGCTGAATTATTGGCATCTATATCTTTCCCGTACGGCTCACTTTTTTTAAAAATCTTACGCTAAAAATCACCTAAATGGCCGATTCTGGTTCATTTCTGCAAGAAATCGGCATAGATTTCCAGTGTTTTTTCGCACATTTGCTGTGTGGAAAAGTCAGATTCCATATAGGCGCGCGCCCGCTTTGCCCAAATGGTACGCTGGCGCGGCCCCAATTTCAGAGCCAGGTGCAGACATCGTGCCAAATCTTCCACATTATTTGGCTCGGCCAGCCAGCCTGTCTCGCCTTCCTGTATGGATTCAATTGCCCCGCCATGTTTAAAGGCCACGACAGGGCGTCCCATCGCCTGGGCTTCCAGTGCGACCCGCCCAAAGGGTTCTGGAATGGTAGATGGCATCGCCACCACATCTGCCAGCATCAGGGCAGCTGGCATATCATCAGTGCCGGACGCGATACGCAACCTGCCATCCAGACCGGTTTTTATCGCCAGTGCGCGAAGCCGTTCAATAAACCGGCTATGGCCATCACCCGCCCCCAACAGCAATAGCGTAACATCCTTTGCCTCCAGCCTGGCAACCGCTTCGATCAGCGGCGCATGGCCTTTCCATTCTGTCGCGCGTGCCGGCAACATCACCACCGACCCGTCATCGGGCAAATTCAGGGTTTCTGATAGCCGAACGATGCGATGCTGACTGACTTTTGCCGGATCAAACACATCCAAATCCACGCCGCGATGGATAACCTGTATCGCCTCTTGTGAAACCGCCTCGCTGTAATGGCTGGTTATTACCGATTTGACATAATCTGAAATAGCGATAATGCCATCTGCACTCAGCATCTTTTGGTTATAGATGCGCTTTACGAAATTTTGCGGCACAAATTTGCTATGGATGGTCGAAATGCTGTGAATACCCATCGCCCGGGTCAATGGCAGGGCAATCCAGGCAGGCGCACGCGAGCGCACATGAACAATATCTGCGCCCACACTTAATAAAACAGCCTTTAACCGGCGGCGCACAGCAGGCCATTTCAGCGGATTTTTTGTATCAACCGGCAGGGTATATACTTCTGCCCCGGCACGTCTTAGCTGGTTTTCCATTCGCCCGCCATTACAGATAACCACAGCCTTCCAGCCCCTTGCAGAAATCGCTTCGGCAATTTCAACCGTGCCGCGCTCTACCCCGCCCCTGTTCATCTGCGGCACAATCTGGACGATGACTGGCTGGACGATATTTGTTACCGATGGCATAAATAGATTACTCTATAGAATTGGGGTGGGTTGAACCAAGTTGCACAAGTGATACTCTGGTTAAACATTAAGAGAAACAGTAAAAATGCCTGATACCGAAAATAACACGCCTTTCTCATACCATAATCTTGGGGCAGACGGCAAACGTGCCTATCATGCGTTGCATCAGGATTTATCCAGCCCAACGCGCCCGGGCATTGTTTTTCTGGCTGGGCATGGCTCGGATATGGAAGGCAGCAAAGCCCTTGCTATCGAAGCGCTGGCAGATCGCCATAAAATACCTTTTTTGCGATTTGACTATTTTGGTCATGGCCGCTCGGACGGCGATTTTCTGGAGGGTAATTTATCGCGCTGGCTGGCCGATTGCACCGCCATGCTGGACGGGCTGACAAACGGCCCGCAAATTCTGGTGGGCTCTTCTCTGGGGGGCTGGTTAATGCTGTTGTGCGCCCTGCAACGCAAAAGCCGTGTTGCGGGTCTTGTGGGCATTGCGGCTGCACCTGATTTCACCCGTACGCTTATCTGGGATGCGCTAAGCCCTGCTCAGCAACAACAGATGAAAAAAGATGGCCAGATTGCCCTGCCAAACCCCTATGCAGACGCGGATGTTATCTATACCTATCACCTGATAAAGGACGGGGAAAAACACCAGCTACTGGAGGCTGAAATTGCACTGGATATTCCGGTAATTTTGCATCAGGGGATGGCAGATGAAGAAGTCCCCTATGAAACAGCCATAACTCTGGCTGATAAATTAGCCAGCAATGATGTCCGCCTTATCCTGGACAAACAGGCTGGCCACAGATATTCAGAGCCGGAGCAGATAGAGGCATTGCTGGCCTCTATTATGGATATGCATAAAAAGCTAACCGCTGGGGCTGACTAAAAATCGAGATTGCTGTAATGGCTGGCAGGTGGCATGCCGACCAGAACATCCGACAAAAGCGGGCGAAAACCGGGTCGACTTTTCAATTTCATATACCAGAGCTTTGCTTCTGGATAACGTTGCCAATCCACATCGCCAAAATAATCCAAAACCGAAATATGCGCTGCAGCCGATAAATCTGCCAAGCTGATATCGGGTCCTGCCAGCCAGCTATACTGACTGGCCAGCCAATCGACATAGCCAAGATGAATTTGGGCATTGGCCAATGCGGCGCGCAAAATCTGCGAAGAGGCGGGCTGGCCAGACTGAAACCTTTTTATCACCCGTTCCCGCAACAAAGGCCTTGTAACCTCCAGCGTGAATTTGCCTTCAAACCAGTCAATCAGGCGGCGTACTTCTGCGCGCTCGCCTGCTTTTTTGGGCATCAGAAAATTATTATCAACGGTTTCTTCTATCCATTCTGAAATCACCCTTGCCCCGCAAATAACGCCATGTGTTTCATCTTCGAAAACAGGCAATTCCCCGGCAGGATTCAGCGCCAGTAATTTTTCATCTCGCAGCCAGGGAAGCTGGGTAACCAAATCCAGAGAGAGTTTATATTCCCCGCATTGCAGGCGAATAAGCCGGCTAGAGGCAGCAAGCGGATAATGATGCAAAATCGCCATTGCTTCTACTCCGCTGCTTTTTCAATAATAGGCAAAAGTGCCATTGGGCCTGGCAAATTTTCCTCTGGCTGTTTGCGCTTTAACGGGCGGATCAGCAATTTGTTTGGCGCCAGCTTGCCTGGCCAGATAAATTTGCCTTCCTCGGCTTCGGTAAAGCCAAAACGCTGATAATATTGTGTATCGCCAGACAGCAACACAAAAGACCATCGGCGCATCTGTTCTGCCCGGCGCAAGCCGTCACTGACCAGTGCCCGGCCAAAACCGCGCCCCTGTAATTCTGGCAAAACCGCCAGCGGACCCAGCAATAATTGCGGGCGCCCGGCGACCAGTATTTCCCAAAATCGCAGAGAGCCGACAATATTGCGATAATCAGAGGCCACCAGACATAATTCTGCTACTGGTGCGCCCGGGCGCAATTTCCATACCGCACGGCCGGGATGTTGCTCGCTAAAGGATAGGGAGACAAGTGTTTCCACCCGCTCCTTATCCGCATCACTTTGCACACGAATATCCACGCTTGTTTTCCGCCTCTAATCCAGAACTGACAGGTCAGCAGATTATCACTGCTTCTATGGTCTGTACAGATCAGGCTGAGCGTAAAGGCATCTGGTTATCAGCAACCGGTTGCGGCAACAGCCCCAGCACTTCGGTAGGCACAATATGCCAGAAATATCGGCTTTCCACTGCCCAGTTATTCAATAGCCTTTTTGCGAGTTCCGAGCCGGTTTCAGCACCATGAAGGGCGATGCGGGTTTCTAGATAATCCTGCCAATAGCCAGCTGATAATTTGCTGATATGCAGGGTTTCAGGATTAGCCTTGGATAAAAATTCATCATCCCTGTCATAGATAAAGGCCATACCGCCTGTCATCCCTGCCCCGAAATTAGACCCTGTCTTGCCCAGAATAATCGCTTCCCCGCCGGTCATATATTCACAGCCATTTGAGCCGCACCCTTCAACAATTGCAGAAGCGCCGGAATTACGCACGCAAAAACGCTCGCCTGCCTGACCATTGGCCAGCAACAGACCAGAGGTTGCGCCATAAAGCACTGTATTGCCGATGATGGTATTATGCTCTGCCAGATAGCTGGCAGACGGGCTTGGGCGAACGGTGATCATCCCGCCAGACAGTCCCTTGCCCACATAATCATTTGCATCCCCGATAACATCCAGGCGCAAACCCTGTACAGCAAATGCCCCCAGAGACTGGCCAGCCGTGCCGCGCAGGCAAGCCGTAATTTGCCCTTCGCGCAACCCATCCATCCCGAAACGACGGACAATATGCGAAGACAGGCGCGTGCCAATCGCACGGGCGGTATTTTCGATATTATAGGTCAGCTGCATTTTACCGCCCGATTGCAGGGCTGTTTCTGCGTCCTTGACCATTTGTGCATCCAGCGTATCAGCCACCTCTACACGCCCTTTGCCGCCGCCATAGCCAGACCCGCCATCGACCGCTGCCTGAACCAGAACAGGGTTCAGATCAAGGTCATCGAGTGCCGCATCACCGCGCGATACTTGTGTCAACAAATCGGTTCGACCAATTACCTCATCCAGCCGTTTAAAGCCGAGAGAGGCCAGAATTTCGCGCACCTCTTCTGCGACATGGGTAAAGAGCTGAACCACCTTTTCAGGTGTACCTTCGAATTTTGCGCGCAAATCATCACGCTGGGTACATACCCCTACCGGACAGGTATTGGAATGGCATTGACGCACCATGATACAGCCCATCGCTACCAGCGCAGAAGTGCCTATACCAAACTCATCTGCCCCCAGCATAGCGGCCATCACAATATCGCGGCCGGTTTTCAAACCGCCATCGGTACGCAATACCACCTTGTCGCGTAGGCCGTTCATCGTGAGCACCTGATGCACTTCTGACAGACCCATTTCCCACGGCATACCCGCATGTTTGATAGAGGATTGCGGGCTTGCCCCGGTACCGCCCCCATGACCCGATATCAGAATTGTATCGGCTTTGGCCTTGGCCACCCCAGCGGCAATCGTGCCGATGCCGGTCGAGGCCACCAGCTTGACGCATACGCGCGCTGTCGGATTTATCTGCTTTAGGTCGTAAATCAGCTGCGCCAAATCCTCGATAGAATAAATATCGTGATGGGGCGGCGGCGAAATAAGCGTCACCCCGGGGGTGGAATGGCGCAGTTTGGCAATAAGCGCATTCACCTTGATGCCTGGCAACTGGCCGCCCTCGCCAGGCTTTGCCCCTTGCGCGACCTTGATTTCCAGCTCTTCGCAATTATTCAGATATTCGGCTGTCACGCCAAACCGGCCAGAGGCAACCTGTTTAATCGCACTGGACGGGTTATCGCCATTTTCGCGCAATTTGAAACGAGAAGGATCTTCCCCGCCCTCGCCTGAATCAGACTTTGCCCCGATTCGGTTCATCGCAATAGAGAGTGTTTCATGGGCTTCGGGGCTGAGTGCGCCAAGCGAGATACCGGGCGAGACAAGCCGTTTGCGAATATCTGTGATGCTTTCTACTGTATCCACGGAAACCGGCTCATATTTGCGGTCAAAATCCATTAAATCCCTTAGATTGACCGGCCCTTGTCTAGCCACCATCGCACTATATTTTTTCCAGCTCTGATACGAGCCTGTATCACAAGCGTGTTGCATGGCATGGATAATCTGGCCATCAAAGGCATGACGCTCGCCCGATTTGCGGAAACGGAAGAAGCCGCCAACAGGCAGATAGCTCAGGCTCTCGCTATAGGCCTTGCCGTGCAAATCCATCAGCCGGGACTGGATACCGTTCAGACCGATGCCGGAAATGCGCGAGGACATGGGAGGGAAAAATTCTGCCACCAGTGAGCGCGACAAACCAAGGGCTTCAAAATTATAGCCGCCACGATAGGAAGCGATAACCGAAATGCCCATCTTGGACATAATTTTCAGCAAGCCATCCTCGATAGCCTTGCGATAATTGGCGACCGCCTTTGACAGGCTGACCCCTTCCAGCAGGCCTTTTTGATGCCGTTCTGCGATTGTCCATTCTGCGGCATAGGCATTGATGGTGGTTGCACCCACCCCGATCAGCACTGCGAAGTGATGCACATCCAGACATTCGCCCGAGGCCACATTCACAGAAGTAAAGGTCCGCAATTGCTGGCGCACCAGATGCGAATGCACCGCCCCTGTTGCCAGCACCATCGGTAACGGCACACGCTCTTTTGAGCTGTTTCTGTCGGTCAGCATTACATGCTCGCACCCGCCGCGCACCGCTTGTTCGGCATGGCTGCGGATACGGTCAAGGGCAGCTTTCATTCCCTCTGGCCCGTCTTCTGCCCCAAAGGTACAGTCAATCTCGACCGCCTTATCGCCAAGATGTTCGATAATCGCGTGCCATTCTGCATTGATGACAACCGGGCTATCCAGCAACAAATGATCGCATTGATCCGGGCTTTCATCCAGAATATTGCCCAGATTGCCCAGACGCGTGCGCAAAGTCATAACATGGCGTTCGCGCAGGCTATCAATAGGCGGGTTGGTGACTTGCGAGAAATTCTGGCGGAAGAAATGATGCAGGCCGCGATATTTTCCGGACAAGACAGCCAATGGCGCATCATCGCCCATAGAGCCGACCGCCTCTTTGCCAGTGCTGGCCATCGGGGCAAGGATCAGTTCCATATCTTCCATCGACCAGCCAGACATCAGCTGGCGGCGGCGGCGCACCTCGTCAGAGGGTTGATCCTCCTTATTCGGGCGGGCACTTTCCAGCAAGGCATTCATCGATTTTGACCGCTTTGTCCAGCTGCTCCAGTCCTGCTGGTCGGACAGGCCATCTTTCAGCTCGCTATCTTTTATGATACGGCCTTCTTTTAAATTGACCGCGATCATCTCACCAGGGCCCAGACGCCCGCATTCCAGAATCTGGGCTTCATCCACATGCACCATACCGGCTTCCGAGCCAGCAATCAGCAAGCCATCTTTTGTATGGGTATAGCGCATCGGGCGCAGACCATTTCTGTCCATCCCGCCAATAACCCAGTCGCCAAAATGTGCGGCAATCGCTGCTGGCCCGTCCCAGGGTTCCATTACCGAATTGCAATAGGCATAGAGCTTTGCCAGCTTGCTATCGCCGCTGACATCTATGGCTTCGGGGATCATCATGGTTTTCACCATTGGCAAGCTGCGTCCAGCTTGCAGCAATAATTCAAATACCGAATCCAGTGCCGCTGAATCAGATGAACCTTTTTCAATGACCGGTTTTATATCTTCTATGCTATCGGTAAATATGTCATGTTCCATGCGGTCTTCATGGCAGGACATCCAGTTGCGGTTACCGCGCAAGGTATTGATCTCGCCATTATGGGCTAGGATACGGAAAGGCTGTGCCAGCCGCCATGTCGGAAAAGTATTGGTAGAATAGCGCTGATGATAGACCGCAAAATTCGAAACAAATTGCTGATCTAGCAAATCGGGGTAAAAAGCGGTGACCTGTTCTGCCAGGAACATACCCTTATAGATGATAGAGCGCGTGGATAATGAACAGATATAAAAATCGGTGATCAGTTCAGCCAGCACCGCTTTTTCAATGCGCCGGCGGATTTTATAAAGCTGGCGTTCGGCCTCGTCCTCCTCCAGCGTTTCCGGCATGGAAAACATAATCTGTTCAATCTCGGGGCGAGTGGCCAGTGCCTTATCGCCCAGTGCGCGCGTATCCACCGGCACTTGCCGCCAGCCATAAATAAAATGGCCAAGCCGCAAAATTTCCTGCTCAACAATACAGCGGCACTGTTCTTGGGCGCCAATATCATTACGCGGCAAAAACACCATCCCGACAGCCAAACGCCCGCCATCATCACTATGGCCAGTACGCGCAATATGTTTGATAAAGAAATCCCGCGGGATAGACAGATGAATGCCAGCCCCATCGCCTGTCATGCCATCGGCATCCACCGCACCGCGATGCCAGATAGATTGCAAGGCTTCGATGGCGGCATCCACAACCGCGCGGCGTGGACTGCCATCGATAGAGGCAACAAATCCCACCCCGCAAGCATCATGTTCCATCTCCGGGCTGTAAACGCCTGCCTCGGTCAGCCGCGCTTCGGCTTCTTTACGGGCTTTTACATAATTCTCTGCATCGAATATTTGCTTGCTGGTCATTTTCATTAACCTTCTATTATATCTCTTTTCAAAATCAGCTTTACCTCTGGATGGCTTGGGCAAAGAGCTGTTTATTTATGCCTGTCTGATATGCGATACCTCGCAGGCCTAGCTGGCCTGGCGTGCCTCACCGCGCAATTCTGCCTGAATAAAGGCATCTATCTGCTCGGCAGCATCGCGGCCATCGCGAATACCCCAAACCACCAGAGATGCCCCGCGCACAATATCGCCTGCCGCAAATACGCCCGGGATTTGTGTCATCATGGTTTTCCAGTCAATCTGGACTGTTCCCCAGCGGCTGACGGCCAAATCCTTTTGTTCAAACATGGCCGGTAATTCTTCCGGGTCAAAGCCGAGGGCTTTGACAACCAGATCGGCGTCAATATCAAAATCCGAGCCGTCGATAATTTGCGGCACTTGCCGACCGGTTTCATCTGGCTGACCCAGATGGATGCGCTGGGCACGTACCGCGCGCACATCATTATCGCCCAGCAAAGCGTGCGGGGCAGATAGCCACTGGAAATTTACCCCTTCTTCTTCGGCATTTTCCACCTCGCGCTGGCTGCCTGGCATATTCGCTCTGTCCCGGCGATACAGACAGGTCACGGATTTTGCTTCCTGACGAATAGCGGTACGCACGCAATCCATCGCTGTATCACCGCCGCCGATCACCACCACATTTTTGCCTTCTGCATTCAACAGGCCATTTTCAAAATCTGCGACCTCGTCCCCCAGCGATTTACGGTTAGAGGCGGTCAGATAATCAAGGGCAGGTACAACCCCTTTCAGGCCAATGCCCGGCAATTTGATATCGCGCGCCTTATAAACGCCCGTGGCGATCAGCACCGCATCATGGCGGTTTTGCAGCTCTTCAAAGGTAACGTCGCGGCCAATCTCGCAATTCAGCTGAAACTGGATGCCGCCCTTTTCCAGCAGCTCTGCGCGTCTTTCGACAATTTCCTTTTCCAGCTTGAAGCCCGGAATACCATAAATCAACAAGCCGCCCACCCGGTCATAGCGATCATAGACCACCACCTGATAGCCTTTGCGGCGCAGGATATCGGCGGCGGCCAGACCCGCAGGCCCTGCCCCGATAATACCGACAGACTGGTCGCGCTCGGCCACAACCTTAATCGGCTCTACCCAGCCTTCTTCAAAGGCGGTTTCGGTAATATATTTTTCTACCGCACCGATGGTGACCGACTCAAAACCCTTTTCGATAACGCAGTTGCCTTCGCATAGCCGGTCTTGCGGACAAATACGCCCGCAAATTTCCGGGAAAGTATTGGTCGCAGAAGACAGCTCATAAGCTTCCTGCATCCGGTTTTCCGCTGTCAGCATCAGCCAATCGGGGATATTATTATGCAAGGGGCAATTTACCTGACAAAAAGGCACGCCGCATTGCGAACAGCGGCTGGCCTGGGATTCGGCTTCCGGCAAGCTAAAATCGGCGTAAATCTCGTCAAAATCGGCAACGCGGTCTTTAGCTTTGCGCTTATCCGGCATCGCTTTTGATTGCGAAACAAATTTCAGCATCTTTTCTGCCATCATCCGACTCCTTATCATTGCAATATTTAATGGTTGTCAGATTATAAAGTTCTTCAGATTTTCTGCTCTTCTGATTCTTAATAATCTTCCGATTCTGGCTTGAGCCTGCTTATCCGCCCCTGTAGCCCAGCTCTTCAGCCTTATCGGGCGCAAGGTTAAAGGTCAACAATTATTACCCATTTAATCCAAAAATGCAAGTCTTGCGCCATATCCTTACGCATAAACCCCGCGAAACAGATTAATATAGTTCCGATTTGGTACTATATTAACTACTTGTCATCTATTTCTGGCCAGAATAGGGTGACGCCATGCTTGATTTTTCTGCTTTATTTTTAATTGCCCTGATACAGGGTATTACCGAATTTCTGCCCGTTTCCTCATCTGGTCATCTGGTATTAATTCCGCATATCACCGCCTTTGCTGATCAGGGACAGATGATGGATGTAGCCGCCCATATCGGCACGCTGGCAGCGGTAATACTTTATTTGCGCCGGGATATTATCGCAATGCTGGCCAGCCTGTTTGCCCCAACGGTTGATAAAATGCGCTATCGCCGGCTGACAGGCCTGTTAATTATTGCAAGCCTGCCAGTGATAATAGCCGGCTTGCTGCTGGAGCTGGCCGGGGCAGAGTTTTTGCGCCTTGTCTGGATTGTTGCATCTGCCAATATGGTTTTTGCCCTGTGGTTGTGGGTAGCGGACAGGCGCGACATTCAGACAGATTTAAGCGGATCTGATACCCGGCAACCTGAATGGGAAAAGCTGTCTTATCGCCATGCGCTATATATCGGCCTTGCCCAGATTTGTGCGCTTATCCCGGGGGCGTCTCGCAGCGGGGTCACCATGACCATGGCACGCCAGCTGGGCTATGACCGTCTTTCTGCTGCACGATTTTCGCTTTTATTATCTATACCGGTTATCGCCGGGGCTGGCGTTTTAAAGGGTGTCTCGCTCTATCGTACAGGGGAAGGCGTGGATATACTCTCCCTTGGCCTTGTGGCAGGTCTTTCCTTCATCTTTGCGCTATTGGCCATTCGCTGGATGATGGGCTGGCTGGCACAGGCAGATTTCCGGATATTTGTCTTTTACCGGCTTGGGCTGGGGATAGTGCTATTGGGCTTGCTAGGGCTCAACATCCTCTAGCGGTAAAAAAAGCGCCCGCCTGGGCGGAAGACGGCCAGATATTCCGGCACAATCGCCTCAATAGAGGTTGGGGTAATGCCAAGCTCTGCCAGACCCGGGGCAGATTTCGCACAGATATTATCTGTCTTCAGCAATTTCAGCTGATCAATTGTCAGAGGCGGGTTTGGCAAAAGGCCCGCGAAAAAGGCGGGAATCGTCATCAGCGCAAATGGCACGGACACCAGAATCCTCTGGCGCTGGATAGAGGCCAGAATAAAGCGCATCAATTCAGCAAAGCTATAGCTATTTGGCCCGCCAAGCTGGTAAATCCTGCCTTGTGTATCGGGGTTTTGCAGAGCAGCAACCACCGCCTGAGCCACATCACCAATAAAAACAGGTTGCATCAGATTGCGCCCGCCCCCTATCAGCGGCAGGGCAGGGGCCAGCATCGCCATCTGGCCAAAGCGCGAAAACAGCCCATCACCTGGCCCGAAAATAACAGAAGGCTGCAAGATAGTAGCTTGCGGGAATTGGCGAAGCAATGCGCGCTCGCCCTCTGCCTTGGTACGGGCATACAGGCTGGGCGATTTCAGCGATGCCCCAATGGCCGAGAGATGGACAATGCTTTCCACCCCGTACTCGCTGGCCATCTGGCCAATGCGGCCGGGTAATTCTGCTTGCAGCCCGGCAAAGGTCTGGCGCCCGGACGGGGCGAGAATACCGACTAGATTCACCACCATATCAGCAGGGGCAATAACGCTGGCCAAATCTTCATCCGACAGGGCATTGCCGGCAACCGCGCTTATCTGGCCAACCGCACCACAGACTTTCAGCTGTTTTGCCCGCTCGCTATTGCGTGCCAGAACAAGAATACGTGCACCCGTCGCGGCCAGCTGTTCGACCACTGCCCGGCCGACAAATCCTGTACCGCCAATAACGGCTATTGTTTTTTGTGAAAGGTCAACACGCATTTAAATCCCCATCTTCAAGGCCTGGTATCCGGCCACTGGCTTGTGATGCTCTGATATCTTTGTTGGCTGTGATGACCTTTGTCTTATCAGGAAGATAAAGCCAAGAAAAGAGCCAATATAGCCAGCCCCAATAAAAGGATTGACAGACAGACGATTATAGCTATCTTGTGCCTTCATTGCAGAGGCGGGAAAATGCCGAAAAGATGGCATTTAACCCTTGGCAAGCCCAGGTGGCGGAATTGGTAGACGCGCTGGCTTCAGGTGCCAGTGGCCATTACGGTCGTGGAAGTTCGAGTCTTCTCCTGGGCACCATTTTTTCGATTTTTTCTAGCCCCTTCTCTTCTCCACAAATAGCGGCGAAAAACCTCACTTCCTCTTTGCTGTCTGGAAACATCTCTCCAGAATATAATGGCCGGATGGCTGAGCCAACCTATGAAGGAGCGTTCTTTTGCCAGATTTCGGAATTTATATGGGGCTGTTTGCCAGTGCCTTTCTGGCCGCCACCATATTGCCAGCCCAATCCGAATTGGGGCTGGGGGCGTTGCTGATACTGGGCGAATTTCCCCCTTTCTGGCTGATATTTTTTGCCAGTATCGGCAATATATTGGGCGCCGTGGTAAACTGGGTTCTGGGGCGCAAATTCGAGCAGCTGAAATCAAAAAAATGGTTTCCTGTAACAACCGGCCAGCTGGAACGCGCCAGCCGCTGGTTTCAGCGATTTGGGGTGTGGAGTTTATTGCTCAGCTGGATGCCTATTCTTGGCGATCCCCTCACCCTGGCAGCCGGCCTGTTGGGGGTGCGGTTCTGGCGCTTTTTCATTCTGGTCACAATCGCAAAAATAAGCCGCTATATTGTGGTAGCGATATTGGTCTTGAATTTTTGGTAAAACAGATTAAAAAAAGTCGATTTTGGCCAACCCACAAGGACAGCTGTCCAGTTAACCCATATCACATGATGGAATAGATGATTTCAAACTATCTGCATTGATAGTAAAATGGAGGTCTCGGAAAGTAGGAAAACCGAGACCTCCAACGGGGGGAAGGCTTTTTCAAGCCATACTTTTTACCCACGCAAGCTCTGATTGGATTTGCGTGGGTTTATTATTTCTAACTAATTTAGAATAATTTTAAGCAAGGAATTGTTATCCTTATAGAATTTTTTAAAGTTTTTTTAATTTTTTCGCATTTTTCTAAGCATGGACACCGAATTTGCCCCCGTCAGGAAACAGGACAGGCGGATTTGTTCCTGAATTTCGATAATTTTGTCACTCAGCCTGCCGGGGTGCAGCTGGCCTTTTTCATCTTCCAGACACTGCAAGAGCCCCCCTGCCATTCCGGCCATATCCGCGCCCAGCCAAAGCGTTTTGGCAATATCTAGCCCGTGGCGAATACCGCCTGAGGCGATAATATGCATATTTGCGGCGCTAAGGCGCGCACCAGCCACCGCATCGGGTAGATCAATACCTACAGATAAAAAAGGTTCATAAAGGCTCTGTTTTTTGGGGTTCTGGCGCAACCATTCAATCAGTGCCCAATTGGTACCCCCACGTGCCGCTACATCGATATAGGTAACGCCAGCTGCATAAAGACGGCGCACCACCGAAGCCGACAGCCCCGCCCCCACTTCCTTGACAATAATCGGACAGGCCAGCTTATCAACCAGACATGCAATGGCTTCTTCTACCCCCTGCCAGTCATGATCACCCTCTGGCTGAATAGCTTCTTGCAGCGGATTTAAATGGATGGCCAGCGCATCGGCCTCGATATCGCTCGCCGCGCGTTCTGCCAGTGCCAACCCTGCCTTGCCGATAATCTGCACGCCGCCAAGATTGCCTACCAAACACGCTTTTGGATGGGCTTTACGCAATGCGCGCTGGGACTGGCCGGCTTCCAGGCTTGCCCGTTGCGAGCCCAGCCCGATAGCGATATTATGCTGGGCAGCCACCGAAACCAGTGCCGCATTCAGCCTGTCTGCCCGGGCGGTTCCCCCTGTCATGCCGGTTATCAGCAAGGGGGCGGCCAGCTGGCATCCTAAAAAACGGGCAGTGATATCTATTTTTGCCAAATCCAGCTCTGGCAGGGCGCAATAAGGCAACTCTATCCTGTCCAGCGGATGGGGTGGCCGGGCCCTATCTGCCAGCGTCTGTTTGGCTAAATCCAGATGGGCGTCTTTACGCTGTGATGCAGAATAGTCGCTCATGAAACTTCCCTTCTTTCTTCCTTTCTTTCATAGGCAGGACGAAACAGGCCATCCACCAGCAACATATGCGGCACAGTCAGCGCGGCAAGCGAAATAAATACCGTGCGCAAACCGGCCTCACTTGCCGACAGGGCGGCCAGATCACGCTGCAGATAAAAGGCAACCCCGGCCGCTATCCAGGTTGCGAGCGTCAAAAGAATAGCACTTGTCAGAATCTTTTGGCGTGACAGCATCTGTTGCATCGCTGTCCAGATAAAAAAGAAATGACGGCGCGAATGTACCAGACAGAAATAGACCGCAAATCCGGCCAGAGGGGGTAACAGCCCTGCAAGACAGCATAACACCCCGATTTCAATGATGACCTCGCGCAAAGCGCTATAGCGAAGGCTGGCCAATACATAAATGGCAAATCCGGCCATCCAGACAGGCAGCAGTAATGCTGTCATGGTCATCAAAATATCAG
>CBFIAD010000024.1:0-24277 GCA_965660495.1 Puniceispirillaceae bacterium (SeqCode)
GTAATATGTGGCGCAATCCCGAAGGCCAGCTGGTTTTATCGGTTGCCCTGCCGGTTCAGAATTTACGGGTGGTGCGCGGCGCTTTGCTGATGACCAGCACAGGCGGGAATATTGAACGCGAGATTGCCAATGTACAATGGGCGTTTGTTCAGTTGTTTTTAGGAATTTTAACTGTGACGATCTTGCTGGGTATCTATCTGGCACGTTCTATTACACGGCCGATTGTCTTTCTGGCTGCCTCGGCAGACAGGCTGCGGCAAACAGGCGATATGCAAACTCCCTTGCGCGGCCTGCCAGAGCGCAAGGATGAGATTGGCCAATTATCCAAGGCCTTGAGCGAAATGACAGCAGAATTGCAACGCCGTATTCAGGCCACTGCCAAATTTGCAGCCGATGTTTCGCATGAAATTAAAAATCCGCTAACCTCTCTGCGCTCTGCGGTGGAGACTGTCTCGCGCATCGATAATCCGGATCAGCAACGCAAATTAATGGATGTTATTCTGGCCGATGTAAACAGGCTGGACAGGCTGATAACCGATATCTCGCAGGCCAGCCGCGTGGATGCAGAATTAACCGGCCAGACACCTGAACCAGAAGACATCACCGCATTGCTGGCCAGCTGGGTAGAGCTGTCGCGCCAACGCTATGGCGCGGACAGGCTTGCCTATACCCCCTATAAAAAGCCGTTAATGGTGGGGATGTATACAACCCGAATTATCCAGATACTGGATAATCTTCTGGCCAATGCGATAACTTTCCATGAAAGCGATATGCCCATTACCCTGACCGTAAAAAGGGTGCGCGCACAAGTACAGCTCAGCCTGGCCGATAAAGGCCCTGGTCTGCCAGTAGGCAAAGAAGAGCGTATTTTTGACAGATTTTATACCGAACGCCCCGCCTCCGAAGGGTTTGGCCATCATTCCGGGCTTGGGCTGTCTATCGCCCGGCAAATAGCTATTGCCCATGGCGGCAAGCTTGTGGCGGAGAATGATAAAAATGGCGGGGCTGTTTTTACCCTCACACTTCCACTAGCCGTTAAGCCATGAAGTTGCTATTCTAGCTGCTATGGAAGATAGCTTTGACGAGGATAACGGGGTTGATGCTGGCCGGCTGGTGATTGTCATCGGCCAGTCCGGCTCGGGTCATTCCACCGCCCTTGATTGTCTAGAAGATGCCGGCTTTAGTGCGATAGATAATTTGCCCCTGGCGCTAACTGACCAGCTGGTCGCCCTGTCCGTGGAAACAGAGAAAAAACAACTGGCAGTTGGGGTTGATTTACGCACCTCCGGATTTGATGCTAAAGCTATTGAAAGGCTGGTAAATAATTTGCGTAGCCGCCTGTTTGACAGATGCCAGCTGGTACTGATTACCGCCCAGCCAGCAGAAATTCTGCGCCGCTATCAGGCAACACGCCGCCGCCATCCTTTATTAACGGCTGCAGAAAATCTGGAAGCGGCCATTGAACAGGACAGGCAATCGGTCGCTGGCCTTAGCCATTTGGCGGATTTGCATTTTGACAGCACAGACACCACACCAACCGAATTTCGCAGCCTGTTATTAGGTCATCTGGGTCTGGCACACCAGGGCGAGGCAGAGGTAAATATAATCAGCTTTTCCTATCGGCGCGGCCTGCCTTCTGCTGCAGATTTTATCTTTGATATGCGGTTTTTAGACAACCCCCACTGGCAACAGGAATTGCGCGCCCTTACCGGTCTGGATAGAAAAATTACCGATTTTGTGGCCTCGGATGAGGCGTTTAAGCCCTTTATGGACGGGGTATGCCAGCTGATTCTGGCCAGCTTGCCGCGTTTGCGGGCAGATGGGCGCGGCCAATTAACCCTTGCCTTTGGCTGCACAGGCGGGCGACATCGCTCGGTTGCCAGTGCCAAATGGTTTGCCGATTGGGCAGAAAAAAACCAGATAAATGCCCATCTTCATCACCGCGATCTATAAGTGTTTTGCATAAGGGCTGTCTATTTGCTATGCAAGGGGCAGCAAATAATCGGCAGGTCAATCTGCCTCGTGCCAATAGGAGTATTTTATGTCCAATGATTATGTAATTGCCGATATCAGCCTGGCTGACTGGGGGCGCAAGGAAATTGCCATTGCCGAAAATGAAATGCCCGGTCTGATGGCGCTTCGGGCAGAAAATGCAGGCAAATCTCCGCTCAAAGGGGCGCGTATTGCAGGCTGCTTGCATATGACTATCCAGACAGCCGTATTGATCGAAACGCTGGCAGAGCTGGGCGCGGATATTCGCTGGTCATCCTGTAATATTTATTCTACCCAGGATCAGGCAGCGGCTGCTATCGCGGCAAGCGGTATCCCTGTCTTTGCGGTAAAGGGCGAGACATTGGCAGATTACTGGGAATATGTTGATCGTATCTTTGACTGGTCAGACGGGGCACCTGCCAATCTTATTCTGGATGATGGCGGGGATGCCACAATGTATATCCTCTTGGGCGCGCGCATGGAAGCGGGCGAGAAGGTACTGGAACATCCCGCGACCGAAGAAGAAGAGTTTCTTAAAGCCCAGTTGCATAAGCGTCTTGCGGCCAGCCCGGGCTGGTTTACCCGCCAGAAAGACGCCATTATTGGGGTATCAGAAGAAACAACAACCGGCGTGCTGCGCCTGTATCAAATGGCAGAAAAAGGCCAATTGCCTTTCCCGGCTATCAATGTGAATGATTCTGTTACCAAGTCGAAATTTGATAATCTGTATGGCTGCCGGGAATCGCTGGTGGATGGCATTCGCCGCGCGACCGATGTGATGCTGGCTGGCAAGGTTGCGGTGGTTTGCGGTTATGGCGATGTGGGCAAGGGTTCAGCTGCCTCGCTTCGCCAGGGCGGCGCCCGGGTGATGGTAACCGAAATTGACCCGATTTGTGCTTTGCAGGCTGCGATGGAAGGCTATGAGGTTGTCACTATGGATGAGGCGGCTTCAAAGGCCGATATCTTTGTGACTGCCACTGGCAATAAGGATGTTATCACCCTTGATCATATGCGCGATATGAAAGAGCGTGCCATTGTCTGTAATATTGGCCATTTTGATAATGAAATTCAGGTGGCCGCCCTTAGCAATATGAACTGGTCAGAAGTAAAGCCGCAGGTCGATGAAATTGAGTTTCCCGATGGCAAGCGGATTATCCTGTTGGCCAAAGGCCGGCTGGTTAATCTGGGATGTGCAACAGGTCACCCCTCTTTTGTGATGTCTGCGTCTTTTACCAACCAGGTACTGGCACAGATGGAATTATGGATGCGCAGCTCTGATTATGACAATAAAGTCTATACCTTGCCGCGCCATCTGGATGAAAAAGTAGCCGCCTTGCATCTGGAGAAAGTTGGGGCGACCCTAACCAAATTGCGCGATGATCAGGCAGAATATATTGGCGTTGGCCAGCAAGGCCCATTTAAATCCGAGCAATATCGCTATTAAATCGGGCGGCAAGCCGGCGGCAGGGGAGTGCCATTTATGGCCAGGATGACGCCACAGCTAATGTGCACGCAAAGCAGGATAGAACAGCTTGGTGGCTTGCTGGCGGACAGGCTGGATGCCGGCGATATTTTATGTCTGCATGGCCCTTTGGGGGCAGGAAAATCCACCCTTGCCCGTGCCATAATCTCTGCCATGTGCCGCGAGGCAGATGATATTCCAAGCCCGACCTTTACCCTTGTTCAACCCTATCTGGCACAGCCGGGTTTTGAGGTCTGGCATCTTGATCTCTATCGTTTGGAAGCTGCCAGCGAGGTGCTTGCACTTGGCATCGAAGAAGCCTTTTATGAGGCGTGCTGCCTGATAGAATGGCCAGAGCGGATAACAGATCTGCTACCCGAAAAAGCCATGCATCTTTATCTTGATTTTGGCACAGATACAGATAGCCGTATCCTGTCTCTGACAGATGGCGGTCAAAAGCCAGGGCATAGCGATACAAAACTGGCCGCCGCGCTGGCAGAACTGGCAGAATAAAACACATTTTTATAAAAACAGATAAGGGGGCGGCATAACAGGGGTGGCTGCCTCCTCCTGAAGGGTTTATAATAAGGGTTATGCACAGCGCTTCTACCTCACCCGACCCCTCATCTGTCATGCTGCAGAACAGATTTTACACCATCCCTGCCGGCATGGCCTTTGCCAGCTATCTGGCAAGGGGGGTGCTGAATATTTTCGGGCGCGCCGATAGCCTGTCCTCTGTTCAGATTTTACTGCCCTCCAGGCGGGCGGTATATGCCTTGCAAGCGGCCTTTATCGATGCGAGTGACGGTGCGCCGCTATTGCTGCCAAAAATGACTCCCATCGGGGATGTAGAGGAAGATGCAAGCGATATACTTTCTTTTTCGCTTGGGCGCGGTGATGACGGGGATTTAACATTGCCACCTTCCATATCGCCGGTGGAAAAACAATTGATCCTGACCCGCCTGATAGAAAGATTGCCGCTGGCAGGACAGGCCATTTCCACAGCCCAGGCCGTTCGCCTTGCACAATCTCTTGGTCATCTTCTAGATCAGATTTATCAGGCAGGCACTATGCCGGAAAAGCTGGCCGAACAGATGCCGGATGATTTAGCCCGCCATTGGCAGGAAATACTGACCTTTTTGAATATCATCATCGAACAATGGCCGCAGATTTTACAGTCTCGCGGCTTGCTAGACCCGGTCATTCGTAAAATGATGCTGGCAGACCAGCAGATAGAAAGCTGGAAAACTGCTCCGCCCGGCCATCCGGTTATTCTGGCAGGCTCTACTGGCTCTTTGCCAAAAACCCTGCAAATGATGGCAGCGGTGGCAGAATTGCCCTGCGGAATGGTGGTGTTTCCGGGGCTCGATAATCGCCATTATTCCTCTTCTGAATATGAGGCGATAAGCGCAGATACAGGCCATCCCTTTCATCAATTGCTGAAAACCCTGAATTATCTGGATGTCGCCCCTGAAGCGGTAAGGAGCTGGCCAGATTATACCGCTATCAGCATATCTGATTTCGCCCCGCCCAACCTGAACCGCACTGAATTTCTAAAACAGGTTTTTAAACCTGCCCCGCTGACCCGTGAATGGCGGCGCATCCGCGAAGATCTCCCCGAGATGGATAAATCGGCCATTTCCGGCCTGTCTGTAATTGCCGCAAGGGATATGCAGCAGGAAGCCGATATTATTGCTGCTGTGATGCGAAAGACGCTGGAAGATAAAACAAAAACAGCGATGCTGGTCACCCCGGATAGAAAGCTGGCACGTCAGGTAAGGGCGGCCTTGCTGAAATGGGATCTCGATATTGAGGATAGTGCCGGAACACCCCTTAAAGACAGCTATGTTGGCAGCTTTTTAACCCTTATTGCAGAATGGTTTGCCAGTGCTGGCCGGGCTCAGGATTTGCTGGCATTGCTCAAACACCCGCTTGCCAGTGCAGGCTTGCCTTACGCCAAATATCAAAAGCTGGTTCGCAGATTAGAGAGTGAGGGGTTGCGCGGCTATCTGGCAGATAGCTCTGTTAAGGGGATATCGGCGCGTTTGCGTGCGCAAAAAAACAGCGCCGAACTTCTGGCTTTTTATGAGCAGAATATTCTGGGCGCGCTTGCCCCGCTTGCCGCGCTATTGGAACATCCCGGCCCTTCTCTTGGCGCGCTGGCAGATGCACATGGAAAGGCAGCCGAGCTGCTTGCCCAAAGCGACATTGAAAATGAAGCCGTGCTAAAATTATGGGAAAGCCCGGATGGCAAACAGGCTGCTGCCTTGCTGGCAGAGCTGAGTGAAACAGGCCATGAAAATGCCGTCAGACAAAGCGAATATGCGGGCGTGTTTCGCGCCCTGTCGGAGGGTTATGTGGTGCGCCGTGTATGGCGCAGCCATCCGCGCTTGACGATATTGGGTACGGTTGAAGCGCGGATGCAAAATGCGGATCTGATTATTCTGGGCGGGGTAAATGAAGGGGTCTGGCCGCCGCGCCAGCAAGCTGATCCCTGGACAAATGATACAATCAGACAGGGGTTGGGCTTGCCGGACAGGCGTTGGCGATCCGGCCTGTCTGCCCATGATTTTTTCATGCTGGCCGCCCATGACGAGGTGATAATCACCCGCTCTATTCGCGCCGATGATGCCCCCACAACCCCCAGCCGATGGCTAGAGAGAATGGAAGCTGTCTTGCACGCCTCTGCCTTGAAGGACGGGCTGGTCACCACAGCTGATGCAGAAGTGATGGCCGCTATCTCCACTTGCCAGCATCTGCCGGTTCAGGCCCTAGAGATGCCCTGTCCATGCCCGCCCTTATCCCTGCGGCCAAAGCAATATTCAGCTACAGATTTTGATGTGCTGATTTCAGATCCCTATCAGATTTATGCCCGAAAAATTTTGCGCCTGCGCCCCCTGGATGAGATGGATAAGCGGCCGGATAATGCGCTAAAGGGCAATTTGATCCATGAAATTCTAGGCGATTTTCTGCAAAGCTACCCAGAGGGAGATTTGCCAGAAGATGCAGCAGAACAGCTTTGCACAGTAGCAGAGAAATGCTTTGCCCCCTATCTGGTGCATCCGCCTGTGCAGCTGTTCTGGCAAACAAAGTTTAGAGAAATTGCCCATTGGTTCTGTCAAAATGAACAAGAGCGCCGCGCCGGACTGGAAAAAAGTTTTGCAGAAGAAACAGCAAAGATCACGATACTGACAGATGCAGGCGAAGTGGCGATAACCGCCCGTGCCGACCGGCTGGATAAACTGGCAGATGGCAGTATCGCGATTATTGATTACAAAACCGGCTCTATGCCAAATAAAAAACAGGTAGAACAGGGACGTGCCGCCCAATTGCTGGTCGAGGCTGCCTTGCTTGGGGCAGGGGGCTTTTCTGTGCCTCTGCCAGATTTTGATGACCATAATATTCCCATTCCGCAACTTTCCTACTGGCAGCTATCCGGCCATTATGGGCGCATTGCCGAAATAAAAGAGGTGACCCCGAATAATCTGGATGTTGCCCGGCTTATCGATCAGCTGGGCGATCTGGTAACCTATTTCAGCCGTGCCGATACGCCCTTCTTGCCAGAACCTGATCCGGCATCGAGGCCTAAATTTTCTGATTATCGGCATCTGGCACGGGTGCGCGAATGGCGCCCACAGGAGGTCAAGGATGACTGAGCCATTGGTAGATATTCAGGCAGCCGAACAGGCAACCCACCTGCAACGCGAAGCTGCCCGGCCTGATCACTCTGTCTTTGTATCGGCAAATGCCGGGACAGGCAAAACGCAGGTTTTGACCATGCGGGTGTTGCGCTTGTTATTATCAGGTGCGCCGGCCGATACAATCTTGTGTCTGACCTATACCAAGGCAGCAGCGGCCGAGATGCGCCATCGCCTGAATAAAGAATTATCCCATTGGGCGATTTGTGATGAAAGCGATTTATTATCGGCTTTGGAAAAATTGGGCATAGAGCGACCTTCGCAGGAACAAATAGATACAGCCCGCAGCCTGTTTGCCCATATTCTGGATCATGAAGATGGCCCCCTGATCGAAACAGTGCATTCTTTTTGCCAGTCTGTCCTGATGCGTTTTCCCATCGAAGCTGGTCTTGCCCCGCAATTTGATCTGATCTCCGACCATGACCGCAATATGCTGCTGATAGAATGCTATTATGCTGCACTGGCGGATGCAGGGTATTCTGTGGCAACGCGCGAGGCCAGTGCCTTTAGACGGCTGGCCACACAAAGTGACGATGATCAAATTCTGCAACGCCTGAAAGGGTTTTTAGGCAATCGCAAACACGCCCATCTAATGGCAAATGACCTGGCCGCCCGCAGTGATTTTGAAGATCGGCTGTTGGGAGAGGCAGGCTTGTTCAACCCTTCAGAATTGCCGGATTTGATAGAGGAAACGCTGGATAATCTGGCAAAATCTCCTTTGGGCGAGCTGGCCAATATGCTGGGCGATGGCGGGATAAACCAGCAAAAAAGAGCCGATAGAATAAAAGAATGGCTGGCATTGGATGATGGGCGGAAACCGGCAGGGCTAGGCCATTTGGCACGGGCTTTTTTAACGCTGGATGGTCAGCCCCAGAAAATTTTAACCGATAAGACAATATGCGAAAAACACCCGAATTGCGAGGCGGTGCAAGCCCCGATAATGGCTATAATGGAACGCTATCAAAGCGCTGTTGCCAACGGGCTATGTTTTGAGCTGACCATGGCTCTGACTGATGCAGGAAGTGCGCTTTATCGCCGCTTTCAGCAGGAAAAAACAGCCAGAGGCGTATTGGATTATGATGATCTGATTTTCTACACCACAGAGCTGCTAGCACAAGAAGAGGTGATGGCCTGGGTGCGCTGGAAGCTGGACCGCGGCATTAATCATTTGCTGGTCGATGAAGCACAAGATACCAGCCCCGATCAATGGGCGCTTATCCGATATCTGACGACACCTTTTTTTGAGGATATCAGCGATGGTGATGCTGCGAACACCCCGCAGACAGGGCGCACATTATTTGCCGTAGGCGATTTTAAACAATCCATTTACAGCTTTCAGGGTGCGCGCCCGCAAACCTTTGCCGATAGCCGCGATTATTTCAACGACCGGCTGACACAGGTAAAAAGGTCATTTGTCCAAATTGATTTTACCCTTTCTTTTCGTTCCAGTGGTGCGGTTCTGGAATTTGTAAACAGGCTAATTGGCAAAGGCGAGCATCACGGGCTGGGCGAGGAAAGCCCGAAACCGCACGCAACCTATCATACCCTTTTAGCCGGGCTGGTAGAGGTCTGGCCGGTCATTGAATCAGAGCCGCCGCCGCCGCCGCCCTATCTGGCCTTGCCGCAAATCTCCGAAGGGGATGACGGGCCGGTTCAACAGGCAAAGCGTGTGGCTATGCATATTAAATCCTTGCTGGAGGGGGCAGAACAGGCCCATTTTGGCAAGGCGATTTTGCCGCGCGATATTCTGATCCTGCTGCGCAAAAGGGACAGCTTTTTTGCCCTGTTGCGTGCCGAGCTGGAACGTGCCGGCATCCCGGTTGCCGGGGCGGATAGAATGGCCTTGAAAAATCAGATTGAAATTCTGGATTTGCTGGCACTTGGCGATGTCTGTTTGTTGCCAGAAGATGATTTGCAGTTGGCTGTTTTACTGAAATCCCCTCTTATCGGGCTGAGTGAGGAAGCCTTGATGGAGCTGGCCACTAGCCGGGCAGATAAATCGCTATTTGACCAGTTAATGCGCTTTGAGGGGGCAGCAAACGCGTATGGCGAGGCGGTTAATAAAATTCTGAAGGCGCGCCAGCTAAGCCAGAATTTACCTGTCTTTGAGTTTTTCAGCACCATATTGGCACAAGGTGGACGTGCCGCCTTCCATCGCCGACTTGGCCATGCGGTAGATGAGAGTCTGGATGCTTTTCTGCTGCGGGCGCGCGACCATGGCCAGCATGGCCAGCCCGGCCTCTCGCATTTTCTATATGCGTTTCGGCAGGGCAATAGCGAGGTAAAGCGCGATATGGATACAGCTGGTACAAATGAAGTGAGGGTGATGACTATTCATGGGGCAAAAGGCCTGGAAGCCCCTATCGTTTATCTGCCAGATATGCTGACAGCCCGGATGCCTTCAGAAAGCCTGGTCAGCACCGAAGAGGCGGTTTTTTGGCCAGCAGGAAAGCCGGAAAACAGCTTTATGGCAGAGAAAAAAAATCAGGCAAAAACCATGCGCGAGGAAGAAGCAGACAGGTTGTTATATGTCGCCTTGACCAGAGCGCGTCAGGCATTGTTTATTTCCGGCTGGAGCCGTAAAAATAGCCGCATGGAGGAAAATAGCTGGTATGCCAGCTTGCTGGCGACCCTAAAAGAATGTGCAGGCGCTATAGAGATGCCGGATGGTCGTTGGCGTCTGACTTCAGGCCAGCCAGACAAGGTGCAATCCATGCCGGATGCCGCCGCCCCGGATGTGCCTGAAATGCCGGGTTGGTATGAAAATCTGCCTGGCAATGAGCCTGTTCCCGCCCGCCCGCTTACCCCGTCTGATACAGGTGCGCGCGATACAACAATACCTTTTGCCATATCCGGCCGCACAAATGCCCTGCTTCGTGGCCAGTTTGTGCATCGCCTGTTTGAAATTCTGCCAGACTTGCCACCAGCACAAAGAAGCGCAGCTGCCAGCCGGATTGCAGATATTATGGGGCTGGGCAGGGCAGGGTTTGGCGCTGAGCCTGTTTTTGACGAGGCAGAAATAGCCGGCCTTTTTGTACAGGTAGAACAGGTAATGGCTCTGCCAGAGCTGGCTGTTTTATTCGGAAATGATGCGCTGGCAGAAGCAAATATATCAGGGCTGGTGGGCGGGGTTACTGTACAGGGGCAGATTGACCGCATGGCGATAACATCCGATAAAATTATTATTGCCGATTTTAAAACCGGAATGCCGCCTGAAAATTTGTCAGATATACCGCCTGCCTATCTGCGCCAGATGGCCCTTTATGGGGCTTTGGCAGAACAGATTTATCCCGGCCGCAAGGTGGAATGTCTGCTGATCTGGACACAAATTATCAAGGCAGTCGAAGTGCCGAAATCTGCCCGTAACCAAATGCTGGAAAATTTGATAAAAGAACATCGTCAGGCGAATTAAACCCTCGCCCGCATTTCATCTGCACAGAACGGTAATTCATTTCTGTATCTTGATCTGGCTCCGGGGAATGCCTATCTTAAGATCACAAAGACACCCATCACCATGGGTGTTTATGATTTTTCAAGGGAGGGCAGGAATATGCCAACAGTTACCACAACAGATGCCAATTTCGAAACAGATGTGTTACAGGCAGAAAAGCCGGTTTTGGTAGATTTCTGGGCAGAATGGTGTGGCCCTTGCAAGGCGATTGGCCCGGCTCTGGAAGAAATTGCTGATGCGATGAATGGCGATATTACTATTGCCAAGCTGAATATTGATGAAAATCCGGCTACCCCGCAATCCTATAATGTGCGCGGTATCCCGACCTTGCTGATTTTTAAGGGCGGACAGGTTGTCGCCGAAAAAATCGGGGCAATGCCAAAATCTGCACTGGAACAATGGATCAGCGATAGCGTTTAAGCCAGCCTGATTTTTTAAATGATTAGACGCTGTCAGATAACTATCTAGTCTGGCAGCGTTTTATTTTCTGCCAGTATTTGGCCAGCCAGATACAGCGAGCCGCAGATAATTACAGGCATTGCCTTGTCTGTCCGGGCATCGATATCTGTCAACGCCTCGCGGGCAGAGCTGGCGGGCCTTGCCGGAATATCAAGGCTGGTGGCAATATTGGCCAGCTTTTCAGCGGCTATCGCTGCAGGCTGATCGGCAATGGTCAGGCAATGAATATGGGCGGCAATCGGCTTGATTTGCGCTAAAAAATCTTCGGCCGGTCGTGTATTTAGCGCGCCAAAAATCACCATCCATTTTCCCTCATGCAGAGACTGCAATGTATGAATAAGGGCTGCTGCCCCATGGGCATTATGTGCCCCATCCAGCCAGAGGGCGCGCCCGGAGAGTAAATTATCTGCCAGACAGCCACTGGATAATTTTTGAATGCGGCCAGGCCATTTCGCAGTGGCCAGCCCTTTACAGGTGGTGGGGGTAAAAGCAGAAGGGCTTGTAATCTTCATGGCGGCCAGTGCCAGTCCGGCATTTTGATATTGATGACGCCCGATTAATGCCGGGGCAGGCAGGATATGCTTTTCCTGTTGCCAGATAAATTCCATTTGGCCGTTTGCTGCTGGATTGGCGTGAAAATCAACGCCTTCTTCAATTATCTCGGCGCCCAATCCCGAGGCTGTTTCTATCAGCCCTTGCCGGGCTTGCCTGCTTTGTTTTGCCCAGATGGTGGGTTTATTTTTCCGCATGATACCTGATTTTTGTGTGGCAATTCCGGTGATATCCGCGCCCAGGAAATGCTCGTGATCGTGGGCAATGGGCGTGATAACAGACAGGGCGGTATCGGCGATGATATTGGTGGAATCATACTTGCCCCCCAATCCTGTTTCCAGAATTAATATATCGGCCGGATGGCGTGAAAAAGCCAGAAAAGCAGCAATTGTCGTGCTTTCAAAAAAGGTGATGGGCGCGCCATTATTCACCTCTTCGATCTCGGATAAAATCGATACCAGATCGGCATCTGAAATTAGCTTACCGGCAATGCGAATACGCTCATTAAAGCGACAGAGATGGGGCGAGGTATAGATATGGGCGCGTAAACCGGCTGCCTTATAGAGGCTGGCCAAAAAGGCGCTAACCGAGCCTTTGCCGTTCGTGCCGGCAATATGAATAACAGGCGGCAATTGCAAATGCGGACTGCCACATTTCTCGCTTAATGCAATCGTGCGCTCCAGCCCCAAATCGATTAATTTCGGGTGCAATTTTGTCAGCCTGTCCAGGGCGGCCTGCAATTCAGAACTGGAACTATTCATCGGCAAAACCGCTTTGAGAGATAAAAAGAGCCGGGCTATCGCCTAGGCGGCACGCGATTCCATCAGCATCGATAGAATAGAATCAATCTTCTGCTTTTGTTCAGAACGCGCAACAACCATATCCACCATACCATGATCTTGCAGATATTCTGCGGTCTGGAAATCATCGGGCAGTTTTTCGCGCACTGTCTCTTCGATTACCCGTCTGCCAGCAAAGCCGATTATCGCCCCTGGTTCGGCCAGCTGGATATCGCCCAGCATGGCAAATGAGGCCGTTACCCCGCCTGTGGTGGGGTGGGTCAATAACACAATATAGGGCAATTTTGCTGCCCGCACCTTATCCACAGCCAGGATAGAGCGCGGTAATTGCATCAGCGATAAAATCCCTTCCTGCATCCGCGCCCCGCCTGAAGATGGCACAACGATTAGGGCAGCATTTTCAGCTACGGCTTTATCGGCTGCCAAAAGCAAGCCATCGCCAACTGTTCGGCCCATAGACCCGCCCATAAACTGGAAATCAAAGGCAGCAATAACCACAGGCTTGCCCCCGATTTTACCTTTTGCCACAGCGATAGCATCCTGTTTGCCGGTTTTCGCACGGGTTGTTTTTAGCCGCTCGGGATAGCGTTTACTATCTTTGAATTTCAGCGGGTCATCGGCATTGGTAGCAACTTCCAGCGTTTCATAGCTATCAGCATCGAATAATAATCTGAAGCGTTCTTCCGGGGCGAGCGGTGTGTGATGGCCACAAGTAGAACAGCAATTAAAGGCTTCCTGATAATCTTTATGAAACAGCATCTGGCTACAAGAGGGGCATTTGACCCAGAGGTTTTCCGGCACATCAGATGATTGCACCAGCGCCTTAATCTTTGGCAAAACAGAATTTGTAATCCAGTTCATTTTCCCATACCGCCTTTCATATTTCGCTTAACCACGCTGCATTGCAGCCGATAAGCTGGCACAAAAAGACCCGACATCCTTTATCAGCTCTGACCTTTTATCTGATTCTACCGCATCTTCGATTTTTTGTACAAGAGCAGAGCCTACTACCACCCCGTCTGCGATGGTTGCTACCTCTGTGGCCTGTTCAGCTGAACGAATGCCAAAACCGGCTACAGCTGGCAAATCTGTCTCCTCGCGCAAGCGCAAAAAGGCGGAACGGATGCTGTCTGTTGCCGCGCTTTTTGTTCCGGTAATCCCGGCAATCGCCACATAATAGACAAATCCGCCGGCCTTTTTAACCACCACCGGCAAACGGTTGCCAAGGGTGGTAGGGGTTACTAGCCGGATAAAGCTAAGCCCAGCCGCGCTGGCCGCATCACATAGCTCTTCATCTTCTTCTGGAGGCAGATCCACAATGATCAGCCCATCTACCCCGGCGGCCAAAGCAGCCGTGATAAAGGCCTGCTGGCCATAAATATAGATAGGGTTGAAATAGCCCATTAAAATCAGCGGGGTGTCGGGATGGCGTGCGCGAAATGCGGCGGCCATATCCAGCGTTTTTTGCAAGGTCATCCCTGCTTTAATTGCGCGCAGACTGGCTGCCTGAATGGCCGGGCCATCTGCCATCGGGTCAGAAAAAGGCATCCCAAGTTCAATAAAATCCGCGCCATTTTCAACAAGGCTGTCCAGTAGCCCGGCAGAGGTGGCTTCATCCGGGTCACCTGCGGTAACAAACACGCCTAAAACCGCACGGTTTTTGGCAGCGGCATTTGCAAAGCATTGTGAAATTCTGCTCATATCTGATTAACCCTTCTTTGCCTATAACAAGCCGCGCTCATCCAGCAGCGGCAACACCGCTTCCAAATCTTTGTCCCCGCGCCCGCACATATTCAGCACCACTACTTTATCCTTATCCATTTCTGGCAATAATTTGGCGGCAAAGGCCAGCGCATGAGAGGGCTCAAGGGCCGGAATAATCCCTTCCAGACGCGAGCAAAGCTGAAACATCTTTAAGGCTTCTTCATCGGTGGCGCTGACATAATTTACCCGGCCAATATCATGCAACCAGGAATGTTCAGGGCCAATGCCCGGATAATCCAGCCCGGCAGAAATGGAATGGGCATCTTTTATCTGGCCTTCATCTGTCTGCAACAGATAGGTGCGATTGCCATGAAGTACGCCCGGGCTGCCACCGGTCAGGCTGGCAGCGTGTTTATCCGTATCCAGACCGTGTCCGGCTGCTTCCACGCCATAAATCTCTATGCCTTCATCATCTAAAAAGGGATGGAATAATCCCATAGCATTAGAGCCGCCGCCGATACAGGCAATAAGCGCATCTGGCAGTCTGCCTTCGGCTTCCATAATTTGCTCGCGCGCTTCCATACCGATAACCGACTGAAAATCGCGTACCATTTCCGGATAGGGATGCGGGCCTGCCACTGTGCCGATAATATAAAAATGGGTGTCCGGATGGGCAACCCAATAGCGCAAGGCTTCATTCATCGCATCTTTTAATGTGGATGTGCCAGAAGTGACGGGATGCACCTTTGCCCCCAGCAAGCGCATTCTGTCCACATTCGGCTTTTGTCGGCGCACATCTTCTGCGCCCATAAACACTTCGCATTCCAGATTAAACAGCGCACAGGCGGTGGCGGTGGCCACGCCATGTTGTCCTGCCCCTGTTTCGGCAATAATCTTTGTCTTGCCCATCTTTTTTGCCAGCAAGGCCTGACCCAGCACGTTATTAATCTTGTGCGCCCCTGTATGGTTCAGCTCATCGCGTTTGAAATATAATTTTGCCCCGCCAAAATGCTCGCTCATGCGCTGGGCAAAATAAAGCGGTGATGGGCGGCCAATATAATGTTTTTGATAATAGAGTAGTTCGGATAAAAAGCTCTGATCCTGGCTTGCCTCATAATAGGATTTTTCCACCTCCAGAATAAGAGGCATCAGCGTTTCCGCAACAAACCTGCCGCCATGAATGCCAAAGCGGCCTTTATCATCTGGCAGGTTACGATAGGAATTGGAAACCTTTTCACGCATAACAGAACTTTCCTTTTGGTCTCTAAACAGGCGCAAGATATGCCGATCTGTCCGGCAGTTTACCCGAGTTTTGCTGTATGTACAAAGGCAGAGATAGCAGATTTTGATTTTTCGCCCCGCTTTTTTTCCACACCAGAGGAAATGTCCACCGCCGGCGCACCGGATATACGAATAGCCTGGCTGACATTGTCCGCATTTAGCCCGCCTGCCAGCATCCAGGGGGTATCGCTTTTGAAATGAGCCAGATAGGACCAGTCAAAGGACGAGCCTGTACCGCCGGGCAAACCATCGCTGGCTGGGCTGGGCTGGGCATCAAATAATATCCAGTCAGCCAGTGCTATCACCGCTTGGGCATTTTGAATATCCTGCTGGCTGGCGACGCTGATAACCGGCATCACAGGAAGGCCGAACCGGTTTTTTATCTCGGCAATGCGTTCTGGTAGCTCACCTCCATGCAGCTGCAGCATATCCGGACGGGCATGGGCGATAATGGCTTCCAGACTGGCATCATCGGCATCCACCACCAGCGCGACCCGTTTCGGGCGGGTCTCGGGGCGCAATTCTTTATCTGCCTGCCGGGCAAGATCGGCTGCCTGTTGATAGTCCAAATGGCGCGGTGAGCGGGCAAAAAACACCATGCCGATAAAATCCACGCCTATCTCGGCACAATGGCGGTAAATATCAAATGTCGAGATACCGCAGATTTTCACCGCAACACTGGAAGTGGTCATGCTTGTCAGATTCCAAAAATAGATATGGCTGTTTTGATGATAATATAGGGCGTCCGGGTTAAATGGACATCTTTTTTAACAAAGATTATCCGCGCGAGGGGGGCGAATATTCCGGCAATAGCGGCTCTTCGGGTTTGTTTTCTGCTGTTTCCAGCGCCGCGCTAAGCTTGGCAATTTGCCGGTCACGTGCCCATAAACGGGTGCGCAACCCCAGCAGATTTATCCAGATAAACAGCCCACCAAACAATATGCCAGCGGCAAATGCCCCTAGAATAAAGACCCATATTTCAGCGCTGAGGGTAATATCTGATGGCCAGAGATAGATAGTCGCAGGGCTGTTATTCACTACCACAAAGGCAGTGATAAGCCCGCAAGCGATCACAAAAAAACCTAGAAAGGCAAGGCGGCTAAGAAGGCGCATTAGATGCGTTCCTGTTCGTTAATGGCGCAAAGGCGCAAAAGCCTGGCAAGTGAAAAAACGCCCTCAGGATTTGTTCAGGCGTTCGCGCATACCCTTGCCCATTTTGAAAAACGGAATTGTCTTGGCTTCAACATGCACAGATTCGCCTGTTCTCGGATTTCGCCCGACACGGGCTTTGCGTTCACGAAGGGAAAAGGCGCCAAAGCCGCGAAGCTCTACCCTGTCCCCGTTTTCCAGCGCTTCTGTAATGCTATCAAAAACAGTATTGACCAGTTGTTCGAGATCTCGGTGGTACAAGGACGGGTTCAATTCGGCCAGCCGTGCTATCAGCTCTGATTTTGTCATATTTATCGACCTCAAAAGAACAGAAATTATAACCCGATGATGCAGATTTCTCTGCCAAGCGTCAAGAAATATACAAAAAAGCCTGTTACTTCGGGTTTAAAAAAAGCACCTGCCATCGTAAATGATAGCAGGTGCTTGTACTATTTTGCTTTTTAACACCTCAAAAGGCGTAAAAAATCACGCGAGGCGAAAGAGGTGCATTTACTCCGCGCCATCTTCTTTTTTCGCCAGAGCCGCGCCCAGGATATCGCCAAGGCTGGCCCCGCTATCAGAAGAACCGAAATTCTCCATCGCGCTCTTTTCTTCCTCGATTTCACGGGCTTTGATAGACAAGGTCAATGCGCGCGTCTTTTTGTCAAACTGTGTGACAATCGCATCAACCTTTTCGCCAACCGCGAAACGCTCGGTGCGCTGCTCAGAGCGTTCACGCGATAAATCTGCGCGACGAATAAAGCCGTTCATATTATCGCCTACCTGAACATCCAGGCCATTGTCATTTACCCCTGTTATCGTACAGGTGACTTGTGAGCCCTTGCGGTATTTGTCAATTTCGCCTGCATAGGGATCATCTGACAATTGCTTGATGCCCAGCGAAATACGCTCTTTTTCCATGTCAATCTCAAGGATTTTCGCAGAAACCTTATCGCCCTTGTTATAGCCTTCAAGAGCGGCTTCGCCTGTGCTTTCCCAAGAGATGTCAGACAGGTGAACCAGACCATCAATTTCCTCGGTCAGGCCAACGAAAATGCCAAATTCGGTGATATTGCGAATTTCGCCCTCGATAACTGTGCCAGCCTGATGGGTGGTTTCAAAATCTTCCCATGGATTGGCGGTACATTGCTTGAGGCCAAGAGAGATACGACGTTTTACCATATCTACATCCAGCACCATTACTTCGATCTGCTGGCTGGTAGATACAATCTTGCCCGGGTGAACATTTTTCTTTGTCCAGCTCATCTCGGAGACATGCACCAGACCTTCAACGCCCTCATCCAGCTCAACAAATGCGCCATAATCGGTGATGTTGGTCACGCGGCCAGACAGTTTCGCGCCAATGGCGAATTTCTCGGCAGCATCTGCCCAGGGGTCAGATTGCAGCTGTTTCATGCCAAGTGAAATGCGCTGGGTTTCAGAATTAAAGCGGATAACCTGAACATCCACTGTCTGCCCGACTTGCAAGGCTTCTGACGGGTGGTTGATGCGCTTCCAGGCAATATCGGTGACGTGCAACAGGCCATCAACACCGCCCAGATCAACGAATGCACCATAATCGGTGATATTTTTGACCACCCCTTGCAGAATCTGACCTTCTTGCAGGTTAGATACCAGTTCTGAGCGGGCTTCGGCGCGGGATTCTTCAAGAACCGCGCGGCGTGACACCACAATATTGCCGCGTCTGCGGTCAATTTTCAGAATTTGGAAAGGTTGCGGGGTGCCCATAAGAGGACCCACATCATGAATAGGACGGATATCGACTTGGCTGCCCGGCAAAAAGGCCGTTGCACCGGAAAGATCGACAGTAAACCCGCCCTTTACGCGGCCAAAAATAACGCCGGTAACACGCTCTTGTGCCTCGAATGCATTTTCCAGCAAAATCCAGGCTTCTTCGCGGCGGGCTTTTTCACGGCTGAGCATGGCAGCGCCATCACGGTCTTCCATGCGCTCGACATATACTTCAACCGTATCGCCAAGCTGAATTTCTGCATCCTGGCCAGGGGCAGCAAATTCTTTTTTCGGCACGCGGCCTTCTGATTTCAGGCCAACATCAATGGTGACGTAATCATCTGACAGGCCGACAACAATGCCTTTGACAACACTGCCTTCAATAGAGGTGTCTTCGGCAAAGCTCTCTGCCAGAAGATCAGCAAAATTTTCGGACATGGTGTCCGCTGTTAGGTTTTTTGACAAGAATGTTCTCCGTAAATACGCCGAAAGCTAAACAGCCCAAGAATAGCTATATATTAAGGGTTATTAAAGCTTGCCCTGTGCTGGTTTCAGGGTTTTGGCTTCCTCTGAAAAAAGAGCGTTATTCTCTTTTGAAACCATTTATCCACTTGCGGATAATTAAAGCGGCGCAACTAAGCTATCCAGCATCCAAAGTTTAAGTTTCGATACAAGCACACCCTGTTTCAGAGACCCGTAGCGGCTTGCGGTTCATGCGCCCCATCCAGATAATCCAGACAGATCACCAAGACTTCTTCGGCATTCTTGTCCGAAGAGTCAATAAAAAATGCATCTTCAGCAGCAATTAAGGGTGCAACTGTGCGATTTTTATCACGGCAGTCGCGTTTGATGATATCTGCCAGAACTTCTGAAAATTCGATATCCTCGCCTCTGGCCTTTAGTTCCAGATGGCGGCGGGTGGCGCGAATATCGGCAGCTGCATCAATAAAGAATTTCGCGTCTGCATCGGGTAATATCACACTGCCAATATCTCTGCCATCCAGAACCGCGCCGTTGCCATTTGGCGGGTTTTTGGCGAAATCTCGCTGTCTTTCCAGCAGATTGGAACGCACTTGTGCAATGGCAGCGACCTTTGATGCCAGTTCGCCAATTTCAGAGCTGCGTAATTCGGGCCCGAATTGTTGGCAGAGATCGAGCTGGTCTATCAGTGTTTTCAGGGTTTCATCGCTGGCGTCTTCCAGATTTACGCCTGCCTGTTTTACCGCTAATCCAACAGCACGGTAAAGCTGGCCAGTATCCAGATAATCCAGGCCAAGCCGCATCGCAAGGGTGCGCCCAAGCGTGCCTTTTCCCGATGCAGCAGTTCCATCAATCGCAATGATCATCAATTACTCTCTTTGCTAATCAGCCGGACGAGCCTTGCAAACCTTGCAGTGTCCAGCGTCTGTTTAATTATCAAATATAAGTTATAAAACGTTTTCAGAGTCTTCACGCTTGCGTGATACCCTCTTCTAATTGTGCGCCAGCCTTGTTCATAATATTGGCAAAATCAGGGAAACTTGTTGAAATGGTCGCCACGTCTAGCATAGTAATAGGGTGTTGTGCAACCATTCCCAGCACTAAAAATGACATGGCAATTCGGTGGTCATGTTGCGAGGCCAGTCGCGCCCCGCCCGAAATCGTGCCAGCGCCGATAACCCGCATACTGTCTGGTGTTTCAGATACCTCTACACCACAGGCTTTCAGCCCTTCTGCCATGACCGAAATACGGTCTGTTTCCTTTACCCGTAATTCTGCCACGCCGGGCATATAGGTCTCGCCATCTGCACAGGCAGCCGCAACCGAAAGGATGGGGTATTCATCTATCATCGAAGCGGATCGTGTTGCAGGGACAGCTATGCCCTTTAGCTGGCTGGACTGAACGATAATATCGCCTACCGCCTCGCCGCCTTCGATACGCTCATTCACAATCTCTATATTTCCGCCCATTTCCTGCAAGGTGATGATAAGGCCGGTGCGTTGCGGGTTCAGGCTGATGCCAGGCAGGGTGATATGGCTGTCCTTTGTAATCAGTGCAGCAACCATCGCAAAGGCAGCAGAAGAAGGGTCACGCGGCACAATAATATCTTTTGCTTGTAATTCTGCCTCGCCTTCAAGGGTGATTCTGTGCCGGCCATCCGCCAGCATTTCCCGTTCCAGGGCTACCCCGAAATGGTTCAGCATCGCCTCGCTATGGTCGCGCGAGAGGTGCGGTTCGGTAATAATGGTCTGGCCGCGGGCATTTAGCGCGGCAAATAAAATAGCCGATTTAATCTGGGCAGAGGCTACCGCCATCTCATATCTAATTGGCAAGGGCGGCTGTGCCCCGCTAATCGTAACCGGCAGGAAGCCTTTTTCTGCACCAGCCGGGTCATAGGCAATTTGGGCGCCCATCTCGCAAAGCGGATCGGTAATGCGTTTCATCGGCCGTTTGCTGAGCGAGGCATCGCCGGTAAAGGTGGCCGTGACAGGTTGCCCGGCTACCGCCCCCATTAGCAAGCGAACGCCTGTTCCGGCATTGCCAAGATCCAGCGCGGCTTGCGGCGAGATAAAACCGCCTGTTCCCACCCCGTCAATAATAATATTATCTTCCAAATCGCGGGTAATATTCACGCCAAGGGCGCGCACCGCTTCCAGAGTAGAAAGCACATCTGCCCCCATCAAGAGGCCTGAAACTCTGGTGCGGCCGGTTGCCATACCCCCCAGGATAAGCGAGCGATGCGAGATAGATTTATCACCTGGTATCATCATCTCGCCAGAAAGCCCGGGGATGGCAGAGGAGGTAAGCGTTTTGATAGGGTCTGTCATAATATTAGGATAAATCAGCTTTGCCACCTTGCCTATTCAGGAAAGGGGCAGGGATAAATTTCAAGGTTACGTTTTCAGGCTCGCTCTATTACTACGTCTTTGGGCTTTTCGCAAACCGGCAAATGGGTTTTTTAAAAATTAGAGGCCATCAGGCGAATATTTCGACCCGTTTTGCTGAAAATTAGGGCAAAAAGGGGAAAATATTCCATAAGATATGTTGATAAATTTTCTTTTGCCCGTATAAATCTTTTGACAGCGGCTAAGTTTTGCGTTTAATCGCTCGCAATCAGATTTTTTTCAAGGATGATGAAGATGGCAAAAGCGGAATTGGGTCATAAGCAAAGATGCACATCATGCGGCATAAAATTCTATGATTTGAACAAAAAGCCGATCATTTGCCCCTCCTGTAACACAGAGTTCGACCCTGAAAGCCTGTTGAAAAGCCGTCGCGGGCGTGGCAGTGCCAAAGCAGAAGAAAAAGCGGCAAGCGCTGATACAGATGATACAGATGATGAAGATATGGTATCCGAATCAGATGACGATGATTTTGACGATGATGAGGATGTATTGCCAACAGAAGATGCGCCTATCATTGCTTTATCTGATGATGACGATGATGAGAACGACACAGGTTCCGAGCTGATAGATGCACTGGAAGATGATGATTCTCTCGATGATAATGAGGATATGGGCGATGAGGATGACGAGGATCGCTAGATAGCGGGGAAAAGATTGTCACCGCTGCAGGGATTTCCCTTGCATCCTTGTGATAGCTTGTGTAAGTAAAGACCTCAAATTGTTTGGCAAAGGGGCCATAGCTCAGCTGGGAGAGCGCTACAATGGCATTGTAGAGGTCGTCGGTTCGATCCCGATTGGCTCCACCAAACAAGAGAAAAAAATCTCTCTACGCAAAAATCGCCAGATAAAATTCCTAGATGGAAAAACGGTCGCCCAGATACACCTGGCGAACGCCGGCATGGCCGACCACTTCAGAAGGCGTGCCTTCCATCATCACCGACCCGTCATGGATGATATAGGCGCGGTCAACAATATCCAGCATTTCGCGCACATTATGATCGGTGATGAGAACCCCCAGCCCATGCCCTTTAAGCTGAGAGATCAAATCGCGAATATCGGCAACCGCGATCGGGTCAATCCCGGCCAGCGGCTCATCCAATAGCAAAAAGGCCGGACGGGCGGCCAGGGCTCTGGCAATCTCAAGGCGTCTGCGCTCCCCGCCAGACAGATTAACCGCCGGCGTGTTGCGTAAATGGCCAATGCCGAATTCGGCCATCAGCTCTTCAAGCATTGCATCGCGCATATCCAGGTTTTTTTCGGTAATTTCCAGAACAGACAAGATATTTTTCTCAACCGTCAGCCCGCGAAAAATACTGGATTCCTGGGGCAAATAACCCACCCCCATTCGGGCGCGCTGAAATAAAGGGGTGTCGGTAACATCCATGCCATCCATATAAATCGCCCCCTCATCACAGGGGATAAGACCTGACAGCATATAAAAAGTGGTTGTTTTGCCGGCGCCATTAGGGCCAAGCAGGCCGACCGCCTCACCGCGCCGCACACCAATAGAAATATTGCGAACAACCCGTTTCTGGCCAAAATATTTGCCGATGCCCCGCGCCTGCAAGCCGCGATTTTCTTTTACCAGCCGAAGCTGATCAGATGGGTTTGTTTGCGCGTTATCCATTAGCGTGAGAGATTTTTTTCAGTTTGCGGTTTGTGTGTGATAGCCAGAATTAGACTGATAATTCCAGATTGCCAAGCCTTTTCCAGATCCCCATCATAGCCTATTGTTTGGGCCCTGTAAAACGTCCAGATACCCGCCCGCCTGTCTCGGCAGACAGCATCTTGCTAATCCCTGTTTTAAAATCAATTTCTGCCTTGTCCCCGGAAAGATAATTACTGCCATCAATAACCGTGACATTGCCTAGCAGAATAGCTTTATCACTTAGCCTGTCATAATCCAGCCTGTCTGCGGTAGCGGTGCTGCCAGAAGCCTGGCTTACCTGTACCTCGCCGCGCGCTTCAATGCGCTCGATATTGCTTTGCGTATCCAGAAATAGCTGCAGATTATTTCCCTTTAGCTGGCGGCCATCCTTTAGCTTGATTTCCGCCTTGTCTCGCAAAAATACTTGGCCTTCCTGGCGCAGAAATTCGATTTCTTTCCTAGCTGTTGCCTTGCCATCCGGCCCATCGATACGGGCATTGGGCCCAATCAGTCTATAAGCGCCTGTCCCCGACTGGTAAATCAGGCTGGAACCGCTGCCTGTATGGGCGGCATCGGCAAAACGCACATTGCCATTGGCATGGATTTCGGTGATATCCCGGGCAGAAGCAGAGGAATTATAAAAAGCTTTTAGATCATCGGCAAAGATTTCCTGTTCACCCTGATAGGCATGGGCATTACCAAGAGCCTGATAAAACCCCTCTTTTTGATTCCATTCCAGGCTGGTATCGGCATTGACAATCATATCGGCTGCGTTGGCAGTATAGCCCATAGCGCTGGCCAGCATGGCGGCAGCCAGAATTGGCATGGTGAAATAGGAACGCAAATTTGGAAAAACAGTCATCTAAAACCCACTTTTTTAATTTTGTTTCAGCTCAATTCGTGATTTACCGGTAAACAGGATAACCTCGCCATTTTCGGTGGCGTGCATCCCCTGGGCGGTCAGAAATATATTCTGGCCTGTAAGGGTGACAGGTGTTTTTGTCAGCAACTCGCCCTTGCCAATAAGCGCGGTCATTTCCTCGCTTGTCAGGGTCAATTGCTGTTTGGATTGGAAAATATTCACCGCGCCATAGAGGTCGAGGCGGCGTTTATCTGCGTGATAAACCGCCTCATTGGAAGACAGGTTGGTGCGGCCATCCTTGTCTGAAGAGACAAATCCATCGGGACCAAACAGGCGGATTAACCCTTTTTGCGAGGCTGATTCAACCGCCCGCTCGGCGCTGATTAAAAATTTCATGCCGTTATCGGTTGTGCCGGAATAGCGCGCCCCGGTCATTTCCAGATTGCCTGCAGGCTGGGTGCTTACACTCTCCAGGCTGATCTCGATATTATCCGATTGTTGAAAAAAGCTGGTCCAGCCGATAATCGCCGCGCCAATCCCTATCGCCGTGGCCAGCAGGACAAGGCTAAGCGAAACAGGCA
>CBFIAD010000025.1:0-23907 GCA_965660495.1 Puniceispirillaceae bacterium (SeqCode)
AATGCGGCCAAGGATATTGGCTATTATATTCAAGCCTATGAGGATACGCCTATCAGCTCTGCGGTTATGGATTTATTCTGCCGCGGTGTTGCAGAAATTGGCGGGTCGGAATCTGTCCTGCATTTAACTGATTTACTAGCAAAAAAGGCTAAATCCTGAGGGGACTGTCTGGACAAGAGCAAAGCTCCCCAAATCCAAAAACAGACCCTGTCTTTAAATCTTCAAAAGACAAAGCAAGTTAATTGCCTTATAAGAGCCAGAGGCAAGTTTGCCAGTAATTAGGGCGATAACAAGCAATGAAAATTCTGCAAAACAAGCAAGAGATGGCAGATCTGCTGGCCAGCTGGAAAGAGCAGGGCTTGCGTATTGGCGTTGTCCCGACCATGGGCAATTTGCACGCTGGCCATCTGTCCCTGCTAGAGGCGATTTCCAGCAAAGCAGATAAAATCATTACCACCATTTATGTAAATCCCCTGCAATTCGCGCAAGGCGAGGATTTTGATATGTATCCGCGCACCCATGAAGCCGATTTTGAAAAATTGCGCGCGGCAGGGGGCTGTGATGCGGTATTTATTCCAGAGCAAATGTATGAAAGCGGTCATGCAACCGCTATTTCCCCGGCTGGAGTGGCATTGGGATATGAGGCTAAGACGCGCCCGCATTTTTTCGGCGGGGTCACCACAATTGTATTGAAATTATTCCAGCAAACCGGCGCGGATGTCGCTGTCTTTGGTGAAAAGGATTACCAGCAGCTGCAAGTTATCCGGCAAATGGTCAGGGATCTGGATTTACAGGTGGAAATAATCGCCAGCCCCACCATCCGCGAGGCAGACGGGCTGGCCATGTCCTCGCGCAATGGCTATCTTGCCCCGGCAGAACGGCAAATCGCGCCTTTTCTTTATCAGGCCATGCAGGAAGCCGCCACTGAAATCCGGCAAGGTAAAGAGGTAGAGGCCTGTTTGAAAAAGGCAAGCGATAATATTTTGGCCGCCGGATTTACCGCAATAGATTATCTGAGCTATTGTGATGGGAATAGTTTGGCTAAACTGGAAACAGGTGCACAAAATGGTATGTTGCTGGCGGCTGTTTATCTGGGGAATGTCAGACTGATTGACCAGTTGAAAGTCTGATGAAACGATGCCCGACCCAGTCTTAACGACCGGCCCGCAAAATCTGATAACCGATGTCAGCGGATTGCAGATAGGTCATGCACAAGATGTTAATCTGCTTAGCGGGGTAACTGTTGTAACAGCCAGCACCCCATTTACCGCAGCGGTTCACGTGATGGGCGGCGCGCCAGGTAGCCGCGAGACAGATTTGCTTGCCCCGGACAAGCTGGTCAGCAAAATAGACGCGCTTGTACTATCCGGAGGGTCGGCCTTTGGTCTGCATGCCGCAAGCGGAGTGTGCGATATCATGGCCTCCAAAAAGCGCGGTTATGAAATTGCCGGCCAGCATATACCGATTGTCCCGGCCGCTATCCTGTTTGACCTGGCTAATGGCGGGGATAAGAACTGGACAGAAAACCCCTATTACCAGCTGGGTCAGGTTGCGTACGCCCAAGCGGGCACAAATTTTCAGCTTGGCTCGGTCGGGGCGGGTATGGGCGCAAGGGCAGGCACAGATAAGGGCGGGATAGGCTCGGCCTCTTTGCAGGTTAATCTCGGCAATGGGCGCTTTTTTACCATTGGCGCACTGGCCGCTGTCAACAGCTTTGGCAGCCCCTTCATACCGGGTACAGATAAATTCTGGGCTGCCCCTTTTGAGATTGATGGCGAATTTGGCGGGCGCGGCAACGCGATATCTGACCCGCTGGCCATGCCTGTTACCAAGAAAGGCATTACCGCCAGCGATAGCCGTGCCCATACCACCATAGCGGTTATCGCAACCGATTTGCCCCTCAGCAAATCACAAGCTCGGCGCCTGGCCATCACAGCCCATGATGGTTTTGCCCGCGCTATTGTTCCCTCTCATTGCCTGATGGATGGCGATTTAATCTTTGCAGCAGCAACCGCCAGCCAGGATGTCGCTCTCACACCGGAAATAGAAATGCTGCTCGGTCATTTTGGGGCAACCACCATGGCACGGGCGATCGCTCGCGGTGTCTATCACGCAGCAGATTAGGCCGCGATGCCCCCATAGGGCCTGCCATGCACATAGACCCCGCAACAGTGAAATTCTTTATCCAGACAGGTCAGGCTGGCAGGACGACCAATATCTATTTTGCCATATTCGCTCTCCAGCCCCAATATTTTTGCCGGAATGGCACTGGCCATATCCAGCGCCTGTTCCGGGCGAACAGAGCTACGCTGCATGATATTTCGCACCGCCTCATCCATACCCAGATGCGCCCCTGCCAGCTGGCCAGCCTCAGAGTCTAGCTTGCCATCCTTAAGCGTGATTTTCTGCCCCGCAAGCATAAAATCTGTGCGTTCTGAGCCATAGCTTGGCATGGTATCTGTGACCAGACATAGCCGGTTTTCCATCTGTGATACCGCTAATTGCAGATTGGCGTCATGTACATGATGGCCATCCGCGATAATCCCGGCAAACAGGCGCGGATTGGTCAATGCCGCCCCGACAATACCGGGCGCACGCGCGCCCAATTGCGAGCAGGCATTAAATAAATGGGTCACCCCCGACAGGCCATTTAACGCAGCCTCTGCCATCTCCTCGATGCTTGCAGCGCTATGGCCAGCAAACAGGATAATGCCAGCCTCTGCCAGCCTTTTTATGGTGTTCCCATCTGTCTGTTCGGGGGCAAGGGTCAGCAAGAGCCGCCCCTCAAAACTGCATAGCAACTCTATATCGGCTATCTCTATCGGGCGGATAAAACGCGCATCATGGACGCCGGGCCGTTCAGGCGATAAAAACGGGCCTTCCAGATGCAGACCCAGAATTTCCGGCAAGCCAGCGGCATCTATAACCGCCTGCATGGCCTGTTCATAGTAGCGCTCAGCAGCAGTAATAAAAGTCGGCAGGATATGGCAAACACCGCCCAGACGCGCCGCCGCAGATATTGTTTTTAGCGCGGCCAGATTTGGCTGGTCATTAAACAAAACGCCCCCTGCCCCGTTAATCTGAATATCGATAAAGCCCGGGGCAAGAATGTCCACATATCGAGGCGGCGCGGTGTGGGTGCGGCCAGAGGCAGGCTCAATCGCGGCGATTGTGCCATTGGATATCTGTATCTGCTGATCGGCAAGCGGCGGCGCACCATGGCCAGGAAAAAGCTGGCCAGCCTGTATCCAAAAATCTGAAGCGGATGTCATGCCAGCGATACTGCCTTGCGATTGTGATGTAAAAAAGCCCCTGCTAAACCATACAAAAGATAGCGAGCGAAAAACAGCCCCGATATGGGAAAAATGTGTTGCTCTAGGCTCACAATCACCAATGTGCTAGAGTTGGCAGGGTTGAATGCCCATTTTGCTCGGAGTAACCTCAGTGTACCCCTTTGCCTCTTATTTCACCCCTCTTACCTGCGCCCCGACATCTAAAAAATGCGCCCTGTTTTGACCTTGCTGCCAAGGCGTGGCATAAATAAAGGCACAGTAATTGAGTAAGGCGCAGGAGCAGAGATTGCTCAGGCGCGAAAGCGATAAAGAATAGGGTTAAAATGTTTGGGGTAAAAATACGGCGGGTTGTCCTGGCCTTGTGTCTGACAGGGCTGATGTCTGGCACGGCGCTGGCCGCGACCGAGATTAAATGCAAAATCAAGGGGGTGGGCGAGCGCAATTACAAGCTGGAAGGCTTCTTTAACAAAAAGGTCTATGAACGCCGCAATCGGGGCGAATGGCAAGAATGGTGCCCGACAACGGATAAACAGACCTTTCGCATGGGGAATAAGGAGGCCTTTTGCCAGGTCGCCAAATTCCGCCATCGCAATATGCTGATCTGGGGCGATACGGTGGTAAATTTTGATGAACCCAGCTGGAAGATGCGCTATCGCTTTGCCAAAATAGGTCAGGATTATGTAGATTCCCAGCCAAATGGGCGCGAGGTAGGTACCTGTAAATTCTGGAAAGGCCAGTAAAGAGCCCCCTGGCCTTTTTTCGAAAAAACCCCTTTTGAAAAAGCTGTTCCAAAAGGGGTCGTTATTTTTTGTTAGCCGTTCAGGAAAATAGACCAGACCAGCTCAGATACACTCTCCTTGCTAGACAATCTGGACAAAGGTAAGAGAGTCGCTGGCATAAAAATCATCTTTTGCGACATTTAGCATCACACTTGCCAGCACCTCATCCCCGCCGAGGTCAACATAAAATTCTAGATCATTTCCATTCTCTTTAATATCGCCAAAATCGGCATCTTCATGAGAATGGAAAAATATTTTATCTTCGCCCAGCTTGAAATCCAGAATAATATCATGGCCGTCCAGCAGTGCTTCAGGGCGAAAATCAATCACAAATATATCCGCCCCAAAGCTGCCTTTCAGGATATCCGCTCCCTTACCGCCAAACAGAATATCATCGCCCTTGCCGCCAAATAATTCATCCCGTCCTTCACCGCCATATATTATGTCATCTCCGCCTGCCCCGTTAATCATGTCCCTGCCGCCATTGCCCTTAATCTTATCGCTGCCTTGCCGACCATTTATCTGTTCTGACATATCTGTCCCTTCCAGAATGTCATCCAGCTTGCTGCCAATGATTTTAGAAGGGTTATGTGTGCTTCTTGCTATATTTTTTATTTATCATTTTTGCCTCTTTTAGCTGTTGTCAAATCAAAGGGGTTTCCATGATTTTGTCGTTTAAAAGGCTGACATAAAAAATCGCCCGCCCCCAATTATCCATAAGGGCGGGATATTTAGATATTCTGCATTATCTGAAAAGTTCAGTGCCGCTAGACCAAAAGAGCTAGACCCCGAACCCTTTACCGGCTTTCAGATATTCCGGGCGTGGCGGGGCAAACACATCCAAAATCAACGCCCCGTCCGGCCCGCCAATAATGCCATGTTCCACATGACCGGGCGAACACCAGAAATCGCCAGGGCCCACTTCTATCTCCTCACCATCCTGAATACGGATAGCCGAGCCGGAAATCAGATAGCCCCATTGTTCCTGTTCATGCGAATGGATAGCCCCTTTTGCGTTTGGTGCAACCCGCACCACCGATATCATCGCCTGCTGGCCAGGAAAAATACGGGTACTGATCCCCTCGCCCAATTCGCGGAATATCCCGCTATCTGTATCATCAATATGATGAAAATTTTCTTCTTTTTGTGACATTTTAAAAACCCTCTCTTTTATCTAAAATTCTTTATTTATCATTTCCATCACGTTGCATGATGGGATGTTCGGTAAAGACACCGCCCTGATAATATGCAACCGCTGCCGCCTTGTCCGGCAGGGGCATTTTTTCATCCAGCTTGTCCTTGAAGATACGGGAGCTATGTTTGGGATGCCAGCCCAGATAGGCCACATGGCGATTATCCCACCACACCGTATCATTATCGGACATACCATAGATGACAGGACAGCCAAGGCGCGGCACCTCAAACATACATTTAATCAGGCTGACAAAATCTTCAGCATGCAGCCAGGTTGCCAGCATACGGTGATCCACCGGCTCGGGAAAACAGCTGCCAATGCGTATAATCGCGGTTTCGATGCCGAATTTATCATGATAGAGCGAGGCCAGCGCTTCGCCAAAGGCTTTGGACACGCCATAGAGCCCATCGGGGCGCGGCGGGCTATAGGCATCCAGCAGCTGCGTCTGGGGATAATAGCCTATCACATGATTAGAGCTGGCAAATAAAATGCGTTTTACCTGATGGATACGTGCAGCCTCATACAGATTATACAGCCCCTCAATATTGCTATCGCGCACGGTTTGCCAATCTGCCTCAACTGACTGGCCGCCCAGATGGATAATCCCCTCGCAGCCCGCAACCAGCGCATCTACGGCCACCTTATCGGTCAGCTCGCAATAGATAATCTCTTCATGGGCGGCCGCCTCGCCCAGCCCGGCCCGATCAGACAGGCGCAAAGTTTCGGCAACCGGTTCTAGCATGGCGCGAATAGCCCGGCCAATGCCGCCCGCCGCCCCGGTGACCAGCAATTTTTTTACCCGTTTTCCAGCCATCTTGTCCTACCTTCATTCCTGTTTATTTTGATGCGTGTTTTAGCGCGCATTTTGGCGCATTGCCCAGTTTTTGCCCGACCCGAACAACAAAGTTCCGTCCAGTCTCTTGGACATGGGCGAGATACCAAAAGCCTAGCGCGTTTTTGCCGCACCCAACAAGCAATTTTGAAAAGGGATGGGGGATAGGTGGTGCCATACCCCGATCCCCCCTGCTGTTTAAGAATAAAATTGATAATTACATGACTTGCACAAAAAGATTAACGCCCCCCCAAGCTGGACGATGGCCTGATGGAAAAAGCCAATGCTTTTGAAGCCGCTAACAACAAGCAATGAGACAGATCATCACAGCTTCAATTACCCTTATCTTCGTAATGCTGGTGGCGCAGCCCGCCTTATCGCAAACAAACGAAAACCCGCTGACCCGCCGCGAGTTCTGGGCTGAGAATGAACCGCAATTTATAATGCCAGAGCTAGAGCCCTTTACACATGAAAATCCATTACTGGATGACAATTTTTGGGCTTCGGTAAAGCAATCAGATAATGGTCTGAATTTGGTGCGTGAGGCTATCGCCAATGGCGCAGATGTGAATGAATTATCACCCCGTAACCCGCCACTTGTCTTTGCGATATATAACGGCCCTCTGGCCGCCGTGCCGGTGCTGATCGCGGCAGGGGCAGATGTGAATTTGAAAAGCTCACCGAATAGTTTTGGATCGAAAGCGGATTGCAACAGCATCGTTGGCGGTCTTGGCACTGCCCTTCACTCAGCGGCATCTCTGGATAAGGAGGATGCGCCAGAAGCTGAGATTGTGGGTACTAAAACCCTAGAACAACAACAATCTCTAAAATAAAATGGCGGAGGGGAAGGGATTCGAACCCCCGGAAGGAGTTTCCTCCTTCAACGATTTAGCAAACCGCCGCCTTCAGCCACTCGGCCACCCCTCCGCAATAAAGGGCTATTCGGGATTGCTCCCCACGGCGTATGCATCTAACTCTCTAATGCTGTGTGCGCGTTCTGTCAATTTTGAAAAAGCCATTGCTTGTATTTTTTCTACCCGGCCATGCCGGAGGCGGCCTTAACCCCGGACAGGCGCATCCGCTCTGTTTATGCGCGCTTCCCCTTGCCCCTTATGTCGCCCCGCCCTTTGCCCGCAACCTGTCAAGCCGATAGCCAGCCCGATTTCAGCCTGTTATAATAAAATCAGTCTTTCATCACGAAAAAACAAACAGGGGCATTTGCGCTGGATGGACAAGCTAACCGCCATGCGGGTATTTACCCAAATCGCTACCTTGCGGTCTTTTAAAAAAGCCGGAGAGCGGCTATCGCTGGCTCCGTCGGTGATTTCCAAACATTTAAGCGCCCTGGAAACAGAGCTGGGTGTCCAGCTGATTGAACGTACGACCCGAACCGCCCGCCTGACCGAGATGGGCGAGCTATATTTATCCAAATGCCGCAATATTCTGGATGAAATTGACGATATTGAAACCACGCTGGTAAAGGAAATCGGCCAGCTGAAAGGCCCGCTTAATATCAGCGCGCCGCCCGGCTTTGCCCATCGCCATATCGCCCCGCATTTGCCGGTATTTTGTGCCGCCCATCCGGATGTGAATTTGAATCTGATCAGCGTGCATAATGAAAACAGCCAGCTATTGCCCCGGGTCGATCTGGATATACGTATTTCGGAAACGCGCGTCCATGAAGGCCATAGCATTCAAATTCTGGCCGGCAATCGCCGCCAATTGGTTGGCACACCGCTTTATATCAGCCGGTTTGGCCAGCCTAAAACAGTATCTGATCTGGCCGCGCACAAGCTGGTAACGGTGGAAAATGGCATGGACAGCATTGACTGGCATTTCAGGGATGGCGACCAGAATTTCAGCACCTTCAAGGCACGCGGCTATTTGCGGCTGGATAGCGGGGATGCGATTTTGCGTTGCGTGCTCAATGACGGGGGGCTGGCCATGCTGCCGACCTATATTGTAGGGCGACATATCACCTCTGGCGCATTGATGCCGGTTCTGGAAACCATGGTCGATGAACGCACGCCCATTCACGCCGTCTGGCGGCAGAAAAATCACCGCCTGCCCAAGATTGAGGCGTTTCTGGCTTTCCTGCACCAGCTTTATGGCGATACCCCCTATTGGGATATGGTGACAACAGAAAATAAAAAGGCGGCCGCGCGGGCATCCAAATAACGCCCCTGCTCTCCTTTTAACCTTTCAGCTTGTCTTTCAGCAATTGATTGACCATGCCGGGATTGGCCTGACCGCCCGATAATTTCATGGTTTGCCCGACAAAAAAGCCAAACAGCTTATCCTTGCCGCCGCGATATTCCGCCACCTTGTCCTGATTTTCGGCCAGCACCTGATCGATAAGGGCTTCGATTGCCCCGCTATCAGATACCTGTTTCAGCCCTTTTTCCTCGATAATATCGCCGGCCGGCCGGCCTGTTTCAAACATATCGGCAAAGACATCCTTGGCAATCCGGCCAGAAATTGTCCCGTCCGATATCAAATCGACCAGCACGCCCAACCCTTCTGGGCTGACCGGGCTTTCGGCCAGTGATTTTCCAGCCTTGTTCAGCGCGCCAAACAGCTCGGAGCTCATCCAGTTCGCTACCAGCTTGCGATCCCTGCCCTTGCTGGCAGCTTCATAAAAAGCAGCTGTCTCGCGCTCTTCTGTCAGCACAGACGCATCATAAGAAGACAGACCATATTCAGATACCATCCGCGCCTTAATCTCGTCTGGCAGTTCTGGTAGTTCTGCCTTAATTTCATCCACAAAATCCTGTGTTAACTGCAAGGGCAGCAAATCAGGATCGGGGAAATAGCGATAATCATGGGCATCTTCTTTGGAACGCATCTGGCGGGTTGTTCCAGTGCCGGTATCAAACAGCCTTGTTTCCTGGTCGATTTTGCCGCCATTTTCCAGAATCTCTATCTGGCGCTCTACCTCATAATCAATGGCTTGCATGATAAAACGCACCGAGTTCAGATTTTTGGTTTCTGTGCGCGTACCAAGTGCCTCGCCCGGGCGGCGCACCGATACATTCACATCTGCCCGCAATGAGCCTTCTTCCATATTGCCATCACACGTCCCCAGATAGCGCAGGATAGAACGCAATTTTTTAATATAGGCGCCTGCCTGTTCTGATGAACGCAAATCCGGACGCGATACAATTTCCATCAGCGCCACACCGGAACGGTTCAGATCAATATAGCTTTTGGATGGATGCTGATCATGCAGGGATTTTCCGGCATCCTGTTCTAAATGGATACGCTCTATGCCGATATCATGGGTCGTGCCATCTGCCAATTCAATGGTCAGCACCCCCTCGCCCACAATCGGATGTTTAAACTGGCTAATCTGATAGCCTTGCGGCAAATCGGCATAAAAATAATTTTTGCGATCAAAAACGCTATACAGGTTAATCTCTGCCTTGATGCCCAGCCCGGTTTTTACCGCCTGACGCACACAGGCCTCGTTAATCACCGGCAACATACCCGGCATAGCCGCATCCACCAGTGATACATTTTCATTTGGCCCTGCCCCGAAAGTGGTCGATGAGCCCGAAAACAGCTTGGCCTCGGAGGTTACTTGCGCATGAACTTCCATGCCGATAACCACTTCCCAATCCCCTGTTTGTCCTGCAATTAAATTAGACATATCTCTGCTCTCTTTTTTTGCTCAACCAGCGGCCAGCGCATGGCGCGGCGGCTGGCCGGTAAAGCCAGCCTGTTTTTCAAGGCAGGCTGCAACTTTATATAAGGTATCTTCCCTGAACGCCCCGGACAGCACCTGCAAGCCAAGCGGCAAGCCGGTCTGGCTAAAGCCTGCCGGAACAGAAATGCCCGGAATACCGGCCAGATTGGCTGGTACGGTAAAGACATCATTCAAATACATGGTGATCGGATCATCCTGTTTCACCCCTAATGGAAATGCCGCCGACGGGGTGGCCGGGGTTAAAATGGCATCCACTTTATCAAAGGCTTCATCAAAATCATTCTTAATCAGGCGACGTACCTGCTGGGCTTTCAGATAATAGGCATCATAATAGCCAGCCGACAGGGCATAGGTGCCGATCATAATCCGGCGCTGTACCTCATCGCCAAAGCCGGCTGCACGGGTTGCTTCATACATATCATCCAGCGACTGGCCAGCCTCAACACGCGCGCCATAGCGTACCCCGTCATAACGCGCCAGGTTAGACGAGGCTTCGGCCGGTGCAATAATATAATAGGTTGGCAGCGCATAACGTGTATGCGGTAGAGAAATCGGTACCAGCTCTGCCCCTGCCTCGACCAGCCATTCCTGCCCCTGTTGCCAGAGCGCGGTTATAGCCTCATCCATGCCATCCATAACATATTCTTTGGGGATACCAATTTTCATACCTTTTACACTGGCCTGTAATGCGGTTTGCAAATCGGGTAGCACCGCATCAGCCGAGGTGGAATCCTTGGCATCATGCCCGGCCATAGAGGCAAACATTAGCGCAGAATCAGCTACATCGCGGGTAAAAGGCCCTGCTTGATCCAGCGAAGACGCAAAAGCCACAACCCCCCAGCGCGAGCAGCGCCCATAGGTTGGTTTCATGCCGACCACCCCGCAAAATGCAGCTGGCTGGCGTATAGACCCACCTGTATCCGTGCCGGTTGCCATCAGCGCAGACCCGGCCGCCACAGAAGAGGCAGACCCCCCTGAAGAGCCACCAGCCGCCAAATCTGCCTCACCATTTGCACTCCATGGATTGACCGCCGGGCCAAAAACCGATGTTTCATTAGCAGAACCCATCGCAAATTCATCACAATTGAGCTTGCCCAGCATCACCGCCCCGTCACGCCAGAGCTGGCTGGTAACCGTGCTTTCATAAGCTGGCACAAAGCCTTTTAATATGGCGGAACAGGCGGTGGTTTCCACGCCTGCTGTACAGAATAAATCCTTCACCCCTATCGGCAAGCCTTCTAGCGGGCCTGCGCTGCCATCAGCGATACGCTTATCACTATTGGCGGCCATTTCAAGGGCTTTATCTGCGGTCATGCAGACATAATTATTCAGCGATTTTGTTGCCTCTGCTGCCGCGATATAGGCTTGTGTCAGCTCGGTGGCAGATATTTCTTTTTTCTGCAAGGCAGTGCGTGCCTGTGTAGCGGTAAGATTTAAGTAATTTTCCATTATTCAACTACCTTTGGCACAACAAAAAATCCGCTGGCCTGTTCCGGGGCATTTGCCAAAATATCATCTACCTTATTGCCGTCTGTTACCTTGTCCGCGCGCAAGGGCAGGCTGTGACCGGTGACACTGGCCAGAGGCTCGACAGCAGAGGTGTCCACCTCGCCCAGCTCTTCTATCCAGGAGAGAATAGCATTTAATTCCCCGGCTATTTGTTCCTGGCGATCTTCCGGCACATCCAGGCGCGCCAGCCGCGCAATTTTTTTGACGGTATCTTTATCAACAGACATGTTATAAGACTTTCATCAGATGCGAATTTTTATAAAAATGATGTTCACCCCCAGCTAATTAGCAGTGAGTATGCCTGTCTGCAAGCTTTACCAAACGATAAATCAATTGTCATCAGGCCAAAGGCTGTTAGGTCTGGATATTGGCAAAAAAACAATCGGGCTGGCGATTAGCGACCCGGATGCCAGAGTGGCTACCCCTTTGCGCATTTTATGGCGCAGGAAATTTACCCCCGATGCCCGGGAGCTGATAGCGATTATCGCCGAGCATAATATAGGCGGATTGGTGCTGGGCTGGCCACTTAATATGGATGGCAGCCAAGGCCCTTCTTGTGATTCTGTGCGCGATTTTGCCCATGCTTTTTTGCGCCTTCATGATATTGCTATCAGCTTTCAGGATGAAAGATTATCGACAAAGGCTGTAGAACAGGAAATGATAGCAGCGGATATGACCCGCCAGAAACGCCATCTTCGCCGCGATGCACTGGCCGCAACATGGATATTGCAATCTGCCCTGGATAGTCTGGATAGTTTAAAAGATAAGCCTGAGGTATGATTGGCTGAGGTATGATTGTTCAAATGATAGCAATCGGCCAAAAAGGAAAGTGGTGCAAGATGACTGGACGAGCCATTCAATTTTGGATAAAAGACATCTCACGATGAATGATTTACGCGCAAAAGCGTCTGCTGCAAACCTGACGGGTCGCCATCTATTGGGGATTGAAGGGTTATCTGTTCTGGAAATTCAAGCCCTTTTGGCACGCTCCAGCTATTTTGCCGATATCCTGACAGGCAAAACCGCAGATGAGAGCCTGTCCGGCATTTTGCGCGGCATATCAGTGGTTAATCTGTTTTTTGAAAACTCTACCCGAACCCGCGTTTCCTTTGAAGTGGCCGCCAAACATTTGGGCGCATCGGTGCTTAATCTTTCTGTTTCCGGCTCATCTGTAAAAAAGGGCGAGACGCTGATAGATACAGCTGTCACGCTGAACGCTATGCATCCCGATATTCTGGTTATCCGTCACCGCCATGCCGGCACGCCTCTGTTGTTGAGCAAGCACGTCGATGCCAGTGTCATTAATGCAGGTGATGGCCGCCACGAACATCCCACGCAAGCGCTTTTGGATGCGCTGACCATTCAGCGCAAATGCGGCCGGATAGCCGGGCTGAAAATTGCGATTTGCGGAGATGTTGCCAATAGCCGCGTAGCACGCTCGAATTTGTATCTTTTGGGGGCGCTGGGTGCGGATGTGCATTTTGTCAGCCCCTCTACCCTGTTGCCAGCCGGGATTGACCAGTTCGGCGTGCCGGTTCATACCGATCTGGAAACCGGCATTAAAGATGCCGATATTGTGATGATGCTGCGGTTACAAACAGAACGTATGCAAGGGCGCGAAATCCCCAGCCAGCATGAATATTTCAATCTGTTTGGCCTGAATATGGACAAGCTGATGCGCGCCGCTCCCAATGCGCTGGTGATGCATCCAGGCCCGATGAACAGAGGGGTGGAGATTGATTCAGCCATTGCCGATAATGCCGAAAAAAGCCTGATTTACACGCAAGTGGAAATGGGCGTTGCTGCCCGCATGGCCTGTCTGGAAGCGCTGGCACAACACGCGGAGCGGACAAGATGAGCCAGAAGATACTTTTTATAAATGCCCATATCCTCTGCCCCGAGCAAAAACTGGATCAGCAAGGCTGGCTACTGGCAGAAGAAGGCATTATCCGCGCTATTGGCAGTAATTCAGACCCGATGCCAGAAGCAAAAGACGGGCAGAAAATCGATTGCAAGGGCGATATTCTTGCCCCCGGCCTGGTGGATATGCGGGTACAATCCGGCGATCCGGGCGCAGAACATCTGGAAACCCTGACCAGCCTGAAACAGGCCGCTGCCCATGGCGGCATTACCTCTTTGGCGGTACTGCCCTCAACCGAGCCGGTAATTGATACCGCCGCCATGATTGACAGTTTGCAGCTGCGTGCCAGCCGCATTGATGGCCCGTCCATCTATTGCTACGGGGCGATGACCAAAGAGCTGGAAGATGACCAGATGGCCGAATTGGGGATGATGGCAGCGGCCGGGGCGTGTGCTTTTGCCAGCGGCACACTTTCTATCCAGAATGCCCAGACCTTGCGCCGTATCATGACCTATGCGGCGATGCTGGATAAGCCTGTTATTCATCATTGCGAGGATACAGACCTGACAGGTGAAGGCGATATGAATGAAGGGGAGACCTCTACCCGGCTGGGTATGCTTGGCCAGCCTGCCGCCGCAGAAATTGTTATACTGAAACGCGATATCGAGCTGGCAAGGCTGACAGGCGTGCATTATCACGCCAGTCATATTTCCACCGCCGGAGCCGTTGCTGCTATCCGACAGGCAAAAAAAGAAGGGGTAAAAATTACCGCTGATACCGCCCCGCCCTATTTCCTGCTGAACGAGCTGTCTGTGTCTGGCTATGATGCGGCCTGCAAGCTGAACCCGCCCTTGCGCTCGGAAGCTGACAGACAAGCCATCATAGAAGGGCTGCAAGATGGCACGATAGATGCGATTGCCTCTGATCATGTGCCGGTAAATCCGGATATGAAAGCCCAGCCCTTTACACAAGCCAGCACAGGGGCATCCGGAATAGAGCTGTTGCTGACAATGACGATAAAGCTGGTCAAGACAGGGGCGATTTCCTGGCTGCGCGCTTTCGAGCTGACAAGCCAAAATCCGGCTAAAATCCTGAAGCTGGAAGCAGGCAGCCTGACGCCGGGCAACCGTGCTGATTTGGTACAGATAAACCCCAACCACAGCTGGATTATCGAGGGGCGTGCCTTTAAATCCTTATCGCGTATCACCCCTTTTGAAGGCCAGCCTGTCGAAGGACAGGTCAGGGGGCTTTGGGTTGACGGGGTGCAGATAGCCCTTGAGCCATGATCCATGAGTGATGACTTTGCCTATTATGGCTATCTATTTGCCTGTTTGTTGGGATATGGGCTGGGAGCAACCCCTTTCGGGCTTATCCTGACCCGCCTGTTTGGCGATGTGGATATCCGCACCATCGGTTCTGGCAATATAGGGGCCACTAATGTATTGCGTACCGGGCGCAAGGAACTTGCCCTTGCAACCTTGCTACTGGATGGGGGCAAGGGCGGTGTAGCCGTGTTACTGACCAGCAGCCTTACCCAGCCGGAAATTGGCGCGATAGCCGGATTTGCAGCGGTTGTGGGGCATTGTTTCCCAATATGGCTGCGCTTTAGGGGTGGCAAGGGGGTGGCCACTGCTATTGCCACCTTATGTGCGATAGATTTGATAACCGGCCTGTTTATGATTGGCTGCTGGCTGATAGTTGCCTTTTTATTTCGAATATCCTCTCTGGCCGCTATTCTCGGCTTTTGCGGGGCAATGGGCTATGGCTATCTTTACGCCGGTTTAAGCGATATGCAGCTATGGGTAACAGGCGCGATATCTGTTTTGTCTATCCTGCGCCACCATGAAAATATCAAACGCCTAATAAAGGGCGAGGAAAGCAGCATTTCCTTTCGCAAGAAATCTTAAAATAAATCCTCTTTCATTTACGGAAAATTAAGCCTCTTTGTTTATGCTGGGGCTTATGAAAGATACTGAACTTCTGGACAGGTTGCGGCTGATTCGCACCAGCCATATTGGCCCTATCACTTGCCAGCATTTGCTGAAACGCTATGGCACGGTGCGCGATGCTTTATCGGCTATACCTGAATTATCGGCACGTGGCGGGCGAAAATTAAAACTATGTCCGCTAGAGACAGCTGAAAAGGAATTGGCACTTATTCGCCAATCCGGGGCACAATTGCTATGTCATGGTCAGGAAAATTATCCCACTGCCTTGCTACCGTTTGATGATGCGCCCTTTATCCTGACCGTAAAAGGGCATATCAGCCTTTTGAATAAAGGGGCTTGTGCCATCGTCGGGGCACGAAATGCGTCTATCAATGCGGCACGCCTGGCAGAAAAGCTGGCAACAGAGATAGGCCAGCAAAATTTTGTGGTGATATCCGGTCTGGCACGGGGCATTGATGCGGTTGCCCACAAAGGGGCGCTGAAAAGCGGTACAATTGCGGTTTTGGCAAATGGCATTGATGAGGTATATCCCCCTGAAAATGCCGCGCTTTATGACAGGGTCTGCGAACAGGGTCTGTTGATTACTGAAATGCCCTATGGCACAAAACCCGCCCCGCGCCTGTTTCCTTCACGCAACCGGATTATTGCCTCGCTTTCCAAAGGGGTACTGGTGATAGAGGCGGCCTTGCGTTCCGGCTCGCTTATCACTGCCAGAGAGGCCGCAGATAGAGGGATTGAGGTGATGGCCCTGCCCGGCTCGCCCCTTGATCCGCGCTCGCAAGGCACAAACGCATTGATCCGGGATGGGGCAACACTGGTTCAGAATATTGATGATATCCTGAGCGTGCTGTCTCAGGCCAATAGCGTGGAGATGCCGCCGCCCGGTCCCTATCAAATACCGGCCACCCAATCAGCTGGGGATATGGCCGGGCAATCCGCCACTCTTTCTGAAAAGGAGCGGGCAGATATTTATAAAAAATTACTCGAAAACATCGCTCATGACCCAATTGCGGTTGACGAATTGTGTCGCTGGTGTCATGTCTCTGCTGATATTGTGCAGTCTTTTTTGCTGGAACTGGAGCTGGCAGGACAGGTTCAACGCCATTCCGGCGGACGGGTTTCCCGTCTGATTTCAGAAGACTAGTATCTGAAATAATTAAAAAAAGATTGTCACAGGCGCATATTTTGAAAAAAGGCATCAAGCGGTATGAAAGTTGTTGTTGTCGAATCACCGGCAAAAGCGAAAACCATCAATCAATATCTGGGCAGCGATTATAAAGTTTTGGCTTCCTATGGCCATGTTCGCGATTTACCTTCCAAAGATGGCTCGGTTCAGACAGATAATAATTTTGAGATGAGCTGGCAGATGTCTGATCAGGGCAGCAAGCGGATGAAAGATATCACCGCCGCGCTGAAAGATGCAGATAAGCTGATCCTTGCCACTGACCCGGACAGGGAAGGCGAGGCGATCAGCTGGCATGTAACCGAATTATTGAAACAAAACCGCAAGGCCAGCACCATTCCGGTCGAACGGGTAGTCTTTAACGAAATTACCAAAAGCGCTATTTTAAAGGCGATTGACGAGCCGCGCGCCCTGGATATTGATCTGGTAGATGCCTATCTGGCACGCCGCGCTCTCGACCATCTTATTGGCTTTGGTATATCGCCTGTTTTATGGCGCAAATTGCCCGGCTCGCGTTCGGCCGGACGCGTACAATCTGTTGCACTTCGCCTGATATGCGAGAGAGAGGCAGAAATAGAAGCCTTTCGCGCACAGGAATATTGGTCGGTCGATACCCTGTTTCAAAATAGCAAGGCAGAGAGCTTTACTGCCCGCATCACCCATCTGGATGGTGAAAAGCTGAACAAGATGAGCCTTGCCAGCGAGGCGATAGCGACCCGGACCGCTGCCCGTATTCGCAAAGCTGACTGGGCCGTATCCGATATTGAAACAAAAAGGGTGCGCCGACGCCCTTCCCCGCCCTTTACGACCTCTACCTTGCAGCAGGAAGCCTCGCGCAAGCTGGGCTTTTCGGCCAGCCGTACAATGCAGATTGCGCAAAAGCTGTATGAGGGGGTGAATATCGGTTCTGAAACCACTGGCCTGATTACCTATATGCGAACCGATGGTGTACAGATGAGCATGGAAGCCATGGGACAATTGCGCGAGGCTATCGGTTCAACCTATGGCGATAAATTTGTGCCGGAAAAACCGCGCTTTTATAAATCAAAAGCCGCCAATGCCCAGGAAGCCCATGAAGCTATCCGCCCGACCAGTGCCACACGGCCTCCAGAAGATATGCGCCGCTTTCTGGATCATGACCAGTTCCGTTTATATGACCTGATTTGGAAGCGCACCCTTGCCAGCCAGATGGCCGATGCCGAGCTGGATCAGACAGGGGTGGATATCTCTGCCAAAGCGGATCAGATAACGATGCGGGCTTCCGGCTCTGTCATTGTGTTTCCGGGCTTTTTGAAAATTTACCGCGAAGGCTTTGATGATGGTCAAAAAGAAGGGGAGGAAAGCGAAGGCTTGCTGCCTGCCCTGGCAAAAGGCGAACATCTGAGCGTCAATGATGTTCAGCCCGAACAGCATTTCACCCAGCCACCGCCTCGCTATACCGATGCCAGCCTGGTAAAAAAGATGGAAGAGCTGGGCATTGGCCGCCCTTCCACCTATGCTAGCATCATGCAGGTTATTGAAAAACGCGGCTATGTGGTGAAGGATAATAAACGCTTTATTCCCGAACATCGCGGCCGAATTGTTTCCACTTTTCTGGAAAATTTCTTCAGCCGCTATGTGGAATATGATTTCACCGCCTCGCTGGAAAACCAGCTAGATGAAGTATCCGATGGCAAGCTGGATTGGCGGCTATTATTACGTCAATTCTGGACACATTTTGCCAGCTCTACCGATGAGGCGATGAATTTGTCTGTCCCGGAGGTGATGGCCAAGCTGGATAATGAGCTGGAGCAATTATTCTTCACCCCGGATGAAGAGGGCAATATCTCGCGCAGCTGTACCAAATGCGGCACGGGGAGGCTGGAACTCAAGCTTGGAAAATTCGGCCCCTTTTTGGGATGTAATAATTATCCTGAATGTCGCTACACCAAACAGATAAGCTCGGTTGCTGATAATGATGATGACAATCAGGACCTGGATGGCGATAAAATGCTGGGTATGGATAGCGCTTCAAATCTGCCAGTCTTGTTGCGAAAAGGCCCTTATGGTTTTTACGTTCAGCTAGGTGATGCGGAACAGAAAAAGCCAAAACGCGCCTCTCTGCCAAAAGGCACTGTTATTGATAATGTTGAGCTGGAATATGCGCTTGGCCTGTTATCCCTGCCCCGTGATATTGGGTCTCATCCCGAAACAGGCGATATGATTCAGGCAGGGCTTGGCCGTTATGGCCCTTATTTAAAATATCAGGGAAAATTTACCAGTCTGAAAGAGGGCGATGATGTCTTAAGTGTCGGGATCAACCGGGCGGTAGATTTACTGGCAGAGGCCAGCAAAAAATCTGGACGGGTTCTGGGTCTGCATCCTGATGGTGGCGAGGTAGAGGTAAAGGCCGGGCGGTTTGGTGCCTATTTTGAACATAACAAGCTGCGCGCCCCTCTTGGCAAATCGCTATCGATTGAAGATGTAACGCTGGAAGATGCATTGCCTATTCTGGCTGCAAAGGCCGCTGCTCCAAAAAAGGCAAGCAAAAAAACAGCGGCTAAAAAAGCTGCCCCGAAAAAGGCGGCCAAAAAATCAGCATCTAAAAAAGCGACCAGCAATTGATATTCTATTGCTAAAGCCCCTGATGATGATAGCGCAAACCGCTATACAAAAGAATATAATTCACACCGAAGACTGGGATAATTTGCGTGTCAAAATCTGAAGATCAACTGCCAGATAATGCACTGCTTACAGCCTATATTGAAGCCTGTGAAAAGCCCCCGAAACTGCGCGATATAGCCCGCCATTTCCAGCTTTCCCCGGCACAAAGACCTGCCTTGCGCGCCCGGCTTCATGAACTGGCCACCCGTCAGTCGGCAGATTTTTCAAACAAAACAGCCGGAACTGACCTGCCGGAAATTGCCCTTATCGATATTATTGAGATTGATAGAGACGGGATAGGCATTGCCGTCATTGCTGGCCAGACAGCAGAAAACCAGCCGACTATTGAAATATTGCCAGACAATAAAAATCGACGCGCCCTGAAACGGGGCAGCCGTTGCCTTGCACGGATAAAAACAGGCAAAAATGGCCTGCGCGGAACAATTATGCGGATTCTGCCAAAACAGAAAACCCGTATATTTGGCCGTATTTTTCGTAATGCCCAACGTCAGGGATGGATGATAGAGCCAGCTGATAAGGGCGGGCGCAGACCCCTCCCGCTTCTGGCTTCAGAATATTCATTGGAAGAAGATGTGATAGTCGAGGCCGAAATCATCAAGGATAGGCGCGGCCAGCCCGCAGCCCGCATTTTGCGTATTTTGGGTGCGGCAGATAATGCCGAAAGCCTGATAGCACTGGCTATTGCAGAATTCGACCTGCCCCATCATTTTTCTGAAGCCATGCTGGCACAGGCCAATGAGGCCACCTTGCCAGAGCTGGCAAACCGCTCCGATATTCGCCATATACCGCTGGTGACCATTGATGGCGAGGATGCCAAGGATTTTGACGATGCGGTCTTTGCCGAGCCAGATAAAAATGGTGGCTGGCGGCTGATAGTGGCCATCGCCGACGTCGCCTATTATGTCGCGGAAAATAGCGCATTGGATAAAGAAGCGCGGCTACGCGGCAATTCGGTTTATCTGCCAGGTACAGTTATTCCAATGCTGCCAGAGGCGCTGTCAAACGGCCTATGTTCCCTGCGCCCGAATGAAGATAGAGCCTGTCTGGCGGTGGAAATTTTCATTGACGGGCAGGGAAAGAAAATTCGCCACCAATTTTTGCGCGGCTTGATGTGTTCTGTTGCCCGCTTGACCTATACACAGGTTCAACAGGTCATGGACGGGCTGATAGATGAAGAGGACTTAACCTTGCCAGCGGGGACGCTGCATCATCTAAACGCAGTCTTTACGATTTTGAAAAAGGCACGTGACAAGCGCGGGGCTCTTAACCTTGATCTGGCAGAAAAGCGGATTGTGATGGATGCGGACAATCAGCCAGCCGAGATCAGCTTGCGCCGACAAATCCCGGCCAATCAGCTGATCGAGGAAATGATGATTTTAGCCAATATCTGCGCGGCAGAAACGCTGGAAGCTGGCCGCCATCTTTGTGTGTTTCGCGTCCATGACCAGCCTGATCCGGAAAAAATGGATCATTTGCGCGAGCTGGCCGAGGCATTGGACATTCCCTTTGCCAAAGGACAGGTCATCACCCCAAAACGCTTTAATCAGGTGATAGAGGCAGCCGCCAATACCCCCAGCAAGGAGGCGGTAAATGATGCGATATTGCGCTGTCAGGCACGGGCTGTCTATAGCCTGGATAATGCAGGTCATTATGGGCTGGGTCTGACGCGCTATGCCCATTTCACCTCGCCCATACGCCGCTATGCCGATTTGCTGGTACATCGCCGCTTGATAATTTCCTGCACGCTTGGCAGCGATCCTGTCTTTCTGGAACGTGAGGCGGTAGAAGAGATTTGCAACCATATTTCCGAGACCGAACAAACCGCCGCAAAAGCTGAGAGACGCACCATTGCTCGCCTGTCTGCTATGCTGATGCAGGCCCATATTGATGAGCTGCTAGAGGCAAACATTACAGGTGTAACCCATGCAGGATTATTTGCAACGATAAAGGGCGGTCTGGCAGAAGGCTTTATTCACCGCGCCTCTCTGCCTGATGATTATTATGAGACAGATGAAAACCAGCTATCCCTTACCGGTATGTATTCCGGCTGGCGTTTTAGCGTGGGCGAGACAATAACCTGCCGGCTGACCGCTGCCAGCCCTGCCAGCGGGGATATCAGTTTACGCTGGCATTCAGGCGGCACCCAGCATACCCCCCTTACCAGCCGTAAAAGAAAAAAAGGCCGGCCGGCACGGGGAAAATCGGGAAAAGCCGGACGCAGACGCTAAACTTCATGCAGTTCTTCTTGACAAGTACTGTATATTCGCGCATATAGCGGGGACGTTTAACGACCAATTTTTGTTTTGGAGCCTTGTCGATGGCCAAGCCAGCAACCCTGCAAATTAAACTTGTCAGCACCGCGGATACCGGTTTTTACTATGTGACGAAGAAAAACCCGCGCACCAAGCCCGAAAAACTTGAGCTGAAAAAATACGACCCGAAAGCACGTAAACACGTGCTGTTCCGCGAAGCTAAAATCAAGTAACCCATCCGGTTTGGCCAGTTTATTTGCGCCGAAATCTGCATGAAATGAAATGCGCTATCGGGCTGACAAAGAATAAATGTGATATCGCCGTCATATCTGATGATGGCGATTTTGCATTTGAAACCTGCTTTTTTCTGCCCAAAAGCTATTCAGAATTTCTATCCCTGTTGAGCCGGGAAATTTCCAATGCTGATCCTTCGGCAGACGTTCACGCTATAGGCGTAAGCCTGGCTAGCGATTTTCATCTCTCTGGCGGGCAGATAGCTTGCCCTTCTTTTCCGCTGTTACATGGGCAAAGGCTGAAAGCAGATTTGCAAGCTGGCCTGAACCGCAAAATATCTATCGCCAATCCTGCCCAGATGCTGGCCAATTATGCCGGTCACAGAGCCGAATATGCCGCTGCACGGCAGATTTTCAGCCTCTATATGGATGATGCGGTTCTGTCTGGCCAGCTGATCCATGGGAAGCTGTTAATGGGGGCAAACGGGCTGGCTGGTAATTGGGGGCACATCGCCCTGCCCTGGCCGGTAGATTTTGAGCTTGAAGCAAGAGAATGTGTGTGCGGGCATACAGGGTGTCTGGGCGCATTTGTCAGCCGAACAGCCCTGTCACAGGAATATCAGCATTTAAGCGAAAAAATACTGTCAGCAGAAGAGATTTTCCGCCAGGCCGCCAAAGGAGATATTGTGGCAGAATCAGCTGTTCAGATATTTGAAGACAGGCTGGCAAGGGGGCTGGCGATGGTGATTAATCTGTGCGACCCCGATATTATCCTGTTAAGCGGCCGTATGAGCCAGTATGACCGGCTTCTGGTCAATATTCCGCGCAAATGGCCTGGCTATATCGCTGGCCGTATTCCAAACACCAGGCTGATAGCTCCGTTTCCATCAGAAGAAGAAGCGCAAAAAGCATCTCTGCTTGGCGCAGCTATGCTGGGCGAATAAAAATTACGAGCATTCCGGCCAGCTAATCGGCTTAATCTCGGTCAGGGTTGCATCAATCGCGAAATCCCCGTAATCCACCTCGTAATAGGCTACCACCCCATTGGGTTGTAAATGGAAGGTAATCTCATATTCCGGGACAGGCTCGACACTGGACGGGTCAAAATAGGCAATATTGACAGGATAGTAATTGCTGCTTGCCAATTCCCCTAAAATTCGGCTGTTGGTGACTTTCTGGCGGCTGCCAATAACCGTGCTGGTACGTTTAATCGCTCTGTCCGGTTCTGCGCCGAAAAAGATATTAGCGGTAAAGATTTTTTCCCCTTTTTCCGCCCGGGACAATACCTCTTTTGTATGGGCAACAGGAAAATAGACCTTGTCAGGCAGGCGCAAAGCTACATCCGGCTGCATCGAAAAATAGGCCTCACCTGTCTTGCCAGCCTTGGTCACAGTGGCAAAACCGTTAAATTGTTTTTCCTCTTCATAGGTGGAACGTTCATCCACTTCAAAAGAATAAAGCTGACCAGACAGCTCTTCCCAGGATTCAAAATGCGAGGCAAGGATAGCGCTATCGCCTGTTTCATAGGCAAATTCCAGCAAATAATCTTCAGAAGATATCCAGCCCTCGCAATCCTTTCGCAGAATAAAATTGGTTTTACCCGCAATAGCGGTCATTTGCGCTTCTGTACTGGTCGATAGCAAGCTCATCTCATAGGTGGCTTCATGGGCGGCCAGATCAATCGCCAGGCCGGGCGCAGAAAATAGCGCGATGCCCAGACTTGCCTTTATAGCGAGGATGTTTTTCAAATTCATTTGCATTATTCTGTGAGTTCCTGTTTTTTACGATACGGCTTATTTACTCTGCACAGACAGGTTAATCCGACCTATATTATTGCCAGGTCAGTCAGCTTTTGCCTTTCGCCAAGCCCTACAATCAAACCTTATAAAACAAATATGTATGTACTTGCTAAAAAAAACTACCCCCTTATCGCCAGAGATAGCAAAACACTGTAACTGGCTAGCAGATAGGTCGTTATGCCAAAAATAGATAAACTTCTTACAACTACCCCTGCTTTGGTTACGGCAATTGACGCGATCCAAAGCGCTGATTTCATCGCCATAGATACCGAATTTATGCGCGAAAGCACCTATTACCCGCAATTATGCCTTATTCAGATTTGTGCTGGGTCATACGCCTTTTGCATTGACCCTCTAGCAGAGGGAATGGATTTATCGCCTTTATTTGCATTGATGCAGGATAAGAATATCACCAAGGTTTTCCATGCTGGCCGTCAGGATTTGGAAATATTTGTGCAATTGACAGGGGATGTACCCTGCCCTGTCTATGATACCCAAATCGCAGCGATGGTATGCGGGCTGGGAGATCAGGTCGGCTATGACAAGCTGGTCTATCATTACAAAAATCTGCAAATTGACAAATCATCGCGCTTTACCAATTGGAGCCAGCGCCCCCTTTCAGACAGGCAACTTAGCTATGCGCTGGATGATG
>CBFIAD010000026.1:0-23200 GCA_965660495.1 Puniceispirillaceae bacterium (SeqCode)
ACGCAATTGAATGATGCCGGGGAAGTATGGATATCACGCGAGAGCAAGGATAATACAACAAATATGGTGATTTATGAGGATGCTTCGAAAAGCGAGATTTTAGGCATTCTTGCAAATTATTCAGGGGATTTGGGCGCGCCGGATTTTCTGGATGACGTGACGGTAAATGTGATTTTATAATCCTGCCCGGGTGATAGGGCAAACAGGTGCAAATTGTACTCAGGCGGCACAGGTCAGGCCTCTTGAAAATCATTTTCAGGCCAGGCTGTGCTGTCGGTGCTTGCAAATAGTAAAATTCACAAGATTTGCACCTTGAATCGAACAGGCAAGGCTATTACATTAATCAGGTAAGGTAATTCGCAAAAAACAGCGAATTATCGCGAATGAAACCGATGGAGAAAAAATTTATGCAAAATAACCGTTATGCATCACAAGCTGCCGCTGGTTCCGCGACCCTTGATGCAGGTTTGCGCAGCTATATGCTGGGTGTGTATAATCATATGACCACCGCATTGGCGCTGACAGGCTTTGCTGCCTTTGGCACAAAAATGCTGGCGATGAGCAACCCGGCTTTCGGTCAACTCCTGTTCGGGACACCGCTCAGCTATGTGATTATGTTTGCGCCGCTGGCGATGGTGATGTGGATGAGCTTCCGCATCAACAAAATGTCGCCTGCCAAAGCGCGGACATTATTCTATATTTATGCCGCGATGATGGGGGTTTCTTTATCTACTATCCTGATGGTCTTTACCGGGGCAAGTGTGGCACGTGCCTTTTTCATCACTGCAGGGGCGTTTGCTGGTCTGTCAATTTACGGCTACACCACAAAACGCGACCTGACCGCGATGGGCGGATTTCTGATCGTAGGGGTGTTTGGGCTTATCCTTGCCTCAATCGTGAATATTTTTGTCCAGTCTTCGGGGATGGAATTTCTGATCTCTATTGTTGGGGTGCTGTTATTTGCCGGTCTGACCGCCTATGACACCCAAAAGATCAAATCCATCTATTATGCGGGCGATAGTGCAGATGAAGCAGGGCGCAAATCCATTTTCGGGGCGTTGACCCTGTATCTGGATTTCATCAATATGTTCCTGTTCATGGTGCAATTGCTGGGGAATCGCGAATAGCGATACTCTTGCGCCTTTGAGGTAAATCTCTAATGAAAGGCCTGTGGCGGTAACGTTATGGGCCTTTTGTTTTTTTAAAAAAATTGTGAACGGAAAAGTCACTGGATATGACCGGCAATCAAAATGGGCAAGATATTAAAGCCTATCTTTTGGAAAAACATAGACAAGGCCAGATCAGCCAGACCCTGTGCGATGCGATAACAGCTTTATGTGATGCGGCGCAAAAAATAGCGCAAATCGCGGCACAAAATGGCATCGGGGCTGCCAGTCTCGGTTCGCTTACCGGCGCAGAAAATACCGATGGGGATGAACAAAAGGCTCTGGATGTGATGGCAGACGAGCTGATTTGTACCGCCCTCGCGCCGACAGGAATTGCTGCCTATCTGTCAGAAGAGCGTGATGATGCGGTTGTCTTTTCTGACACAGAAGAGCGCATAGTGGTAGCCAGTGACCCGCTAGATGGCTCTTCCAATATCGATACTAATCTGACCATCGGGACAATTTTTTCTATCTATAGGGCAGAAGGCGATGGCTGGCTGATGCAGGGGCGCGCCCAGCAGGCTGCCGGGTTTTTTGCCTATGGCCCGCAAACTCTGTTGCTGCTGACCATCGGACAGGGGGTGGCAGGGTTTTGCCTGGATGCGGATGGCCGGTTTATCCAGATGGATTGGCAGCCTCATATTCCGGCCACCACCAGAGAATTTGCCATTAACGCCGCCAATAGCCGATATTGGACATCCAAAACACAAAATTATATTACCCGATTGCTGGCTGGTGAAGATGGGCCAAGAGGGCGCAATTTTAATATGCGCTGGAATGGCTCTTTGGTCGCAGATGCTTATCGGATTTTTCGGCGCGGCGGTATATTTTTATACCCTCAGGATAGCCGCAAGGGATATGCGGACGGGCGCTTGCGTCTGGTCTATGAAGCCAACCCCATTGCCCTGTTAATAGAACAGGCAGGCGGGCGTGCCAGTGATGGCACACAAGCTATTCTCGATATTATTCCGAGCGGCTATCATATGCGAGTGCCCTTTATTTTTGGTTCTGCGGATGAGGTTGACAGCTATCATAGCCAGCAGTAACAAAATAAGAACGGGAAATGGAATAAAGATAAAAGGCAGAAATATATCTGCCTGAAAGGTGCAGTAAATCATGTTGGTGACCTTACGACAGCTTCTGGATCATGCAGCCGAACATGATTATGGTGTCCCTGCTTTTAATATTAATAATATGGAACAGGGTTTGGCCATTCTGGCAGCAGCGGACCAGCTGGATGCACCGGTGATTATTCAGGCCAGCCGCGGGGCGCGTAATTATGCCGGCGATTTGATGCTGCAAAATCTGATAAAGGGTCTGGTAGCAATGTTTCCACATATTCCCATTTGTATGCATCAGGATCACGGCAATTCGCAAGCTACCTGTATGACAGCTATTCAATATGGCTTTACCTCTGTGATGATGGATGGCTCGCTTGAAGCGGATGGCAAAACACCTGCCTCTTATGATTATAATATGTCGATTACCAGAGATGTTACGCAGATGGCTCATCATGGCGGGGTATCGGTTGAGGGCGAGCTTGGGGTGCTTGGCTCACTGGAAACCGGCATGGGCGATAAAGAGGATGGGCATGGTGCTGAAGGCAAATTATCCGAAGATCAGCTATTAACAGACCCGGATCAGGCGGTAGATTTTGTCCGCGAAACAAATGTCGATGCGCTGGCCATTGCGATGGGGACAAGCCATGGCGCCTATAAATTTTCCCGCCAGCCAGATGGCGATATTCTGGCAATGCACGTCATAGAAGCGATACATAAACGCTTGCCAGATACCCATCTGGTGATGCATGGCTCGTCGTCTGTGCCGCAAGAATTACAGGATATTTTTAATGAATTTGGTGGCGAGATGCCGCAAACCTATGGCGTGCCGTTGGCAGAGATTGAACGCGGCATTAAAAATGGCGTGCGTAAAGTCAATATTGATACAGATTGCCGTCTGGCGATGGCAGGTGCTATCCGCAAGGTTGCCCAGACACAAAAAACAGAATTTGATTTGCGTAAATTTATGAAACCGGCACAGGACGCGATGAGGGCGGTAGTTGAAGACAGGTTTGAACGTTTCGGCACCGCTGGCAACGCCCACAAGATCAGCCCGATTTCATTAGCCGATATGGCCGCCCGCTATGCTTCTGGAAGTCTCGCTCCAAAGATCAATAATTAACCGGCTATCTCTTGTCGCTATGTTCTGGAACAAGGGCGGTTAAACCGGCTTTGTAATCAGGATAGGAAAAGCGGTATGCCAGCTCTGTTTTCAGATGTTTTGAGGTGATTTTTCGCTGCGCCATATAAAAGCTGCGCGCCATTTCAGATAAATCTGCTTTGTCAAACGCGACAGGCTCAGGCGGGGTGATACCCAGCAATCGGGCCGCAAAGCGTATAACATCTGCCTGCGAGGCCGGCTGCTGATCGGCCAGATTAAGGATGCGCCTGCTACGCGGGCGTGCCATGGCGGCCTGAACTATCTGGCAGATATCGCTTAGATGGATGCGGTTAAATAAATGACCGGGCTTTTCGATGATGCGCGCCGTGCCAGCGTGAAGTGCGGCAAAAGGATTGCGGCCAGGCCCATAGATACCGGCAATGCGAAAAATTTCTGCCTGACAAATATCCTGCCAGTGCTGTTCGGCCAAAAGGCGGGTTTTGCCGCGCAATGTTGGCGGTGCGGGCGGGGTATCTTCATCTATCCAGCCTTCGGGCTGGTCGGGATAGACAGACGTAGCCGATAAATAGCCCGTCCAGCCGGCAAAGCTCTTTAACGGCCGGTCATAGGCGGCCAGAACCGGATCGTGGCCCTCTACCGGGCCAATGGTGGAAAGTAAATGGCTGGCTCTATCCAGATGGGGCAGAATATTCAGATTGGGCGCATCACCTGAAAAGGGCAGAATTATCCAGCCCTGTTCTGCCTGTCTTGCAAATCGTTCCGGGGATCTGGTGGTAGCGATAATCTGCCAGCCAGACAGGGATAGCAAATGCGCCAGATGCTGGCCAACATAGCCAAGTCCAAAAATAAAGAGGGTTTTTTTCTGGTCTGCCATATCCGGCTCAAAAAAAGGCTGGCATTCGGCCAGCCTGTTTCGATGGTTTTTATCTATAGGTGGCCAATAGATTGTTTTTTTCTGCCCATTTAGCCAGTCCAAAAAACAGGGCGGAAAAGATAGCGGTACTGGCCAGCGTGTTGCCATAAAAAGGTATCGCGGCAATATAGGATGTCATCAGCCCTTCCAGCGTCATCGGATATAGACCGTCCATTGCCCAAACCGCAAAATTGGTAATCAGATAAAAGCTGAAGGTTGCCCCCACCACCATGCCGGCGGTTTTCATCAAAGTGGGTGTGTGCATTTTTGCCCAATGCGCGAGCGCAGTGATAAGGGCGATGGATAAAAACACCCAGAACATAGAGCTATGAAAACCAAGGATCAGATTTGAGATAACCATCGCGGCCAAAGGCAGGGCAATCGCCACAAACAGATCGCGGAATAAAAATGGTGCGAAAATGGCCATGCCCAGAACGGGGGTGAAATTTGGCGGATGCGGAATAATACGTGCCAATACCAAAAAGGCTACCAAAGATGAAAAAGATACCAACATGGCTTTGTTATTTTTCATGGCCTTATGTCCCCTCGTGTAAAATACTGATATGCGATCAGCGATAAGTGATAATAATTTGCTTCTGCTGCCCCTGCAAGACAAAAGCCTGATCCCTTTAAAAGCTGTGTGAACCTTTTTTTTATAACCCGCTGATAAAATCATATTTCAGTGTCAAAAACAGGCTACGTTCCGGCGTTCTATATCCTGCAGTCGTCTCATAGTCTGTATCGGTGATATTTTCGGCCTTTAAATTTATGGAAACAGATGGGGTTAATTGACGCGCGATATAGCCATCAATGCGGGTAAAGCTGGCAATTTCTGTATCACTGAAATCACTATCGCGTTTGCGCCCGGAATAGGTCAGGCTCGTACCAATCTGATAATCGCCAATTTGTTTTGACAGGTTGAGCCGGGCAAAACTTTTAGCTCTTCTGGGAAGTGTTTTGCGCTTGCCGGGCAAATCCTTTCTCTTTGGATCATGCAAGGTCACATCGAAATCATAGTCAAAGATATCTGTGCTGCCTTGAAGATTGAATTCCACGCCCTGATTTTCAATATCAACATTCTCGGTTACATAGGAGATAGGATTGTATAAAAGGGCGTTATCTGCCTCGGTAGAAAATAATGTCACTCGCCAGAGCTTGCCAGCTTCTGTCCTTTGAAGAGATAGCTCATTGGTTGTGTGGGTCTCAGCGACCAATGTTTGGTCACTGTTAAATGCGCTGGCGTCTGGTGCGCGAAACCCTGTGGCATGAGAAAAGGCAATTTTATAATATTCTCCAAATTCATAGCCATATCCTGCCAGATAGGAGAGTTCGTCAAAATCTTTTGCATTTGTGCCTTCCAGGCTAACAACATCGTGGCGAATATTCGTCTGTATGGAATGGTTACCGCTTTTGCGAAGATAACCAAGAAACACCGCCTCTGAATCACGGTCTGTTCGGGTGCCATCCTCATCAAAATAGGAGGTGGATATTTCCAGCCCCTGGGTAAAGCTATGGCGGGCGCTCCCGTCTGCATCTACAATATCCGAGATGTTCACAAGTTTTGTATCTTTGCGTTTGCCTGTTTTTTTATCCTTTTTGAAAATGCTGGCATTAGAGGCTGGCAGTCCATCTATAAAATCTTTTCTGATACGTTCAGACTGGCTGTGATTAAGATGAAGATTAATCAGCATACCTTTTTTTAGCTCATAGCGTACAAACTGCTTTTTATTTTCTGTTTCATATTCATGTGTGCCGCTTGCCGATGTGTAGGCATCATCATAATCAGCCTCGCTCTTGCCATTATACAGGCCAACAGCCAGTTTTGAATCAGGCGATAAGCGCCGCTCTACAGTAAAATCATAATTGGTATTGCGATAGCCATCCTTGTCCGGATTTGTTGCGGCTGCTGTTTGCACATCAAAGCCATCTGTCTGGGCTTTGCTGGCTGTGAAAGCGATATTAAAGCCACCTAAATATTTGGATATACCAGCACTTGATTCCTGGCTGTTATAGCTTCCATAGCTGGCGCTGACAAAGCCGCTATCGCGCAAGCTGGCCGATTTTGTGATGATATTAATCACCCCGCCAATAGCCGCCTCGCCATAGAGGGCAGACGCATTGCCTTTCAGCACTTCAATTTTTTCAATCCGGGAAATGGATAATTCGGGCGTCAACAAACTGCCGATAGCGTTTGTATGGACGCGCACGCCATCTACCAGCATGATATAGTTTTTACTTTCCTGACCACGCATAAAATGCGAGGTCACCGCGCCTGGTCCGCCATTTCGGGAAAATTCAATGCCTGTTTTCTGGGCGATCAGATCACTAACCGTGGTGGCGGTGGATTGTTCAATTTCTGCTGCTTCAATAACATCCACGCTCAGCAACACGTCATTTAACGGGGTTGCCTGATAATTGGCGATAGCCGCCGAGGGATAGACAATCGGCCGCTCGGTCTGCCCGGCCGGGCTTTGGGCGATAGCAGATTGATGGGTGATTGCCAAAACAGAACAGCAGGCAAGCGTCAGGAATATAGGTTTGGAAGATAGCATTTTCAGCCTCCCTCAATTTTTGTCGAGGAAGGTTGTTCCTGCGACGGTGTGGATATTCACCATCACGGAAATCTCTCCGCCGTCCTGATCATGCCTCGTGATCCGACTGGGGTGGCTGACTGGCAGGTCTCCTGACTTACAGGTCAATGCGTGCGTACGTCTTCCCATACAATTGACAGTGACAATATGTACGAACGCTCTCTGCTTACAGTTGCGAGGACAGTGCTGGAATTAAAACCTTTTGGATAAAAATATCCTTAAAGGCTTTGCACCAGACTTCCCGTTTTAATTGCCCGCGGGCAAACCAGTCCAACTATTATTACGACCCGCTCATTATTGGAAAACTGATTTCTTGTCGACCAGCTTTATGCCAATAGCGACATAGGCAGGTTTTTTTCTAGCGTTCGGGGCGGCTGGCAGGCAGGGCAGGCAGCAAGGGCCCTGTGATCAGCTGCGGGTCAAGCCGTTTATTCTGCCAATTGATACGCCAGTCCAGATGCGGGCCAGTGGAACGCCCGGTTGAACCGACACTGCCTATGACCTGGCCGCGCGGTACGATATCGCCCACTTTCACCTGCATATCCAGAAGATGGGAATAGGTAGAGTTCAGCCCATATCCATGATCAATAATGATAGTGCCACCGGTAAAATAAAGGTCTTCTGCCATCGTTATCTGTCCGGCGGCCGCCGCACGAACCGCCACCCCTTCGGGCAGGGCGATATCTATCCCGTAATGGGGCTGGCGCGGCTGGCCATTTAAAATACGCTGCGAGCCATAAATCCCGCTTATCCGCCCCCATACTGGCCAGATAAAACCATTTTCCAGAACATCGTCAAAATCGCTAATCTTTGCACGGGCGGCTTTTACATTTTTAATATCTTTTTGAATGCGGGCGATAACATCGGCAGGCGGGCTGACCATATTGGTCGGCAAATTGTCAATGCGCTGAATATCCCATATTCGTATTTGCGGGGTAAGGGTGATGCTGGCTGTCCGGCCATCTTTATCTGTGGCCTGTAATAATTGGGCTGCGGTATCATCGCGGTGAAAGCCGACCACAAATCGCCCTTCGGGACTTACCGGCAGGGCTATGCCATCCAGCGTAATTATCGCCTCTGGCCGGGTTTGAAAAATCATCAACCCGCCTTGCATGGCCTGGCCGGATATCAGCTTTATCTCTGCTTTCAGGCGCGTGTCATCTGCGGCCAAAACAATAAAAGGGGCGCTAATAAATAGTGATAAAATAGCCCATATACGGGTTGTGGTTGAAAATATCCCGGCCATCGCTTGACAACACCCTCAATGCTCTTTTTAACAGAGTTAGTATTTATCAGATGCAAAGGCTTGTCTATCATCTGTTGGCGCAAAATAGCTGCCAGCCTGAAAGGGGCAAGCGCGTATCAGGGCGTAATGGACAGGCAGGTAGCTATGACATCTTCACATGAAAAAATTGTTGTTATCGGGGCAGGGGCAGCCGGATTCACGGCTGCGATTTATGCCGCACGTGCCAATTTAAAGCCGCTTGTTATTGCCGGGCTTCAGCCAGGCGGCCAATTGACCATTACAACAGATGTGGAAAATTATCCGGGCTTTGCCGAAGTGGTGCAAGGACCCTGGCTGATGCAGCAAATGCAGGCACAGGCCGAAAATGTTGGTGCGCGGGTGATGTATGATCTGGTCACCCGGCTAGATACCAGCAAGCGCCCCTTTGAGATTACTTGCGATGGCGGGGCGACCATCACGGCCGATGCGGTTATTCTAGCCACCGGGGCAAGTGCGCGCTGGCTGGGGCTGGAATCTGAAATGAAATTTAACGGGCGCGGCGTTTCTGCCTGTGCTACCTGTGACGGATTTTTCTATCGTGAACGCGATGTGGCGGTGGTTGGCGGCGGCAATACAGCGGTGGAAGAAGCTCTCTATCTGGCCAATATCTGTAATTCTGTTACCCTGATCCATCGCCGTGACAGCTTGCGTGCTGAACAGATTATGCAGGAACGTTTGCTAAACCATCCAAAAATCACCGTGAAATGGAACCGCACGCTAGAAGAAATTATCGGCGATGATAGCGGGGTAACCGGGGCAAAATTAGCTGCCACTAATGGCGAGGCAGATGAAGAGATCGCCGTACATGGCGTCTTTATTGCCATTGGCCATGACCCCGCAACCTCTGCTTTTGCCGGGGCGGTAGCGCTGGATGCAGAAGGCTATATTGAGGTAGCAACAGGCACAACCCTTACCTCAACCCAAGGGGTGTTTGCCGCCGGCGATTGCGTGGATAAAATCTATCGCCAGGCCGTCACAGCTGCCGGAATGGGCTGTATGGCGGCACTGGATGCCGAACGCTGGCTGGCAGCACAGGAATAGAACTATTCTGCCGGGGCAGGGTTTGGCTCTGCCTTTGGCTCGTCAATCATATAATTGATGACAAAGGCAAACACGCCCGAGGCGATGACAATCCACCACATTACATCATAGCTGCCCAGCATATCATAGATACGCCCGCCCAGCCATGCCCCGATAAAAGAGCCTATCTGATGCGATAAAAACGCAATACCATAAAGCATGGATAAAAAGGCAGGGCCAAAAAACACCACTATCAACCCGCTTGTTAACGGAACAGTCCCCAGCCATAACAGCCCCATAATACAACCGAATGAAACAGCCGTCAGCGGCGTCGGGGGCAGGGCGATAAATAGCACCATGAAAATCGAACGTCCCAGATAAAACCAGGCCAGCAATTTTTTCTTGGACATAAAACTGCCCAGCCAGCCAGCCGCAAAAGAGCCGATAATATTAAACAGCCCAACCACCGCCAGAGACCAGCTGGCCACTTCGGCCGACAGACCCGCATCGCGCAGATAGGTCGGCAGGTGCGTGCCAATAAAAACAATCTGAATCCCGCAGACAAAAAAGCCGGTAGTGAGCAAAATATAATCGCGGCTACCAAGCGCGGTGGTCAGCGCATCTTTTGCGCTTAGTCTGGCAAGGTCTGCGGTTGAAGCGCTCGGCCGGTCTTCTTTGAAATGCAGAACCAGACAGGCTGCCAGCATCGAGGCCGCTACCCCGGATAACAGGATAAGCGCCATCTGCCAGCCAAAGCCGTCAATGAAAAATTGTGTTACCGGCAACACCGCAAATTGCCCAAAAGAGCCGATACTGACAACCAGGCCCAGCGCCAGCGATCTTTTTTGAGCAGAAGTGGCACGGGCAACCGCGCCAAGGGCAATGGACATCCCGGCACTGCCCAGACCGACCCCGATCATTATCTGGCCAAAAAACAGCCCTTCGGGCGAGATATAGGCACCCATCGCAAACAGGCCAATTGCATAAAAAATTGCCCCTGTTGCAGCCACTTTTGCCGCGCCAAATTTATCTGCCATCGCCCCTGCCAGAGGCGAGACAAGCCCCCAGACAAGATTTTGCATGGCCATAGCCAGCGAAAATACCTCGCGTCCGGTACCCATCGCTTCGGTAGCGGGCAATAAAAACAGGCCAAAGGACTGGCGCACACCAAGGGTGATGATCACCAGAAAGGCAGAGGCCAGCAAGACAAGATACCAGCGCGAGGTAAAAGAAGAGGTCATGAAGCGCATTCCCGAACGGTCAGAGATATACCTGAACCTAGTTTAGTTCTGCGCGCTTGTCTATTTGCTTTATATATCGGGAAATGTCGGGGTATGACGGCGATTTGGGGTTTGCGGCATCGCCTGTTTCTGGCTGGCAAATAATCCCGTACATACCTGTTTATTCTGTGGCAAACACCTTTATTTCCTTTGCCTGCGGGCCTTTACCTTCATCAGTGACATGCAACAAAATTTCCTGACCTTCGGTTAAATGGTGGATACCGCAATTACGAAGCGTGCGGAGATGGACAAATACATCTCTTTCATTCTCGCCAATATCGACAAACCCGTATCCTTTGTAGGCGTTAAAGAATTTCACAATTCCTTTCACCTCATGAGCCTGTATTTCTGTATCGGTGGATACCGAAAGCGGTTTTGCCCGCTCTACAGCCAGGATTTCCCGTATAACCGGGCCACATTCATTTTCTGCCAGATATACAGATAGCTGATCACCCGGATAGACCGTTTCTAGCCCGAATCGGGTTAACGCTGAATGATGTAAAAAAATCTCATCCTTATCAAAGCGAACAAAGCCATATCCTCTACGCTCATTATACCAGACCACGACACCGCCATATTTTTTCTCGTCATCTTCTGTCATCTTGCCCTCTGAACCTAACACCTGATAATATCTGGTTGTGGTGAGCAACAGGCTTCAGGCTCATTTATTACAGGTATTTCTTTATTATTAAACAACCATTAGATAATCATGTTCTCGTTAATCTTTTTACGCAAGTCTTGCCAGTAAAGTTTGGGTAATCTTTTGTGAACGGATGATACAAAAAAGGGTAAAATACCATAAACTGGTAAGAGAAAATGATAAAATGATAATATTTTTCAATGGGATATACTTTTTTTGTAGATATTTAATCGCCATTTTATTTCTGGTGCTGGCGGCCAGCTTTTTCCCGGTATTTGCCCAGATTGATTCGCGCCTTATCGCAGATGGCTGGCAGGAATTCACTTTTGAGGACAAACAGGAAAATCGCTTTAAACGGGTAGACACAGATATTATCGAGATAGAAACAGATAGCTCTGTTTCCATTGCCTATCTGCCGTTCGAGGCAGCAAATCTGGATTTGCGTGAGACCCCGCATCTGGCCTTTGAATGGCAGCATGAAGGGCAAATTATTGATACCGATGTATCCAAAAAGGGCGGGGATGACCGTATATTGGCGATATATCTAGCGTTTCCCTATCAGCCGGAATATGCCTCTTTTAAAGAAAAATTATTGCGCCCGTTGGTGGTGGCTTCCAAAGGGCGGGATGCGCCTGGCCGGCTATTGACCTATCTTTGGGCAGGGACGCCGGAAGTGGGGCAATGGTTTGAAAATCCCTATACGGGAAAGGCAGGCTATATGCAGGTCATTCAGGGGGCAAAAGATGGTAGTAATCGCGGCGATGTCTGGCGCGGGCACAAGGTGAATATCGTACGTGATTTTGAAGAAAGATTTGGCCATTTTCCGCCCACCCCCACCTATGTGGCTATCGGGGTGGATAGTGATGATACCGGCACGAAGGCCATTATGCGGGTGCGCGGGCTGAGCTTTGTAAGATAGCCCACCTTTCGCTTGTTTTATCAAGCAGATAAAATGCTCCCCAATTCCGCGCCTGCCATCTCTATTGCTGCTCTCATGGCCTGTTCGGCCTGTTCTTGTGTTTTGGCGTTCTGAACGGCCGCGTTATGGGTAATAGCGCGCGATGCATTGACCAGCCCGCCTGTCAGATGCCCCATGCGATGGCGGATAAGGCCGGCACAGGCCTCTTTTGCGCCTGCCCCTTGTGCACCATAGCCAGGAATTAAAAAGGGCGCGGCAGGCAGCAGGGCACGTAATTTTTTTGCCTCTTCAGGGCCTGTTGCCCCGGCCACAATGCCAATATCTGAAAGGCCGGATACCGGATCGATAGCGGCCTGAATATAGGGGGCAAGGCAATTTGCAATATGGGCATAAAGAGGGGTATATGATGTGTCTTTGCCAGATATAATCTGCTGCTGAATATCGGCAGAGCCTTTATTGCTGGTGCGTACCAGAACAAATAACCCGCTGGCCGTTTCAGCGGCCTGGGCAAAAAAAGGTTCAAGGCTGTCCATGCCCAGATAGGGATTGATGGTCAGCGCATCCGAGGCAAAAGCAGCCTCAGCGCCCAGCCAGCCAGCGGCATAGGCACGCGCCGTAGAACCAATATCCCCGCGTTTGGCATCCATTATTACCAATAAGCCGGCTTGCCGGGCATTGCAGGACAGTTCTGCCAATATTTCCATGCCAGCTGGCCCATAGGCTTCAAACAGGGCTGCTTGCGGCTTTATGGCGGGCACTCTGCTGGTGGCAGCGGCTAGCACGGTTTGGCAAAAATCACGCAGATGCGCCAGCGCTTGGCCGCTGGCCAGATTTTGCCCTGTGCCGCCAAAGACGGGCGGCATAATATCGGGATGCGGGTCAATGCCCACACATAAAACCGTGCCGGTCTGTAATATGGCATCATTCAGGCGTGTGGCAAAAGAAGGGCGTGACATCTGTCTAGCGCAGTCCCAACGCTTCGCGGTAGGTATCCAGCAAGGTTTCCTGTTCGGCCAGAACTTCTGCATCCATGGCACGAATACGGATAATTTGTCGCATGGTTTTCGGGTCAAAGCCGCTTGCTTTGGCTTCGGAAAAAATATCTTTGATATCACTCATCAGGGCTTTTTTCTCTTCTTCCAGCCGTTCAACCCGTTCGATATATTGGCGTAATTGATCTGCCCCTTTAGTTGGTGTGACATCCATGCCGGTTATCTCCTTATATCCAGTATCTGTCTGTTAGCCGCCTGTCAGGCCGGTTTTATTTATGTTTATGTGTTTTATCAAAGGCCGCTTTTTGGGCATCGGTTGCTTCGGTTTGATAGCGTTCGCGCCATTCAGAATAGGGCATCCCGTAAATATAGGCACGCGCATCTTCTTTGGATATATCCATGCCCTTTTCCCGGGCGGCATCCTGAACCCAGCCGGAAAGACAATTTCGGCAAAAGCCGGCCAGGGTCATCAGGTCAATGTTCTGAACATCTGTTCGGTTTTGAAAATGATCGCGCAAGCGGCGAAAGGCAGCGGCTTGCAGCTCTGTTTCTGTTTTCTCATCCAGCTTGTCAAAATCGGACATTTTCTCCAGCCCATCTGTTGGTGTCGATAATTGGCTTCTGTTTTCCTACAGACAGTAAGGGAAGGCAAGTAGTGTTGTTCAAAAAACACTTGCTCATTCATATAAAAAAGAAATTGAAAAAACTTTGCCTCACCTAACATTTAATGCTAGGTTGGTTTTGTCTTTCTACGGTTAGGATATTTTTGAGATGAGCGATCCCATCGCAGATAGCGCCGCGAAATTTGAGCGGATTCGCAAAGCCCACCAAAATGAGGTGGCAGAAGATTATGTGGAAATGATAGCCGAGCTTATCGAGGAAACAGGCGAAGCCCGTGCGGTCGATTTAGCCCAGCGTTTCGGGGTAACCGCGCCAACTGTTAATGCCACTATCCAGAGATTGCAAAAGGATGGTCTGGTCAATTCGCGCCCCTATCGGTCGATTTTCCTGACAGAATCCGGCCAGGAACTGGCAGAAGAATGCAAAAAACGCCATCAGATCGTTCGGAATTTCCTGATCTCTATCGGGGTGAATGAAGAAACAGCCGAGCAGGATGCAGAAGGCGTTGAACATCATGTAAGCGCCCAGACCCTGAATTGCTTTAAGGCCTTTTTGCAGAAATAATCCGCAATAAAATATAAGTGCTAGCGTGCCAGCCAGAAGCTGAGATGGCGGCTACGTTTCTGGCTAATCTGTGTGGAAAGGCGGGCGATGGGCACCTGCCAGTCGGCCGTTATGGCAGGCGGGTTATCGCCTTCTATAATAGCAAGCCACGGGCGGGCAATAGTATCATTCAGCGGATAGCTCCGCTGATAATGATTGCCCTTGCCGCCTGTCTTTGTGGTAAGGGGCAGGGCGATATAATAACCCTCTTCGGCTAGATGCCAATGCAGCAGAGCTGCACTTGCCCGGCTATAGGCGATAAGGGTTGTGGCATTATTCTGCTCGGCAAGCTGGTCTGCTGTTTGGGCCATTTCTTCCCAGCCCCGCAAGCGGCGAAGCGGATCAGATTTAGGCGTCAAAGGCCCAAAACTGCCTGCTGTCAGTACCGCTCCCAATATCGCTGTCAGGACAAGGTTTATCGCGATGGCCGGCAGCATAAGGCGCGCGGGCAATTGCCCGGCAAGGCGGGTAAAGCTGCAAGCCAGCAATAACACCATCGCCGGATAGCTGGCCACTGCCCAATTTGCATTGGCCTCACTTAAAAAGGCTTGCACACATATCACCGCCAGAACTGGCCAGATAAAGGCGTGCAAGCCGCCTGTAAGGCCAGCGCGCATCTGGCGATAAAAGGGCAGTATCAGTATTACAAGAAAGGAGACGGGCCCTGCTACGCCAAATTGTGCGCCCAAAAACCCGAAAAGAGAGGCAAGAGAATAGCTCTGTTTTTCCAGATTGGCATTTTCGCCCAAATGCTGAAAGGTCACAAACTCATGGAAAATATTCCATAGCCAGGTCGGGGAAGAAGCAATAAGCACCGCCAGGCAAAAAACAAAAAATCCTTTTATGCGTGGCTGGTTTGGCGTGGCAGCTATCAGCAAAAATATCAGCAAACAGGGGATAAAATACAGCCCGGCATATTTGGCAAGGCTGGCCAGGCCAATGGCAATACCGGCACTGGCCATATAGGCCAGATACCCTGTTCTGGCCGTATGGGCGGCAAGAATAAAATACAGCCCGGCCGCCCAGAAAGGCAACATCACACTATCGGTGGAGATAACAAAACTGCCCAAACCAACTGCTGGCAGGCTGACCCATAAAATCGCGGCATACCGCCCGGCCATGACCCCGCCAATTTTGTTACCGGCTTGCCATAATATCAGGCTGGTCAAAAGATGTAATATTGGACCGGATGCGCGCAAGCTGAATTCAGATTGCCCGAATAGCAGATTGACACCGCCCAGTAGCCAGGCGATCAGGGGCGGCTTGGAATAATAGCCTAATTGCAGATCCTGTCCCCATAGCCAATATTGGGCTTCATCCACCCCCGGTCCAAGGGGCGAGGCGGCAATAACCCATAGCCGGGCTGTTGTAATCAATACTAACAGCCCCAATACAGAATAGGGGCGAAACAAACGCGCTAAAAAAGGCGATAGATAATCTGTTTCAACAGCGTTCGGGCGCATGGCTCGCTCAAGGGTTCTAATTACGTCAACTGTGCTTTGCAATGATAAAGATGAAAAAAGCGATGGGGGTCTTTTTTTAAGGGCTTTATCCTGAATACAAATATGTCTGTTGAAGTAATGGCACAAAATAGGTCTGTTTTACAACTTGAATGCATCTCTGCCCTGCTCTAGCTTTAGGGCAGATAATTATCAGGGCAGGGTCTTGCGATGAGTTTGCCAGCCAGGTCACAGAGCCAGAACAGGAAAAGGGCATAAAGATGCAGGATAGCACCGCCAGACAAACAGCAGAGGAAATTGTCGAGGAATTTTCCTTTTTTGATAACTGGGCCGATCGCTATCAGCATCTTATCGATAAGGGGCGGCGGCTTGCCCCGATGGATGCTGCCTTACAAATAGAGGAAAACCAGCTAAAGGGCTGTCAGTCTGTTGTCTATTTTTTTTCTGATACAGATAAAGAGGGGCTTGTTCATTTCAGTGCGGCATCTGATGCTGCGATTGTTCAGGGGCTGATCGCGCTGTTATTGCGGGTATATTCTGCGCGCACGCCGCAGGAAATTCTGGCACTCTCTCCGGATTTTCTGGAAAAAATCGGGTTGGATAAACATCTCTCGCCGACGCGCAAAAATGGCCTTGCCAGCATGGTAGAGGCTATCCGGCGGGCGGCTGAGCAAAATCTAAAGACCGGGTAAGGCCTCTTTTTTCTAGGAAGCAGAGGGGGCTTCGGGAGTGCGTTCGGCACGGGGCGTGCGGCCATATACCTCGCGATAGCATTTGGAGAAATGCGAGGCAGAGACAAAGCCGCAAGCCAGCGCAATCGATAAAATAGACATAGAGGTCTGGCGCAATAAATGGCGCGCGCGTGCCAGCCGCAAATTCAGATAATATCGGGTCGGGGTGGTTTGCAAATATTTGCGGAACAGCCGCTCTAGCTGGCGGGTGGATAAATTGGCTTTTTGTGCCAGCTCGGTCTGGGAATAGGGCTCTTCCAGCCCCTCTTCCATAAAGCTGACCACCGCCAGTAATTTGGGATGCGAGACGCCAAGGCGCGAGCGCAATTCCATACGCTGGCGGTCGCTGGGGTCACGGATACGGTCATGGATAAATTGCTCGGATACTTGGGCGGCCAGAGAGTTGCCATGGGCCTGAGAGATAAGATATAAAATCATATCCAATGAGGCCGTGCCGCCTGAACAGGTGATGCGGGTATCATCAATTTCAAACAGCTCATTGGTGATTTCCAGAAGCGGAAATTCTTCGGCCAGCCCATCGATGTTTTCCCAATGGATGGTACACCGCCTGTCATCCAGCAGGCCGGCCGCTGCCATCAGATAGGTGCCGGTACAAATGGCCCCGATAATAGCGCCATTACGATCCAGCTTGCGAATAACATTCAGCGTATCTCTGGTGCAGTATTTTTTGATATGCAGACCGGCACAGGCAAAAACAAGGCGGCAGCTTTGCAAGATTTCCGGATCGCCATCGGCGCTGACCACCACGCCATTAGAGGCCTCAGTCGGCTGGCCATTCGGGCTGGAAATAACCCAGGAAAACAGCTCTTCTCCTGCCATACGGTTGGCCGCACGCAAGGGTTCGATGGCCGAGGCAAATGCCAGCATTGAAAAATTGGGTATCAGCAAAAAGCCAACTTTCAGCGGGCCAGCGCTTTTACTGGCCTGCAAAAGGCTTTTTATTTTTTCATCCCGCATGCCGGCTATCATGGATGAGAAGCCCTTAAAAATTGCTCATTTTATCAGCTTTACTGCAATTTAGGGTTTAGAACAGCAAAATTTTCATCGATCAGGCGTTTTTTTGTTAATCTTTGTCGCGTAACGCAAATGCGGGTCTATCGCTTTTAGGGCTGAATGAAAATATCGTGACGCACTATATTTGGCTGGAAAAGTCTTTGGCGCGTTGGCACAGAATGTGATATTGGCCATTCCTTTCACTGGATAAATGGCCAATACCTCCAACAAAAAGGCAGGGATAAAAGATGAAAGATATTGATATTGCCAGAGCGGCCAGCGCAAAGCCTATTCAGGAAATTGCCGATGGTCTCTCGATACCTTCTTCTGCCTTAAAACCCTATGGTCATGACAAGGCTAAAATTGACCTTAACTGGCTGCAAAGCCAGCCCGAGCGCAGAGATTCCAAGCTGGTTCTGGTAACCGCGATTAACCCGACCCCGGCAGGGGAAGGCAAAACCACCACAACTGTTGGTCTGGGCGATGGGCTTAACGCGATTGGCAAACAGGCGATGATGTGCCTGAGAGAGCCGTCACTGGGCCCATGTTTCGGGATGAAGGGCGGGGCAGCGGGTGGCGGCTATGCCCAGGTGATACCGATGGAAGATATCAATCTGCATTTTACCGGTGATTTTCATGCCATCACCTCGGCCCATAATCTGCTTTCGGCCATGATAGATAACCATATTTATTGGGGCAATGAGGCCGGGATTGATATCCGGCGTGTGGTCTGGCGGCGGGTGCTGGATATGAATGACCGGGCCTTGCGCCATAATATTGTTTCAATGGGCGGGGTAGCGAACGGCTTTCCGCGTGAATCCGGCTTTGATATCACGGTGGCTTCTGAAATTATGGCTATCTTGTGTCTGGCAACCGATATGCAGGATTTGCAAGCCCGGCTGGGGGCGATCATTATCGGCTATCGCCGCGATAAATCTGCGGTCACTTGTGCAGATATCCAGGCAGATGGTGCGATGACGGTGCTGTTAAAAGAAGCGATGCAGCCAAATCTGGTGCAAACCCTTGAACATAATCCGGCCTTTATCCATGGCGGGCCCTTTGCCAATATCGCCCATGGCTGTAATTCGGTTATCGCCACGCAATCCGCGATGAAGCTCTCGGAATATGTGATTACCGAGGCAGGTTTTGGTGCAGATTTAGGGGCAGAAAAATTCTTTGATATCAAATGCCGTAAAGCCGGACTGTCGCCAAAATGCGTGGTTTTGGTTGCCACTATCCGTGCCCTGAAAATGAATGGCGGTGTTGGCAAGGATGATTTGGGTCAGGAAAATGTCGATGCAGTGCGTAAAGGGTCGATTAATCTGCAACGCCATATTGAAAATATCAAACAATTTGGTGTACCGGTGGTGGTTGCCATTAACCATTTTGTCACCGATAGCGATGCCGAGGTGGCTGAAATTCAAAAACTGACAAATTCCGTCGGGGTGAAAGCAATTTTATGCCAGCATTGGGCAAAGGGATCAGAAGGCACAAAAGAGCTGGCACAAGAGGTGGTCGCTGTCTGCGAGGCCAATACCGCCCAGTTTGCCCCGCTTTATGGCGATGAGATGCCCTTATTTGAGAAGATTAAAACCATTGCAACCCGCATCTATCGCGCTGATGATGTGGCAGCGGATACGAAAATTCGCAACCAGCTACGGGAATTTGAAGCGGCCGGATTTGGCCATCTGCCTATTTGTATGGCCAAAACCCAATATTCCTTTTCCACCGATCCGAATTTGCGTGGCGCGCCAACAGGCCATATTGTGCCGATACGCGAAGTGCGCCTGTCAGCCGGTGCCGGATTTATCGTGGTCATTTGCGGGGATATTATGACCATGCCGGGATTGCCGCGCAAACCGGCTGCTGAAAATATCCGGCTGGATAAAACAGGTCAGATTGAAGGGCTGTTCTAGCAGCTTTTTAAGGGCTGCAATCAGAACTGGCAGGGATGGTTTGCTTCTGCTAGTCTGCGAGGCATGAACAAGCGTCCCCTTCTGCCAATCGATACCATCACCTCAAGCTCGAACGCAGAAATTAAAATGCTGCGTTCCTTGCATGAGCGTAAATTTCGCCGCCAGACAGGCCTGTTTCTGGCTGAAGGGATGCGCCATTGCACCGAAGCGGTTCAGATGGGCTATCAACCCATGCGCCTTGTCTATGCAGAAGGGCGCGAGGCAGATAAGGGCATGGCTACGCTGATAGATGCCTGCCAGAAGGCAGGGGGGCGGATATTGCCGGTAACGCCAAATCTGCTCTCGCGTATCAGCGGCAAGGATAATCCGCAGACCGTTATGGCTGCTTTTTGTATGCGCTATGGCCAGCTATCGGATGTCCGGGCAGGTAAAGATAGCCGCGATATTTGGGTTGCTCTGGACAGGGTGCGCGACCCGGGCAATCTGGGTACGATTATGCGTACCGCAGATGCGGTAGCCGCCAAAGGCATTATTCTGATAGAAGATTGTACAGACCCCTATTCGGTAGAGGCGGTGCGTGCCTCGATGGGGGCAGTGTTTACTATCGAGATCATTCAGACCAGCAGTGCCGATTTTATCAGCTGGACAAAGGGCTGGGGCGGCGAAATTATCGGCACAGCACTACCGGCTTCCAGAGATTATCGCACGGCGAACTGGCAAAAGCCCCTTATCCTGTTAATGGGTAATGAGCAAGCCGGCCTGACAGATGATTTATGCCAAACCGCCAGCCAGCTTGTCCGTCTGCCAATGCTGGGGCGCTCAGACAGTCTCAACCTCGCCGTGGCGACTGGCATCTGTCTATATGAGGCTATTCGCTAGGCGATATCGGCTGACCAGCGCACATATAAGGCCTGGCCGATGGCGCGGCCATTCGCACGGTTTTCCTTGATCCCCACCTCGCCCGATATAATTGTGCCGGCTTGCCCCTGCAAGGCATCTGCTAGGGCTGATTGCACCGCAAGGGTAGAGGTGCGGATAGCATAGATGGTGGCAATCATGCATAAAGGGGTATCGGATAAAAGCCGGGCGCAATTTGCCAGTAATTCGGGCAATGCGTCATTTAACTGCCATATCTCGCCCTTGGGCCCGCGCCCGTATTTTGGCGGATCCAGCAATATCGCATCATAGGATCGGCCGCGCCGCAATTCGCGCGATACAAAGGCGCTGGCATCATCGGTGATAAAGCGAATAGGGGCATCGGCAAGGCCGGATAGTTCACGATTTTGAAAGGCCTGGGCAACCGCTTTTTTGCTGGCATCCAGATGGGTGACCTCTGCCCCGGCTCTGGCGGCATGCAAACTGGCCACCCCGGAATAGGCAAATAGATTTAACAGGCGTGGAGGGCGATTATAGGCAGATTTGAACTGCCCGATTTGCTCGGCTGTCCATAGCCAGTGCGGGGATTGTTCCGGGAAAAAACCCAAATGACGAAAGGGGGTGGGCATCGCCTCAAAACGAACCCCGTCAAAGCCAAGCGGCCAGCTTGCCGGTAAATGCTTGTCCAGCTCCCATTTGCCGCGCTCTTCATCAGAGGCGGCAAAACGACCAGACGCACTTTGCCATACTGCTTTATCAAGATAGGGCGACCACAGGGCTTGTGGCTCTGGCCGGATAAACAGATAAGGGCCAAAACGCTCCAGCTTTTGACCATCACCACTATCGAGTAATTCATAATCAGACCAGCCATCAGCAAACAGATTCTGGCCTGTATTCAGGGATATCTTCATCGCGCGGTGATGATGCCTGTTCGCTTTGCCGGTGGCAAGAGAAATTGTATGAAATAGTTAATTATACTATAAATAAATTAGAAAAATATCTGTTTTAGTAAATAATTTCTTATTTACTAAAATTATTGAAAAGAGATTTTAAAATGGATGAAATTGATAAAAAAATCCTGAAACTGCTTCAGGAAGATAGCGCCCAGCCGGTTGCCGATATTGCCCGAAAAATTGGCCTGTCAGTCACGCCCTGCTGGCGGCGTATTCAAAAATTGGAAGAAGCCGGCATTATCCGCAAGCGTGTGGCGTTGCTGGATGGCATGAAAACCGGGCTGGGGATGAGCGTGTTTGTCGCCATTAAAACCGATCAGCATAATGCTGATTGGTTATCTGATTTCGCAGCTACTATCTCTGCTTTTGACGAGGTGGTGGAATTTTACCGGATGAGCGGCGAGGTAGATTATATGTTGCGGGTGGTTGTCCCAAACATGGCGGCCTATGATGCCTTTTATAAAAGGCTGATATCAGAAGTGGCGCTCACAGATGTCAGCTCATCTTTTGCGATGGAAGAAATTAAATATACCACCGCCCTACCTCTGGGCTGAGGCCAGGATAGCTTTCAGCCTTTCTGCCTGTTTTTTCAGGCTGAAATTTGTATGGATATGGTGTTGGCCTGCCACACCTGCCTTTTTTCGCCTGTCCGGGTTTTTGACCATCTCTTCTATCGCCTCTGCCAGTGTGGCCGGATTTTCTGTTTCTACCAGCACCCCGCCAAAGGCCAGAGTGGCATCAGCCATATCGCCATTTTGGCCGAGTATATCAACCGGCCCGTCTGTTCTGGTGGCAATGACCGGCAGCCCTGCCAGCATCGCCTCGCCCAGAATAAGGCCAAAGGGTTCTTCATGAGAGGGCAGGCAAAAAATATCAGCTCCGGCAAAAATGGCAGATAAATCTTCTGCCCAGCCTTTAACAGAAATATTGCCAAGATGGGCAGCAGATATTCGGGATGCAAGGGCGCTCTCAAGCTGGCCTGTACCATAGATTTCTATCTCGCAGGGAATGTTTTTCTGCTGCAATATCGCAGCAGCATCTATCAGATCCGCAAACCCTTTTTTTGCAACAAATCGGCCAGCTGTGATGATTTTTACCAGATGATTGGCTGTCTTTTTTCCCGCACGTCCATTTGCCTTTCCGGCAGGCAGGTCGAACCCGTGTGGCAGAATTGATTTTGCGGGCTGGCTATCTGGTGTCAGGCCAAGCCGGGCAAAATATTCTTCTGCCCGCCTTTGTGCCGAGCGGGTTAAAAACAGGATATTTTCTGCTTTTTCCAGATGCCGTAATTTACCGGAATGAGAGATAAAAAAATGTGGAATGGACAGGCGCGATACCGGCTTTATCAGACTGGCATTATGCACCAATATCGCGCTGGCTTTGTCTAGTTCAGCGCGTATGGAGGGGCAGAAAAAAAAGCGCGTAAACAGGTGAAATTTTAGCCAGAAAAGCGGCAAGCGGATCACCTGTACATCGCGTTGTTTTTCCAGCTCGGGCAGGATGGTTGCCTTTTCCGGCAATAGCACAATATGGCGATAACCGGCCAGCTTCAGGGCGCGGCTCAGGCTGATAAGGGCATTGGCTATGCCCCCTTTTTGCCGGTCGGTTGTAACAGAAATAACCGTTTTCACCCTAAGCCCTGCCTCTTACACTTGCTGATTATAGCTGTATATAGACTGCCTTCACCTCTGTATAGGCTTCCAGAGCATAGATAGACCCCTCGCGGCCAAAGCCGGATTGCTTGCTGCCGCCAAAAGGCAGGCCGGGCGGAATAAGGTTATAGCTATTGACCCAGATATTGCCAGCCTCCAGCGCATCGGCCAGGCGGTGGGCACGGCTGATATCTTTGGTCATAATGCCTGCACCCAGCCCAAAGGGCGTATTATTGGCGCGGCGGACCGCTTCTTCTTCACTAGCAAAGGTTAGAACAGACATAACAGGCCCGAAAATTTCCTCGCGCACGCAATCCATATCATCATGGCATTCGGTCAAAATGGTTGGCTCGATAAAAAAGCCGCCTTGCGAATTTTCCGGGAAGG
>CBFIAD010000027.1:0-23170 GCA_965660495.1 Puniceispirillaceae bacterium (SeqCode)
CTTCAAATCCATGGGATTACTCTAAAAAGGCATTTAACAGGGAGAGCTGGTATCTCGCCGCATTTATCGGGACAAAACGCTATTTTTTGGGCGTAATATTTTTTTGCGGTCTTTTGGGCGATTTTGAAGAAGAGTTACCGGGCGGTAATATCTCTTCGCCTTCCATGCCGGCCTTGAATTTTTTCACCCCCTCCTTTAGCTCGTCAGAGGCAGAGCGCACCGCCTCGCCGGCTCGGCGAGAGGCTTTTAACAGGCCGGGACGCGCAGCCTCTACAGCTTTATCGGCTGCCTTGACCGCTTGCCGGCGAACCGCAGGGTTTCGGGCAGCCATCCGCAGGGCGGTAAATAATAATTTTCTAACAATCACACCAAACAACCCTTTTTTTCCGGAAGGGAAATTTTAAAAAAATTTATCATAAATGCGATAAAACACCACCCTCTGACTATAGCTTTTTTTGCCTATAAATGATAGATAATCCCAATCCTACAACGCAACCGAAAGTAAATCAGATGATTCCGCGTTATGCGCGTCCGGAAATGACCGAGATATGGTCAGCACAGAGTAAGTTTAGAATTTGGTTTGAAATTGAAGCCCACGCCTGTGATGCACAGGCAGAACTGGGTGTTATCCCGAAAGAAGCGGCCAAAGCTGTATGGGAACGCGGTAATTTCGATATTGACCGCATTGATGAGATTGAACGCGAAACCAAGCATGATGTTATCGCCTTTTTAACCAATCTGGCAGAATATGTGGGCGAGGAAGCCAGATTTGTCCATCAGGGCATGACCTCGTCTGATGTACTGGATACCACCTTATCGGTGCAACTTAGCCGGGCAAGTGATTTGCTGATGGCTGGCCTGAACAGAATTTGTGAGGGTTTGCATAAACAGGCGCTGGCGCATAAATACACCCCAACCATTGGCCGCTCGCACGGTATTCATGCAGAACCGACCAGCTTTGGGCTGAAACTGGCCGGGTTTTATGCAGAATTTGACAGATGCCGTAGCCGCCTTGCCATCGCACGGGCAGAAATTGCCACCTGTGCGATATCCGGTGCGGTTGGGACATTTGCCCATATCGATCCGGCGGTAGAAGCCCATGTCGCAGAAAAAATGGGGCTGACCATAGAGCCTGTCTCTACACAAGTTATTCCGCGTGACCGCCATGCCATGTTCTTTTCTGTGCTGGGGGTAATTGCCAGCTCTGTTGAAAGGCTGGCCACAGAAATTCGCCATTTGCAACGCACCGAAGTGCGCGAGGCAGAAGAGTTTTTCAGCGCTGGTCAAAAAGGTTCTTCTGCGATGCCGCACAAGCGCAATCCTGTCCTGACTGAAAATCTGACCGGGCTGGCACGCATTGTCCGGGCGGCGGTTATTCCTGCCCTTGAAAATGTTGCTCTTTGGCATGAGCGGGATATCTCACATTCTTCGGTTGAACGGATGTTTGGCCCGGATGCCACTATCACGCTGGATTTTGCCCTTGCACGGCTGGCTTCTGTTATAGAAAATTTGCTGATCTATCCAGAAGCCATGCAGAAAAACCTGGATCAGCTTGGCGGCCTTGTTCATTCCCAGCAAGTCTTGCTTGCCCTGACCCAAAAAGGGTGCAGCCGCGAGGATGCCTATCTGTATGTGCAGCGTAATGCCATGCGCGTCTGGCAGGAAGGCAAAAGCTATCTGCCCCTGTTAAAAGACGACAGGGACATAGCAGCCTTTCTGAATGGTGAAGAGCTGGAAGCCCTTTTTGATCTGGATCAGCATTTCCGGCATATCGATACAATTTTCGCACGGGTTTTCCCTCAGCTTAGCAGGGATTAGTCAGGGAAGTAAAAAAGATGGCAGAAACAAAAACACCGCTTTATGAAGGCAAGGCCAAACGGCTGTTCAAAGGGGATGAACCCGGCACTATCATCCAGTATTTCAAGGATGATGCCACCGCCTTTAATGCGCAGAAAAAAGATGTCATCATCGGCAAGGGCATTTTGAATAATCTTATCAGCGCCCATCTTTTTCCGGCTTTGGGCGAATTGGGCATCCCCCATCACTTTATCGCCCGCACCTCGCCGCGTGAACAGCTGGTAAAGGCAGTTGAGATTATTCCGATAGAAGTGATTATTCGGAATATTGCTGCCGGGTCTATTTGTCCGCGCCTTGGCCTTACCGAAGGTGAGAAGCTGAATAATACGCTGGTAGAATTCTGTTTAAAAAATGATGCGCTGGGCGATCCTGTGGTTGCGGGCGAGCATATCATCACCCTCGGCCTTGCCAGTGCAGAGGATTTGATGGATATCACCGAAATGAGCCTGCGCATTAATGATTTTCTGTCTGGCCTGTTTTTCGGGCTGGGCGTTCGTCTGGTAGATTTCAAGCTGGAATTTGGCTGGCTGGAAACCGCAGAAGGCAGGCAAATTATTCTGGCAGACGAGTTAAGCCCGGATAATTGCCGCCTCTGGGATATTAAAACAAATGAAAAGCTGGATAAAGACCGTTTCCGCCGTGATTTGGGCGGCTTAATCGAAGCCTATTGCGATATTGCAACCCGATTAGGGCTGGATATTCCCGAACTGACCCCGCAATCGTGACAAGAGCTCAAGGAAAATTTCATGCAAGTTAAAATCAATATCTCTCTGAAAACAGGCGTCCTTGATCCGCAGGGCCGCGCAGTAGAAAGCGCCCTTACCGGACTTGGTTTCACCGATGCCAGCGATGTACGTATCGGCAAGCAGATTACGCTGGATATCGATGCCGAGGATAGCGCACGAGCCGAACAGCGCGCTGCGCGTATGTGCGAGAGCTTGCTGGCCAACACGGTTATCGAAGATTACAGCATCGAAGTAATTGACGCGTCATGAGAAGTGCTATTCTGATATTTCCCGGCTCTAATTGTGACCGCGACATGATGGTTGCAGTTGAGCAAATAACCGGCCGACGCCCTGCCCTTGTCTGGCACAAGGAAAGCCAGCTAGACCCGGTGGATATTGTGATAATTCCAGGCGGTTTTTCCTTTGGTGATTATCTGCGGTGCGGGGCATTGGCCGCACGCGCCCCGGCGATGGAAGCAGTAATTGACCATGCCAGCCGTGGCGGAGCGGTTTTAGGGGTATGTAACGGCTTTCAAATCCTGCTGGAAACAGGCTTGCTGCCAGGCACACTGGTTCGCAATAGCGGGCTGAAATTTGTCTGCCGCGAAACCCGCCTGGCGGTTCAGGAAACCATTGAAAACCCGTTGCTATCCGATTTGGCAACAGGGACAGAGCTTGTCATTCCGGTTGCCCATAATGAGGGAAATTATTTTGCAGATGACGCGCTGCTGGACAGTCTGGAACAGGGCGGCCAGGTCGCTCTGCGCTATGTGGAAAACGACCCTGCCAGAGCGGCGAACCCGAACGGGTCTGCCCGCGATATTGCCGGAATTTTATCTGCGAATGGGCGGGTTATGGGGATGATGCCGCACCCGGAACGGGCAATGGGCAATGGCCATGCATCAGAAGATGGTCGTAAATTTCTGACCTCTATATTAGAAGGTGTGGCCAGATGAGTAATGCCAGCGAAATGAGTTTTAGCGATGCCGAACAGATGGGGCTGTCTTTTGAAGAATGGCAGCTTATCCTGACAAGGCTAGGCAGAACCCCCAATTTATGCGAGCTGGGTATTTTTTCTGCCATGTGGTCAGAGCATTGCTCGTATAAATCTTCTAAAAAATGGCTGAAAACTCTGCCAACCGAAGGTGCACAGGTTATTCAGGGCCCTGGCGAGAACGCCGGGGTAGTGGATATTGGCGACGGGCTGGCGGCTGTCTTTAAAATTGAAAGCCATAATCACCCCTCTTTTATCGAACCCTATCAGGGGGCGGCCACAGGTGTAGGCGGAATTTTGCGCGATGTCTTTACCATGGGCGCGCGCCCGATTGCCCTGTTAAATGCCTTGCGTTTTGGCGATATCGCCCATGAAAAAACCCCGCATCTGCTCTCAGGTGTGGTTGCCGGCATTGGCGGCTATGGCAATTGTATTGGTATCCCAACAGTAGGCGGCGAGGTAAATTTCCACAGCTCCTATAATGGCAATATTCTGGTAAATGCGATGGCGGTTGGGCTGGCCCATAGTGACCGTATTTTCTATTCCGCTGCAACAGGGGCAGGTAATCCGGTTATCTATGTGGGCGCAAAAACAGGGCGCGATGGTATCCATGGCGCTACCATGGCCTCAGCTGAATTTTCAGATGAAACCGAAAGCAAACGCCCAACTGTCCAGGTAGGCGATCCCTTTACCGGCAAATTGCTGATGGAAGCGTGCCTTGAATTAATGGCCGCAGATGCGGTCTTGTCTATTCAGGATATGGGAGCAGCGGGTCTGACGTCTTCTTCGGTTGAGATGGCCTCAAAGGGCGGTTTGGGCATGGAAATTGACCTGGATTTGGTGCCGGTACGCGAAGAGGCCATGTCGGCTTATGAAATCATGCTCTCGGAAAGCCAGGAGCGGATGCTAATGGTCATAAAGCCGGAACAGGCAGAGACTGCCCGCGCGATTTTTGAGAAATGGGATCTGGATTTCATGCCAATTGGCAAGGTTACCGATACGCAGCGTCTGGTTCTGTTAAAAGACTCAGAAATTGCCTGTGATATTCCGCTTGCCCCATTGGTAGATGATGCCCCGGAATATGACCGCCCCTATCGGCCAGAAGAATTGCAGCCTGTGCTGTCTACGGCGCAGCTGGAAAAGGATATTCCCCTGGCCGACGCATTGCAAAAGATGCTTTCCAGTGCTGATTTATCCTCTCGCCGCTGGATATATGAGCAATATGACAGCGATGTGATGGCCGACACCATTACAGGGCCTGGCGGAAATGCCGCTATGGTGCGTATTCATAATACCGATAAAGGCCTGGCGGTCTGTACAGATTGCACCCCCCGCTATGTAGAGGCTGACCCGTTTGAAGGCGGCAAACAGGCCGTATGTGAAGCCTATCGCAATATCAGCGCAACCGGGGCAAAGCCACTGGCCGTGACCAATAACCTGAATTTCGGCAATCCGGAAAAACAGGATATTATGGCACAGATTGTCGGCTCGGTCACCGGCATGGGCAAGGCGTGCAAGGCACTGGATACGCCGGTGGTTTCAGGCAATGTATCGTTATATAATGAGACCGACGGAATGGCTATACAGCCCTGTCCAGTTATCGGCATGATCGGTATTATCGATGATTGGCGCACCGCCATTGGTGCTGGCCTGCAAGAAGCAGGACAAGCACTATATGTGGTTGGCCAGTCCGAGAAGACAAATGATGGCTGGCTAGGCTGTTCGGTCTATGCCCGCGAAATCGCCGGGCGCGAGGGCGGCGCACCGCCACCTGTTGATCTGGAGGCAGAAGCCAAAAATGGCCAGCTGGTGCGCGAGGCTATCGCAAAAGGTCTGGCCAGATCTGCTCAGGATATCAGCGATGGCGGATTGCTGATAGCGGTGGCAGAAATGGTAATGGCCGGCCAGTGCGGGGCAAAAATTACCCCTCCCGATAGCGGGTCTGTGCATGGCTGGGCCTTTGGCGAGGATCAGGCACGCTATATCCTGGCGGTACGCGATGCAGGCAAATTTGCCGCCCTTTGTGCTGCCCACCAGATAGAGGCGGTACGCATTGGTGAAACAATTTCCAAAACAGAATTGACAGTCGGTGATCTGTCCCCCATATCAAAAGATGAGATGGTGGCCTGGCATACCAGCCCCATTCCGGCGTTGATGGGCTAGACAGGCCTATCCAGCGCGATAATATTGATAGAGATGTCAGCCAAAAGAGGTATCGCTATGCCGATGCAAGCCCATGAAATTGAAACGCTGATTAAAAAAGCCTTTCCGGATGCGAAAATCACCATTGAGGATTTGCGCGGTGATGGCGATCATTATTCCTGTATGGTTGTCAGTGCGGCCTTTGCCGGAAAATCGCGCGTTCAGCAACATCAGATGGTGTATCAGGCATTGGATGGGCGTATGGGCGGCGAGCTACACGCGCTGGCCTTGCAAACCCGCGCCCCATAGGCATGATTTTAAAAAGAGCAGATTTACCAGACAAGGCGCGATATAGCGCTAAAACATCTAAAAAAAACGGAGGCATAATATGATGCTGGAAGACAAAATAAAGGAAAAAATAGGCCATAATATCGCCAGCGACGAGGTTGTGTTATTTATGAAAGGCACGCCTATTTTCCCGCAATGCGGCTTTTCCGCAGCGGTGGTCGGCGTCCTCAGCCATCTGGGCATTAAATTTAGCGGCGTGAATGTGCTGGAAGATGATGAAATCCGCGAAGGTATCAAGGCCTATTCCGACTGGCCAACCATCCCCCAGCTTTATGTGAAGGGCGAATTTATCGGCGGCTGTGATATTGTGCGCGAAATGTATGAGACAGGCGAGTTGATGGAAATGTTCAACACCCACGGGATTAACGTTAATCCCCAACCCATGCAGGGCTAAAGCTGCCCCTCGCCAATCATCAAATATGAATAAAAGAGCAGGCAAATGCCTGCTTTTTTTTGGGGACTTCCCTCACAAATCTTCCAGGCCGAAGCTGCGTTCATCTATCACTTTGGCGATACGCAGCTGAAACCAGCTATAAAATTCCTGACGACCAATTTTCTGGGCGACCTTATGTTCGGCATGATCACGCCAGGTAGCAATGGCGTCCCGGTCACTCCAATAGGAAACCGTGATGCCCAGCCCATTTTCCTCGCGCACTGCTTCCAGCCCCAGAAAGCCCGGCTGTTGCTGAGCCAGCTCTATCATCCGCTCAGAGGTCAGGCCATATAACTCCATCTCGGCATCGGTGCGCTGAGAGGTGAAAATCACTGCATAATATTCTTCTGGCCAGCCATTATTCATTTCTATTCTGCCCTTTCTGCTGCTCGGGGGCGTCTTGGCCTGCCCTGCCCTATTCTATCTATAAGCCTATCATGATTAAGAGATAGGCGAAATCATGGCAATGTTCTGCATCACAGGCAAAAAAAGCGCCCCTGAAAGATATCAGAGGCGCTTTATATTCAAAAATAACAGGCGTTAAAACGCCGCAAATTAGCGTGAATAATATTCGATAACCAGATTTGGTTCCATCTGTACCGGATAAGGCACTTCATCCAATGTCGGTACACGCAAAAATGTCGCGTTCATCTTGTCGTGATCGGCTTCGATATATTCTGGAACATCGCGTTCAATAGAGCCGATCCCTTCAAGGATAGATGGCATCTGCTTGGCTTTTTCGCGCAGCTGAATAACATCCCCCACTTTAACGATAACCGAGCCGATATTACACCGCTTGCCGTTCAGCAACACATGACCGTGATTTACGATCTGGCGAGCGGCAAAAACAGTTGGCGCCAGCTTTGAGCGATATAAAAACGCATCCAGGCGGCTTTCCAGCAGGCCGATCAGATTCTGGCCAGTATCGCCGCGGCGGCGTGAAGCCTCGATATAATATTTCTTAAACTGCTTTTCCCCGATATTGCCGTAATAGCCTTTCAGCTTTTGCTTGGCCATTAACTGAATCCCGAAATCGGTAGGCTTTTTGCGGCGCTGACCATGCTGGCCAGGCGCATAAGAGCGGGCATTTACAGGAGATTTTTGACGACCCCAGAGATTCACCCCTAAACGTCTGTCAATTTTATGTTTCGAAGAATGTCGTTTATGTTCGACTTTTGGTGCCATGATTTTTCAACCTTTATTGTCCCGGTAGGGCGAAATTGCCGTGACCAGTCAGCTTATCTGAAAGGTCAACGTTCCCAAGAATGGCGCGAGGATAGCGATTTATCCGCCATTGTCAAGCATTTCTGCCTATTTTTGGCTGGTCACGCCCCAGCAGGGTTAAAATGCCGTGAAGGGTACGCAGCTCCTGTTCGGTGGGGCGGGCACGGGTAAACAGGCTACGCAAATTCCGCTTTACAGCGGGCGCCATTTCACGGTTGGAAAAAAAGCCCATATCATCTAGCTGTTCTTCCAGACGGCTAAGGAAATAATCCCGATTTTTCAGCGCGGCCGGGGCAGATAACCCCTCTATGGCGTTCAGCTGGGCGCTATTCTGGCTTTCCAGCGCGGCCACCCGCCATTCCCAGGCCATCAGAAAAACTGCCTGTGCCAGATTGAGAGAGCTTGCCCCTTTTTGCAAGGGCGCTTGTGCGACTATGTCAGCCAGTACCAGCTCGTCATTATCCAGACCAGAACGTTCCGCCCCAAAGAGCAGGGCGACACGCCCGCCTGTCTGGATGCCCGATATCTGTTCTTCCAGCAACAAGCGGGTCGCCGCACGCGGTGCCATCACCGGCTTTTCCATATCGCGCGGCCGAGCAGAGGTCGCCACCATAAAACGGATATCATGCAAGGCCTCTGCCAGCGTTTCGAAAAGCTCTGCTCTATCCAGAATATCTGTGCCCACCGTGGCCATTGGCCGGGCAGCCGGATTAGGCCAGCCATCGCGCGGGGCAATCAGGCGCAAGCTGGACAGCCCGCAATTTTTCATCGCCCGGGCGGCTGCCCCTATATTTTCGCCCATTTGCGGACGTGCCAGAATAACAACAGGGCTATGGGCTTGTGCAAAAATCTGGTCAGGCATTTCAGGTGTTTTCATCGGGGCATGACCTCTTGAGGGCGATCACTGATTGCCGTGATGGATAAGCTTCCAGCATATGCCGTCCGCCAGCGCATTTACAGATGCATCAATGATATTAGCCGAAACACCAACCGTGCGCCAGCGAAGCCCTGAACCATCCTGAAACTCAATCAGCACACGTGTTACCGCAGCAGTGCCGCTGGTCTGCTCGCTGGGGGGCAGAATCCGTACCTTGTAATCAACCAGCTCGACATCGGCCAGCTGGGGATAGACTTTTACCAATGACTTGCGGATAGCGGTATCAACGGCATTCACCGGGCCATTACCGACCGCCACCTCGTGATGGGTATCGCCATTTACGATGATAGAGGCGGTCGCTTCTGATTCCACCACCATCTCGCCTCTGGCATTAAAGCGGCGTTCATCCATTACCCGAAAGCGTCCAATCTCGAAAAATGAGGGGATACCGCCTAGACGGCGACGCGCCAGTAGCTCAAAGCTGGCTTCTGCGCTATCAAAGGCCCAGCCGTGAAATTCCTTTTCCTTTACCTCGCCAATCAGACCATCCAGACGTTTATCTTTGGGGTCTATTTCGATACCTACTTCGGCAAAACGAGCCAGAATATTTGACTTGCCTGTCTGATCCGAAATCAGATAGGTGCGCTGATTGCCCACAGTTTCGGGCGGAATATGCTCATAGGTGCGCGGGTCTTTCTGGGCGGCAGAGGCATGAAGCCCGCCCTTATGGGCAAAGGCGGCCTCGCCAACATAAGGGGCATGGGCATCAGGCAAACGGTTCAGGCGTTCATCTATCGCATGAGAGAGGCTGGTCAGGCGTGCCAGTTTTTCTGCCGGAATATTGCTCACAAACCCCATTTTTAGCATCAGATTTGGAATAAGGGTAATCAGATCGGCATTTCCGCACCGCTCGCCAAGCCCATTGATTGTGCCTTGTACATGGCGCGCGCCTGCCCGAACAGCGGCCAGCGTATTGGCAACCGCCATGCCGGTATCATTATGACAATGAATACCCAGCCGGCATTCCGGCACCGCCTGTTTGGTAGCCGCGACAATATCAAATATTTCTTCTGGCAGGCAGCCGCCATTGGTATCGCATAAAATCACCCAGTCTGCCCCACCGGCCATTGCTGCCTTTACACAAGACAGCGCATATTCGGGATTTGCCTTATAGCCATCAAAATAATGTTCACAATCAAATAGTGATTCCTGTTTTACTGCTTTGGCAGCGGCAACAGATTGCGTGATCATCGCCAGATTTTCCTCCAGCGAGACATTAAGGGCGGTGGTAACATGAAAATCCCAGCTTTTGCCCACCAGACAGCTGGCGTCCGAATGGGCATTTAAAATCGCACTCAGGCCCGGGTCATTTTCTGCTGACCGGCCACTGCGCCGCGTCATGCCAAAAGCCACCAGCCGGGTAGTGCCGAAATCCTGTTTTTTGCTAAAGAACTGGTCATCGGTGGGGTTTGCGCCCGGCCAGCCCCCCTCGACATAATCCAGACCGAAATCCGCCAGCGTCCGGGCAATAAAATGCTTGTCCGCAACTGTAAAATCAATCCCGCGGGTTTGTCCGCCATCGCGGAGGGTCGTATCAAAAAGCCAGATTCTCTCGCCGGTCATGGTCACTTCCAAATATATCTGCACGCCCCTATTTTCGGACTTGCCCGTATTTCTTTCTATTATTTTTTGTTATAACGCTTGTTCTCTTAGCCTATTTAACAGGCTGTTGCAAATCCGCAAAAGCGCGGCAATCACCAAAAGACAGACCTAGCTTTTTTCCCAGCTTGTCCCGTCAGCGCTATCCAGCAAGCGAATACCCTTTGCTGTCAGGCGGTCGCGTATTTCATCTGCAAGGGCAAAATCACGCACTGCACGGGCAGCATTTCGCGCCGCAATCTCTGCTTCGATTTCTGCTGTATCCAGCTCGTCACTATCGCCTGTTTTAAACCAGTTTTCATCGCGCAAGAGATGCAGCAGATCAGCACAGGAGGCAAGTTGCAAACGGGCATCCTCTGCCCCCTTATTGGCTTCATTGGCCAATGCCTGTAGCCGGCTTAATGCCAATGGCGTGTTAAAATCATCCATCAGAGCAGCCATAAAAGCGCTATCCAGCTTGTCTGCTTGTGTTATCAATTCAGCGCGATTTACACCTGATGCCGCGCGATACAGCTTGTCCAAAATAGTCTGGGCATTCTTTATCAGGCTGGCAGAATAATCAAAAGGAGCGCGGTAATGGGTCGATAATAACCCCAGCCTGACAGCTTCCCCCTTATGGCCGGAAAGAGCTTCTGCAACGGTGGTGAAATTGCCAAGCGATTTTGACATCTTTTCGCCCTCGACCGTGACATAGCCATTATGCAACCAATATCTGGCCATTTGCGCACTATTATGGGCGCAGCGCGATTGGGCGATTTCATTTTCATGATGGGGAAAAATCAGATCCAGCCCGCCTGCATGGATATCAAATTCTGTCCCCAAATATTGTGCGGCCATCGCTGAACATTCAATATGCCAGCCTGGCCGCCCTGCGCCCCAGGGGCTGTCCCAGCTTGGCAAGCCAGCTTCGGACGGCTTCCACAGCACAAAATCTGCTGCATCTTTTTTATAGGGGGCGACTTCGACACGCGCGCCCGCTATCATTTCTTCTAGGCTGCGCCCTGATAATGCGCCATAATCGGCCATTTTTTTCACCGAAAACAGGATATGCCCTTCTGCTTCATAGGCAAAGCCCTTATCGACAAGTTGGCCTGTCATGGCGATCATCTGGGCGATATGCTCGGTTGCTCTTGGTTCTATATCTGGCGGGGCGACCAGCAAGGCAGCCGTATCTTTATGAAAATCTTCTATAGTCTGGGCACATAAGGCCTGAATGGAAATGGCACGTTCGTTCGCACGGGCATTTATTTTGTCATCCACATCGGTAATATTGCGCACATAAGTAACCTTTGGATAAAGCGTGCGTAATAACGCCACCAGCGCGTCAAACACAACCAAAGGCCGGGCATTACCGATATGAATCTTGTCATATACTGTTGGCCCGCACGCATAGATACGGACATGACCAGCCTCCAGCGGGACAAATGCCTCTTTTTTGCGTGTCAGCGTGTTATAGAGTTTCAGTGCCATATCGTTGCTATCTTAAGTAAAAAAGCTGTCCAGCGCTTAATCTTGCTGACCTTTTAGCCGGTTGTTTACCCGCTTATACCCAATATAGGGTAGCAATCTGCCCATATCAGGCCCTGCATTTTGCCCGGTAATGGCCAGTCTTAGCGGCATAAACAAGGCTTTGCCCTTTGCCCCTGTCCGCTCGGATATCGCCTTTGTCCAGTTAGACCAGCTTTGTTCGTCCAGCTCGGCTTCGGGCAGTAAGCTGGCAGCAATTTCGATGAAACCGGCATCTTCTATAACGGGGGTGATGGGCTGGCAGCAGATATCCCACCATTTTCCGGCCTCGGCAATATTATTCAGATTGCCTTTCACTACCTCCCAGAAATCGGCAGTAATCGCGCCATAGCCTGCTGTAGCAAGGGTTGGGGATGCGCTATCAAAATCGAGGTTTTGTATCAATTTTGCGTTTAGCTGCTGTAATTCACTGGTAGAAAATTTAGCCGTAGCGCGGCCAAAGCTGGCAATATTAAACCCGGCAATAATCTCTTCCAGCGTGGATTGGGCGACAACCGGATCAGATGTGCCTATACGTGCCAGCAAGCTGGCCAGTGCAGCCGGCAACACCCCTTCTGCACGCAATTGTTCTATTGCCAGACTGCCCAGCCGTTTGGACAGACCCTCGCCATCTGCCCCTGCCAGCAAGGCTAAATGCCCCATTTCAGGCGGGGTTGCACCCAGCGCTTCAAATAGCTGTATCTGGGCAGCAGAATTGGTGACATGATCCTCACCGCGCAGGATAGTGGTTATCTGATGGTCAATATCATCCACCACAGAGGCCAGCGTATAAATCACCCGGCCATCCTCGCGGATCAGCACCGGGTCTGACAGGCTGGACATATGATAGCTGACCGGCCCGCGCACCAGATCATTCCAGGACACTTCTTCATCTTTAAGCAAGAAGCGATAATGCGGACGCCTTCCCATCTCTTCAAATTTTGCTTTTTCGGCCTCACCCAGCCTGAGGGCTGCCCGGTCATAAACAGGCGGCCTGCCAGCCATTAACTGGGCTTTGCGCTTCAGGCTTAGTTCTTCTTGTGTTTCGTAACAGGCATAAGCGCGGTCGGAAGCCAGCAATTGTGCCAATGCCTCGTCATAACGCGCCAGACGCTGAGATTGCCTGTCTTCACAATCCCAGCCCATCCCCATCCATTCCAAATCCTGGCGGATAGCGGTTTCAAATTCCGGGCGCGAGCGCTCTCCATCTGTATCATCAATGCGCAGCATAAACTGGCCATTTTGCTGGCGTGCATACAGATAATTCACCAAAGCGGTGCGAAGATTTCCAACATGCAGCTTGCCGGTCGGGCTGGGCGCAAAACGCACTTTTACAGATTTCATAAGGTCTCCGATTTTGCAGGTCTAAAACCTGATGTCAGGGGAAGGCGGCGGTCGCGGCCAAAGGCTCTGGCCGTAACCTTTGGGCCAGGGGCGGCCTGAAAGCGTTTATATTCTGCGCGAAACAGCAAGGCGCTTGCCTGTTCAACTATTTGCGCATCATAGCCTCTATCCACGATGGTCTGAATATCGGCCATTTCTTCGGTCAGGGCAATTAGGATCGGGTCAAGCACATCATAAGGCGGCAAACTATCTGTATCTTCCTGATCTGGACGCAATTCGGCAGAAGGCGGACGGGTAATAATACGCTCGGGTATCACCTGACCTGCCGGCCCCAGCGCACCTTTGGGCTGATGGCGATTGCGCCAGTTTGCCAGTGCAAAAATCTTTGTTTTCCAGACATCCTTTATTGGGGCAAAGCCGCCACACATATCGCCATACAAGGTGGAATAGCCAGCCGCATATTCAGACTTATTGCCCGTTGCCAATACCAGATTGCCAAATTTATTGGATAGCGCCATCAGCAACATACCGCGCAAACGCGACTGAATATTTTCTTCGGTAATATCGGCTTGCTGGCCAGCAAAGCTATCGGCCAGCATATCCGAGAATGCCGACATCGCAGGTTTAATGGCAATTGTTTCCAGTGTCAGCCCCAGATTATCAGCAAGGCTCTGCGAATCTAGCACAGAAATATCGGCTGTATAGTCAGATGGCATCATCACCACCCGCACCGCCTCTGCGCCCAGCGCATCTACCGCCAGCGCGGTTACAATGGCCGAATCTATCCCGCCGGACAGTCCCAAAATAACGCCCGGAAACCCATTTTTGCTACAATAATCGCGAATGCCAAGCACCAGCGCGCGCCACATCGCCTCATTTTCGCTGTCAGGGGCAGAAACCTGTCCGGTAAGATGAACGCTTTGCCCGTCTTCTCGCAAGGTGACCACAGACAGGCTTTCGGTAAATTGCGGCATCTGGCAGGCAAGCTTGCCGCCCAAATTCAGGGCAAAAGACCCGCCATCAAAGACCAGCTCATCTTGCCCACCAACCATATTTACATAGATAAAGGGCAGCCCGCTTTCGGTCATTCGGGCTACTGCATGAGACATACGCTGATCGGTTTTGCCAGATTCAAAAGGTGAGGCATTTAGCGATAAAATAATTTCTGCCCCAGATTCAGAAAGAGTCTCGCATACATCCGATGACCAGATATCCTCGCAAATTGCCAGACCCAGCCGCCATCCGCGCAAGGATACAGGCCCTTGCAAGCTACCAGCAGTAAAATGCCGCTTATCATCAAAAACGCCATAATTGGGCAGATTTACCTTATGCCGTGTAGCCTTTATTGCCCCGTCATCCAGCACAAATACTGCATTAAATAACCGGCCGGCATCGCGCACAGGTGCCCCACAAATAATGGCAGGCCCGCCATCTTTTGTTGCAGCAGCCAATTTATCAATGCCCGCTTCTATCTTATTCATAAAATCGGCACGCAAGACCAGATCATCAGCCGGATAGCCGGATAGATACATCTCTGGTGTCAGGATAATGTCGCATCCCTGCTCTGCGGCACGGGCGCGCATTTGCAATAGTTTTTCGATATTGGCATCCACATTGCCAAGATGCGGGTTTGCTTGCACCAGCGCAATTTGCAGATCCGTTTTAGAGCCTGTCATCTTTTTTGAACCCTATTGCTTATTTGGCCGATGGCCGGCGGTGCAAAAACTCGCGCCCGGCCTTTACCAAAGGCGTGCCATCATATTCAATGATATCTGCTGTAGCATAGGTCTCAGACCATTTTTCAGGCAGGAACGAGCCTGTGCCTATCACATCTACAGGCGCTTTTGCCAGCGAAAATACACGGCATTTATCCGGCCCAAACCCGCTGGAGGCTACCAGCTTTACCTTGTCAAATCCGGCTTTATCCAGCTCTTCGCGCATATACCAGACAGCCGCCGCAGACACCCCTGTTCCCATCAAATGTTTTAGCTCGCTTTCCGAGCGATAGCCACGAATCGCCTCAGGCACATTGCGCTCCAGAACCGCATAGGAGCTTTGTGTATCCAGCCCTTGCAAAAACCGGCCGCCATGCGTATCCAGTCGCACGCTTAATTGTCCAGCCTGTGCCAAATCGTGGAAATGACGCGCCACTGTCAGCGCATCTTCTCGCTCATATCCAAAATAATCGACCAGAACAGTCAAGGGCTTTTCCGGAAAGCTCTGATGAAACATTTTAGCTGCATCCAGCGTATTACCCGCATAGCCGATCAACGCGTGCGGCATCGTGCCCATCCCGGCATTTTGGCCAAAATAACCGGCAGTGGCATCTGCAGCACATCCCAAAAAGCCTTTGGCAGACACCTTTGCTTGTGCTTTTTTTGAACCGACCGATGCGCCATAGGCCATCAATTCTGCCATTTCAGCCCCGGCACAATGACGAGCATCCATTGCTAGAAACCCGACCTCTGGTAACTCAACACACATCTGATAAGCATTATAGGCAGCCACACAGGCACTGCCCAATCGTTGCAGAAAAATGGTTTCCAAATCCACCAATTGCGACATCTGGCCCGAAATATATAATAGCGGCTCTCCTGCCCCTACCCATGCGCCTTCTTTATGCAGTAATTCTATTTTAACCTCAGCCTTTCGGCTGGCAGCCATCCCCTCCAGCCAATCTATTGCCAATTTTGGCGCCAGGGTAACCGGACGGCGCATAAATACCGCATAGGTTACCTGCTTATCGCCATGATCGCGCACAATTTTACGTGCCAGATTAAAATAGCTGTCTGTATAAACAGGCTGCTGCTCTGGGCTGGGCCCTTTTGCGTAATTCACCGTCACAATAATACCAGCTCCCGGCTCTTTATCGGTAAAGCGTTTTTTACCTGAACAATCAGACAGCTTGCTTTAACTTGCTGCTGGCATCGCGCCGCTTTTTCATCAGATCTGCCAGCAAAAAGGCCAACTCCAGAGACTGTCCTGCGTTCAGGCGCGGATCGCAATGGGTATGATAGCGGTCGCCCAGCCCTTCTTCGGTCACCTCAACCACCCCGCCGACACATTCGGTCACATTCTGTCCGGTCATTTCAAAATGCACCCCGCCCGGATAAGTACCTTCTTCGTCATGGGCATCAAAAAAGCCCTGAACTTCCCTGAACACATCTTCCACCCGCCGGGTTTTATAGCCAGAGGACGCCTTTATGGTATTGCCATGCATCGGATCGCAACACCAGACAACAGACGCGCCATGTCCCTTAACCGCCTTTAACAGAGGCGGCAATTTGCTGCGCACATCATCTGCCCCCATTCTGGCTATCAGGGTTAGACGGCCAGGGCTGTTTTCTGGATTAAGCCTGTCAATAAGTCGAAGCAGATCATCAGGTGCCAGGCTAGGCCCGCATTTCAGGCCGATAGGGTTAGAAATGCCGCGCATATATTCAATATGCGCCCCTTCCAGCTGGCGGGTGCGGTCGCCAATCCAGATCATATGGGCAGAGGTCGCATACCAGCCTTTTTCATCAGTAATGGTATCGCGGCGGGTCAGCGGCTCTTCATAATTCAAAAGCAAGGCTTCATGGCTGGTAAAGAAATCTGTTTCTGCCAATGCCCGGCTGGTACGTGCATTTACCCCGCAGGCATTCATAAAGGCCAGACATTCATCAATACGCGCGGCCAGCTCGGCATAGCGATGCGCCCCGTCCGAAACAAATTCGGTTGTCCAGTCATGCACGGCGTGCAAATCGGCCATGCCGCCTTGTGAAAAGGCACGCAACAGATTCAAGGTAGAGGCAGATTGCTCATATACCCGTAACAGCCTTTCCGGATCTGGTTCCCGCTCTGCCGGGTTAAAGCCGATGCCATTTATCATATCCCCGCGATAGGACGGCAGCTCCACCCCGTCTATCACTTCTACAGGTGAAGAGCGCGGCTTGGCAAACTGGCCAGCCACCCGGCCAATTTTTACCACTGGCATGGAGGCCCCAAAGGTTAGCACCACCGCCATTTGCAAAAAGACCTTGAAACTGTCTCTAATCATATCGGCAGAAAATTCAGCAAAACTCTCGGCACAATCTCCGCCTTGCAGCAAAAATCCCTCGCCATTTGCCACAGAAGCTAATTGACCACGCAAATTTTGTACCTCGCCGGCAAAGACCAGCGGGGGCTTTTTGGCCAAATTTTGTTCGACCTGTTTTACCTGATGTGCATCTGCATATTCCGGGACTTGCAGAATGGGAAAGTCGCGCCAGCTTGAAGGTGTCCAACTCATGTGATTTTCGGTGATGCCCTTATTTAGGCAATCCACCGCCTCCTGGTTAGAATGAATGGCCTTAAAATAGCGAGATCAGACGCTAAAAGCAAAGGAAACTGAACGCTTTTTTTGTTGAGGCTCAAAACCTGGTCTAGGGGCGCGGTGTGCGCATGGTAACAAACTCTTCTGCAGCAGAAGGATGGATGCCGATAACCGCATCAAAATCCGATTTCTTTGCCCCCATTTTCACCGCAATCGCCATGCCTTGCATTATTTCTGCTGCATCCGGGCCGACCATATGCACGCCAATGACCTTTTGGCTGTCTTTGGCAACAATCAGCTTCATATAGGTTTTTTCTGGTCGCCCTGAAAGGGTGTTTTTCATTGCCCGAAAGCGGCTCTCAAAGACATCTATTTCACCATATTCAGACAGAGCCTGCTGCTCGGTCAGCCCGACAGAGGCAATATTGGGCTGGCTAAACACTGCAGATGGGACATTATCATAGCCTATATGACGGGCGATGCCGCCATAATGGGTATCGGCAAAGGCATGACCCTCGGCAATCGCAACGGGGGTAAGATTAATCCGGTCAGTCACATCGCCTACCGCATAGATAGACGCAATGGAAGTCTGGCTCCATTCATCGACCATGACTGCTCCGCGTTCATTTGTTTTGACACCTGCTTCTTGCAGACCCAGCCCTTCGATATTCGGGCGTCTGCCAGTTGCGGCCATTACCTTGTCCGGGGTCAGGATATGGCCATTATCCAGCACCACTTCATAGGCTGAATCTGTCTGTTTAACCTCTGTGACGGTGCGGCCGGATATCAGATTTATCCCTCTGTCTGTAAGGGCTTCTGCAATATGCTGGCGGACATCTTCATCAAATCCGCGAAGCGGCAAATCCGCCCGGTAAACCAAATCAACCCGGCTGCCAAATCCGGCAAAAATACCGGCAAATTCAAGGGCTATATAGCCGCTACCATAGACAACAATATGGTTTGGGCGCTGTTTCAGATCCAGCGCTTCATTTGATGATATCGCAAATTCATCCAGCCCGGGTACAGGCGGGGCTGAGGGGCGTCCGCCTGTCGCAATTAATATCCGCTGGGCCCTATAGCTGTCTGTGCCAACCGATACGCTATTTGGGCCAGTAATTTTACCCCACCCCTCTATCAGAGTTGCGCCGGCATTTTTTAACAAATTGCGATAAATGCCTTCCAGCCTGTCTATTTCCTTATCCTTGGACGCGATAAGCTGGGCCCAGCTATGGCTCAGCCCCTCCATCTGCCAGCCAAATCCGGCCGCATCTTCTGCCTCTCCAGCAAAACTTGCCCCATAAACCAGTAATTTTTTCGGCACACAGCCGCGAATTACACAAGTCCCGCCTGGCCGGTCACCTTCGATTACGGCTACCCGCGCCCCATAGCCAGCTGCGATACGCCCGGCACGCACGCCCCCTGAACCTGCCCCAATCACAATCAGGTCAAAATCAAACTGGCTGGTCATCTTCCTTCTCCGCTTATCTTATGCCTTTTTGCCAGGCAGTTAGTAGTCTCTTGCCTGAGTTAAGAATAATTGTCCAGTGGGGCAGAAATAATCACTGCCCTGCCAGGGAGGAAAGACAGGGCAGACAGCCGATAAAGCAAGTAGAAAAGCCGCCTCTAGGCTTCGTCGATATTTTCCATTAAATGCGCAATTCTGAAATCTGCCAGATTACAAGCAGGCAACCTGTCTTCCAAAAGCGTGTTTGTGTCAAATAAATCTGCAGATTTCCCCTGCATTTCATGAGCAAATAACATAAAAGCAGCGGCAAATGTCTGGCACTGCAGAGGACTATGCTCAAGCGTTGATGGTGGCAATATCTGAAAATAGGTCTGCGAGACTGAACCGGTTACACATCCCATACCCGCTGGTACAGCAAAGGCAGATGGGCTGATAACGCCCACATCTTCTGTCAAGAGCAGGGTCATAAAAGAAGCTAGAAATAACCCGCTGCCATCGCGGGCAAAACTGCAATAAACCAGCAATCTTCCATCTTCTATGCATTCGAGCTGCAGGATTACCGGCGAGGCTTCGGGATAATATAAGAATTTACCCCCTTCCATTGCGCGTAATTCCCCTGAGAGATAGGCTTGCATTTCTTCTATAAGCATTACATATCCTGTTTTGTCATTTTTCCTGAAAACAAAAGCAAAATGATTAAAAACATATTAACGCAGCAGAAAACAGTTATACAAAAGACTAGATCGAAAGGGTTAGTTTTTGACAAAAAACGCGGCCGAGGCAGTTTACATCGCGCCTGCTCTGGCTAAGATGATAGCCCTGACACGCATCGGCAAATTCTGGAGACAGCCATGACCTTTATCGAAGCAGGCGATCTATTATGGCAACCTCAAAACCCTGAAAAAACACAAATTTATCAATTTGCGAGCCATATCAAAACCCGGCATGGCTTTGACTGGCACAAAGAGTATGAACAGCTCTGGCAATGGTCGGTGGATGCCCCGGATATATTCTGGTCAGCCTTATGGGACTGGCACGGGGTTATCGGGGATAAAGGCACGCGGCTGTTAATTGACAAAGATAAAATGCCTGGCGCGCAATTTTTTCCGGATGCCCGGCTGAATTATGCCGAAAATATGCTGGCAGATGCAGATGACCGTCCGGCCTTTATCGCCTATGGCGAGGATGGCAGATGTACCCGCCTGAGCCGCAAGGAATTGCGGGAAAAGGCGCTGTCACTGGCTGGCTGGATGCAGGCAAAAGGCATAAAAAAGGGCGATCGTGTGGCCGCCTATATACCCAATAATGAAACCGCGGTTATCGCTTTGCTGGCTACCGCCAGCCTGGGCGCTATTTTTTCCAGCTGTTCGCCTGATTTCGGGTTAAATGGCGTGGCCGACCGTTTTGGCCAGATCACCCCGAAATTACTTATTGCAGCAGATGGCTATCGCTATAATGGCAAGCCGATAGACAGGCTGAAAATTATAGCAGAACTCATGCAAAAATTGCCCTCAGTGGAAAATGTGCTGATAGATGCCTATCTTGATTCCCGGCCGGATATCGCTGCCATACCGAACAGCGGGATGTTTGCCGATAGCCTGAGCCATGCCCCGATAGAGGCGTTTTGCCGCGTTGGCTTTAATGATGCGCTTTATATCCTTTACAGTTCCGGGACAACAGGCGCGCCAAAATGTATTGTCCATTCAACCGGCGGCACGCTGATGCAGCATATCAAGGAACATCGCCTGCATAGTGATATTTCCGACAAGGACAGGATTTTTTATTTTACCACCTGCGGCTGGATGATGTGGAACTGGCTGGTTTCCGGGCTGATGATGCAGGCAAGTGTAATCGTCTATGAAGGCAATCCGTTCCATCCCGGCCCTGAACGGTTATGGCAAATTGCCGAAAAGGAAAAGATGACCCTGTTCGGTACATCGGCAAAATATATAGATGCGGTGCGAAAATCCGGCCTGCGTCCAGCTGAACAATTTGGTCTCCGCCATTTACGTATCCTGTGTTCTACCGGCTCGCCTCTTTCATCTGAAGGGTTTGGCTTTGTCTATGACGGGATAAAAAGCGATATCCAGCTTGCCTCTATTTCAGGAGGAACAGATATTATAGGATGTTTTGTTCTGGGATGTCCGGTAAAGCCTGTCTATGCGGGCGAGATTCAGGTACGCGCCCTTGGGATGGAAGTCGCTATTCTGGATGATGAGGGCCAGCAAATATCGGGCGAACAAGGAGAATTATGCTGTCTTGCCCCCTTCCCATCCATGCCTGTCGGCTTCTGGAATGATAGCGATGGCAGCCGCTATCACGAGGCCTATTTTGATGTCTATCCAAATATCTGGCGACATGGTGACTGGGCAACCCTTACCGAACAAGCCGGCATTATTATTCATGGCCGTTCCGATGCAACGCTTAATCCGGGCGGGGTACGCATTGGCACAGCCGAGATTTACCGGATTGTTGAAGCTTTTGATGAGGTAGCCGAATCCCTGGTCATTGGCCAGATGATTAACCATGATGTTCGGGTGGTATTATTTGTGCGGATGGCAGAGGGATATGCCCTGAATGCGGATATTCAGGCAAATATACGTGCCAGCCTGAAAAAAGAGGCCAGCCCACGTCATGTCCCGGCTGTTATTCTGGAAGTGCGCGATATTCCGCGCACCCGTTCCGGCAAAATCACCGAATTGGCAGTGCGCGATATTATTCAGGGCCGACCAGTTAAAAATACCGAAGCACTGGCCAATCCAGAAGCGCTGGAAGAATTTAAAAATCGGCCGGAACTAGCTGTCTAGCTGAGGCTTTTGCCTAATTTAGCTGCTGCAAAAATTGTTGCAGGCCAGAGCTATTGGCAAATTGTTTGCGCGCCTTTTTCAAAACAGGCACCATCGCGCGAAGCGAGGCCGCTTCTGCCTGGCTTAAACTCTCTTCATCCGAGATGTCCGCGCCCTTTTGCAAGGGGCAGGTCAACAGGCGATAGGTGTGGCTTGCCCCTACCCTGTCCGCGACAGCCTTAAAACGAGCCTTAGTGCCAACCGGCCATTTTTCGCGCAACACCAGCAACAGGACAAAATCATCTGCATCGGCTTTTGTCAGGATCGGGGCTGCCAGAATACTGGCAGCTATTTCTACCTGCTCGCGCCAGCTTGCATCCTCTTCCAGCGATGGCGCGCCCGCATCATCCAGTGCCTTGCCAAGCCAGTTAATAATATCCCCGTCGCCGGGGCTATCAATAGAGGTTAATGCAGAGAGCTTGTCAGCCGAGGCGGTTTCGCCTTTTTGCTCGAAACAATGGATTTCAATCTCGCCCATAACCCGGATAATCATTTTGCCTCTCCTGACCGCAATTATTTATCTATCGCCTGTTGGCGTGAAATGGTGAATTCGCGCCAGATAATAAACATACAAGAAGAAACCACAACCACCATTCCGCATAATTGAATAGCTGTTGGCACTTCAGAGAAAAGCAGAAAGCCGAAAATAGCCGCCATCGGGACTTGCAGATAGCGCAATGAGGCGACCACCACCGCTTCGCTATATCGATAGGCAGTGGTAAAACATAATTGCAAAAGCGAGCTGAACATCCCCAGTGCGACCAGCATGAACAGCTCTTTCAGGCTCGGCAAAACAAATTGCCCGGGCAAAATAAGAACCATTAAAGAAAATACCAAAAACCCGATACTGTTATAAACAAAGGCCACCGTGACAGGCTGATCGCCCTTGCCCAGCTTGCGCAGCGTGATAGCCAAGCCTGCACTTGCCATCGCCCCGCATACCGCAAATAAAACTGCCGGGGTGACCGCTTGCGAAAAGGGATCGGTTAATAACAGGATGCCCAGCAAGCCGGTAATCACCGCCATCGTGCGATAAATCCCCACTTTTTCAGCCAGCAACAGAGGCGATGCAAGAGTGATAAACAAAACAGAAGATTGAAAAAGCGCTGTTGCCTGACCTAGGGGAATATTGCGCACGGACAAGAACCAGAAAGTAATCCCTGCCAGCCCAAACATCACCCGTATGACCATTGTCCGCCTCTGGGTAATATGTAGCATATCGCGCCCACGGGCACGCCAGGCTACCAGCCCCAATATCGGCAGTGAGAACAGATAACGAAAAAACAGCGTGGAAAGCAGGGTAAGGTCGCCTGACAGCATTTTCACAATACCGCCTGTGATGACCCCGAAACATACCGCTGCGAGGGTAAGCAATACCCCCTTAATTTGAACAGATAATATCATCTAAAATGGTTAAACAGCCTGTAAAGCCAATCTGGATAGCCTGTGCAATGCG
>CBFIAD010000028.1:0-22597 GCA_965660495.1 Puniceispirillaceae bacterium (SeqCode)
GCAAATTATCCCCATTATTCATAAAAGCTGGCTTCCTGTTTTCCATAAAGTACTAACTAAAATTTTATTTGTGGATAAAAAGGATAAAATCATCCTTGTGTAAAAATTATCCCCATAATTGAACCTCGCCTATGACAGGCAGGGGATATGGGGTTAATTTTCTTTCCCCATCTATCGCAAATAGATGACTTTGTCAGACAGAATGGTTATCGTTTGAGATTATGGAAACAACCCTTCACATTCATCTGGTATCAGATTCAACAGGCGAGACAGTGCATCAGGTTGCCCGGGCGGCATTGGCGCAATTCTCGCATGTAAAGGCATCAGAGCATATCTGGACATTGGTGCGCACTTCTGCCCATGTGCAAACCATCCGCTCTGGGCTGGAGCGCAATCCAGGCATTTTGCTCTACTCCATCGTTGACCCAAAAATCCGCGCCGAACTGGAAGCTTTATGCCAGGATCTGAATGTACCCAATTTATCTATTCTAGACCCGCTTGTGGATTTATTTACCACTGTTCTGGGCTATAAACAAAATAGCCGGCCAGGTGGCCAGCACAAGCTGGATCGTGCCTATTTTGAACGAATGGCAGCAGTGGAATTTGCGGTTAATCATGATGATGGGCTGAATATGGAAAGCCTGCAAAACGCCCAGATTTTGCTGGTTGGGGTATCGCGCACGTCAAAAACGCCAACTTCTATGTATCTGGCCAATAGGGGCTACTGGATAGCCAATTATGCGCTGGTGCCGGGCGTGCCATTTCCCCTGCAAATTGTCGAAAAATTTCCGAGATTATTTATTGTCGGGCTAACCACCGATCCCAAAAGGCTGGTTCATGTCAGGCGAAATCGCCTGGCCCATCTCACCGATAAATCCAATCAGAATTATGCTGATATGGAAAAAATATCCGAAGAATTATCTGCTGCAAGGCGGCTATTCTCACAGCAAGGCTGGCCGGTTCTGGATGTATCGCGCCGTTCTGTTGAAGAAACCGCGGCCGCTATCCTGCATCTTTATATGAACCACAAGGAAGCTACCGCCCATGAAAGGGCATCACAAGAATGACAGGCTGGCATATTTCAAACAGCAAAATCTATCTGGCATCTGGCAGCCAGACCCGCATCCATATGTTGCGTGTTGCCGGGCTGGTCTTTGAGGCGCAGGCCGCATCTGTTGATGAGCAAGCGATTAAACAGGCCGGTATTGCAGAAAATATAGAACCGGCAGATATCGCTACCACCCTTGCCGAAGTAAAGGCCGGGAAACTGGCCAGCCAGAAAGAGGGATATGTTATTGGCTGTGATCAGCTCCTATCCTGCGAGGGGGAGATTTTCAGCAAACCTGCCTCTATGGAACAGGCAGGCGAACAGTTGCAAAAACTTGCCGGCAAAACCCACCAGCTTTATACCGCGGCGGTAGTGTTTCAACATGGCAGGCGTATTTGGCATCATTGCAGCCGGTCTGATTTGGCCATGCGACGTCTTGGCCAGCAGGAAATTGCCGATTATCTGGGTTTTTGCGGGCAAGATGCGCTGTTATCACCGGGCTGTTATCAAATAGAGGCAGGCGGGGCTTATCTCTTTTCCGATATTCAGGGTGTCTATTATGATATTTTAGGCCTGCCACTTTTGCCGCTTTTGGCTTTTCTGCGTGAACATGGCCTTTGTGCTCTCGCGCCCGGAGGCACGGGATGAAGATTATCGGCCTGACAGGCTCTATCGCTTCGGGCAAATCAACCATTGCCCGAATGTTTCGCCAATATGGTATGGATGTCCATGATGCGGATAAAACCGTTCATCAGCTTTTGAGCCCGTATGGCAAGGCAACCCCTCTCGTTGCCGATTATTTTGGCCGCGATATACTGGCAGCAGATGGCTCTGTGGACAGGCCGGCTTTGGGACAGAAGATATTCGCCGATCGTGACGCAAGAAATGTTCTGGAGGGGATCTTGCACCCGCTTGTTTATCAATCGCGCCAGCGTTTTTTGGCAGATATTGGCCGGGCAGGAAAATCCTTTGCGGTGCTGGATGTACCGCTCTTATTTGAAACCGGCGGGGATGCGGTATGCGATTATCTGGTCACCGTCTGGGCGCCGATGCGGATATTGCGTCAACGCGCCATGCGACGACCAAATATGACAAAACAAAAATTTGATCAAATAATTAAAGTCCAATTGCCGCAATCAGTTAAAATCAGGCTTTCCGATTTAGCCCTGCCAACCTCGCTTGGCCGGGCAGAAAGCCGGCGCCGTTTAAAAAAATGGCTTGCCAGACTCAGATAAAGACCGGGTTCGGATAATCTGGAAAAAAGACTATTTTGCCCGCTCTTGTCAGTCCTTTCCAGTTAGCGCTAGGATGGGGGCGGTTGAAAAAAGAAGAAAGTCAGGGATTTCATGCGCCATATCATTCTGGATACAGAAACGACCGGCCTATCGGCAAAGGATGGCCATCGCATTATCGAAATTGGCGCGCTGGAAATGGTGAATTATACGCTAACAGGTGGCCAGCTGCATTTATATATCAACCCTGAACGCGATATTGATGAAGGGGCACAGGCTGTCCATGGTATCAGCAGTGAATTTCTAGAAGACAAGCCTGTATTTGCAGAGATAGCAGACGCTTTTCTTGAATTTGTTGGCGAGGATATGCTGGTCATTCATAATGCCCCCTTTGATATTGGCTTTTTAAATGCCGAATTGGCACGGTGTGACAAACCGCTTTTGCAAGATAGTCGCGTGAGCGATACGCTGATTCTGGCCAGGCAAAAATTCCCCGGCGCACAGGCCAGTCTGGATGCGCTATGCCGTCGTTTTTCTATTGATAATAGTCACCGCGATCTGCATGGCGCGCTTATTGATGCCGATTTGCTGGCTGGCGTGTTTGTTGAATTACAGGGCGGCAGACAGCCCGGCCTTGCCTTGACACAAGAACCTGAAACAGCTGAAAGCACTGGCCAGAAAACAGATAATGAGACAGATAATCTATCCGGGTTTGAGATAACAGACAGACCCATCCGCCCGGCTCGCTCTTTTGCTGCAAGCGCAGAAGAGCTGGCCGCGCATCATGCCTTGCTAGATAAAATGCGCGACCCTATCTGGCGGCAATCTGCCTTACCGGAAGCCAAAAAGCCGGAATAGCTTTTAGCCTGCTAAAAACCCTTACTTGCTTTTTTCGGGCACAGTGGCAGCGGCTTGCTGCTGGGCCATATTTTGCTGATAGAGGGCAAGGAAATCTATCGGGTTCAGATTAAGTGGTAAAAATCCGCCTTCACGGGTAATATTGGCTACAACCGCACGCGCAAACGGGAATAACAGGCGTGGCCCTTCAATCGCAATGAGCGGATGCAGCATTTTCTCGTCTGTCACATTGGATGAGGCGATACCGCCATAGCTTAGTTCCACCACAAAAATGGTTTTATCATCGGTTTTTGCGGTCGCGGCGATTTTCAGTACCACTTCAAAATGATTGTTTTCCAGTCTGGTTGACGCGACATTGACCGCCACTTCCACATTTGGCTGACCAGGCTGGCTTAGGAAAACATCTGGCGAGGAGGGGCTTTCAAAGGAAAAATCCTTAACATATTGAGCGTGCAAGGCGACTTGGGGTTGAACAGCCTGTCTTGTTTCTGTTCCGGCGGCCGCTTTTTCGGATGCATTTTTGTCCGCACCTGTTCTTGCTTTTTCATCTTTTGCTTTGATTTTCGATTCAGCCATTATTCTTTATCCAATAAAATTAGTGAAGATTGCGCCTATTTTTATCAGCCTTAAGGATTAGCGGCAAGCATCCGGCAACCCAAAGTTGTTTTGCTAAAGCTATTATTAATCTTTTTCTCTAAAATCGCCTTCGATGATATCCCCATCCAGCGTTTTCCGGCGCTGGGAAGGATAGCCTCTTTTATCAAATCCTTTATCGGCTGTGCTGGCAAATCCGCCTGCGAAACGCGAACCAAACATATTCTGGATGCTGGCGATATGCAGGCGCGATAACAGCGTAGCACCGATAATAAACCGCAACCCCGGCACAAAACACAAAATCCCGATAGCATCGGTTACATAGCCAGGCAACAGCATCAAAAACCCGCCCAGTAATAAAGATAGCCCGCTTGCCAGGGAATCGGTCTCCATCTCGCCCTTATGCAGATTTGACTGCCAGCGCGCCATCACTGCCCTGCTTTGTGTGCGCAATAGCCACATACCAATAAAAGCGGTGACAAAAATCCCTAAAAAGCTGGCCAAACCGCCAATTTCATTTCCGATTAAAATCAGCGCTTCAAATTCAATCCACCCGTATAGGCCAAATAAAATAAACACATAAAACAGCATTTTTTGTCTCCAGCTTGCATCTGATAGGGCACACCCCATATGGTATGATATAGGAAGTCATTCTTTTGGATGCAAACCGTGATAATTTTATGGTATAAACCGGCTGTAATCTATCATTTGTCCTGAAACCCTTATTTGAACAGATATTTGTGATGCCCTTTATTGATATTCTGATATTTGCCGCGATTGCTCTATTTCTTATTTTTCGTCTGCGCTCAATTTTGGGCAGCCGTGACGGATTCGAACAAAAGCGCGAAGAGATGCAGCGTTTCAGCGGTGATGCAGCAAATGATAGCGGCGCCCAGGATGAAAAAATTGTCCCACTGCACAAGGATAAAAAGCCGATCAATGGCAAGGGGCTGACTGCGGTTCGCCAGGCAGACCCGAATTTTCGCGATGATGAATTTATGACCGGGGCGGCTTCTGCCTTTTCGATGGTATTGGGCGCGTTTGCCGATTGCGATTTGGCCAGCTTGCGCCGTCTGTTGGCTTTTGATCTGTATCAGGAGTTTGCCCAGTCGGTGCATGAACGTAACAAGCGTGGTGACAGGCTGGATATCACGATTGATGAAATTGAAGATGTCCAGTTGCTGGATGGCGAAGTGGTGGATAATGTGGCGTCTGTCACAGTTCAGTTTGTCAGCCTGCAAACCCGTTTGGTAACCGATAAAAACGCAGTTGTGCTGGAAGATGAATCTGAATCAAAGGTAAAAATCACCGATATCTGGGTGTTTGAAAGAGACACCACCCTTGCTGATCCAAATTGGAAATTGGTGGAAACCCGTATTGAGGATGAAAATTAAACGCTGACAGTTTAAAAATATTCCTCATCTGGAAGGATTGGGCGTGAATATGGCCGCAAATAAAAATCCGTCTAGAAAACAAAAATCTGGCAAACAGGCCGCCAGTCCGGCAGAAGAAGATTCCCACGCCTTGTGGGAAGATGTTGCCAAAACAGTCAAACGCCGTTCTTCTTCGCGTATCTCGCCTGTTGAGTTGCCAGCCGAGCGACCCCAAAAAACCCATCTTGAAAAACAATCGGTAAATTCCGGAAAAAAGGCGGGCAAAATTGCCATACAGCCAAATAGCGTAAAAAATCCGGAGACAGAAAAATCCGGCTATGTTACCGCGCCTGCCAATCTGGCAAAACCTGTCTATGCCGGCATTGATCGCAGCTCTGCCAAAAAGATTCAGCAAGGCAAAATGCCGCTGGAAGCCCGGCTTGATCTGCATGGCCTCAGCCAGCTCGAAGCACGCCACCATTTACAGCAATTTATTGCTACTGCCCTGCAAAATGGATTGCGCAATATTCTGGTGATTACTGGCAAGGGTCGAATGGGACAGGGTGTTTTGCGGACTAATGTGCCGCAATGGTTATCCGAGCCCCCTTTAAGCGATCACATTATCGCCTTTGGCCCTTCCCGGCCACAAGATGGCGGTGCAGGCGCTTTATATGTTCGTTTAAAGCGGATAAGGGAGGCATAGATGACGCCCTTTGGGGTGAAAATGCGCAGCTTGCGCCAGAAAAGAGGGCTAACAATAAAGGATCAGGGTCTGTTTTTGGGCGTTTCTTCTGCCTATATTTCTGCTTTGGAACATGGCAAGCGTGGCCGGCCTTCCCCGGCTTTTGTCGATCAGATTTGTGTCTGGCTGGAACTTATCTGGGATGAAGCGGAATTGCTGAAATATCTAGCGCAAATGTCGCATCCCTCGCCCAGTCTGGCAACCGCCAGCCTCGCGCCGGAAGCAACCTTTCTGGCAAATTTGCTGGCGCAAAATATTGATCGCCTTTCGCCGACAGAATGTCGCCAGCTTTTCGAAGCGGTTCAGGGCTATTTGAAACAGGAAAAAAATATCGATTTCAGCGATAGCGCGTAAAACAGCTATCACCAACGGCAGAGATATACTGGTTTTTCTGAAAAAAAACTGCTATGTGTTGGCCTCGAATTGCGGGGCAATAGCCAGAAAAGAGGGCTTTATGAGCAGAACAGCACAGGTTACACGCAAAACAAATGAAACAGAGATTTCTGTCAGCCTGACGATTGATGGAACAGGAAAATATGATATCCACACCGGTATCGGCTTTCTGGATCATATGCTGGAACAGCTGGCACGCCATAGCCTGATGGATATTACTCTTCATGCAAAGGGTGATTTGCATATTGATGCCCACCACACGACCGAAGATACAGGCTGGGCAATTGGCGATGCGCTAAAACAGGCATTGGGCGAACGTGCTGGCATCCATCGCTATGCCTCTTGTTTGTTGCCAATGGATGAATGTCTCAGCCGGGTGGCTCTGGATGTATCGGGGCGTCCATTTCTGGTCTGGCATGTCGATTTGCCATCCGAAACACTTGGCACGATGGAAACAGAATTATTTCGCGAATGGTTTCAGGCCTTTGCGATGGGGGCGGGCATCACCTTGCATGTTGAAAATGAATATGGGGTAAATACCCATCATATTGTGGAAAGCTGCTATAAAGCATTGGCGCGTTCCTTGCGGGAAGCCTGCGAGATTGACCCCAAAAGCGGTGGGCGCATCCCTTCAACCAAAGGCGTGCTTGGCGGCTCTTTATAACAGACAGAAATGATGAAAATCGGTATTATTGATTACGGTTCCGGCAATCTGCACTCGGTTCACCATTCGGTAGCCCATGCGGCCGCGCGCAAGCCGGATATGCAGGTACATACCCTTGCCAGCGCAGATGAATTATCAGATTGCGACTATATTATTGTCCCCGGTGTTGGCCATTTTGCCGATTGCTGGGCTGGCTTATCGGCCATAGACGGGATGGTGGATGCCCTGACAGAAGCGGTTTCACAAAAAGCCAAACCATTTTTGGGTATTTGTGTGGGTATGCAGCTTTTGGCAGATGAAGGCCATGAAGGCGGCAATATCACCCCGGGTCTGGGCTGGATTTCCGGCAAGGTACGTCATTTTGCCGATTGCCTGACTGATCCCGAAAGTTGGAAATTGAAAATTCCGCATATGGGATGGAACAGCCTTTCCGTAACGCGCGATAGCCATCCTGTTTGTGCCAGCCTGCCACGGGATGTCCAGATGTATTTTGTCCATAGCTATGTGTTTGATGATGTGGCAGAAGACCAGCTATTGGCCGTCGCCCATTACGGTATGGCGGTGCCTGCCCTGATTGGCCGGGATAATATTATCGGGACACAATTTCATCCGGAAAAAAGCCAGCAGGCCGGACAGGTTATGCTGGATGGATTTTTATCCTGGCGTCCCTGAAATAGCGCGTGCTGGCATAAATAGCTGCATAAGACAGAGGAATGAAATGACAATACAAAGAACGCCTCTGGTAACAGTTGAAATGGTTACCGAATTAAGCGCCAATGACATATCAGAACTTTGTGATGCGACCGAGGAAGCCATTGAGGCCGGGGGCGGATTTGGCTGGCTTGCCCCGCCGCCCCGCTCGGTACTGGAAGATTACTGGCGCGGTATTTTGCTTGTTCCTGATTATCATCTATTTATGGGCAAGCTGGATCATGTGATTGCCGGTTCTTGCCAGATTGTTCGCCCGCCCCGCAATAACGAGGCGCAGGCAACCACGTGCCAGCTGCGTACATTTTTTCTGGCGCCCTGGGCGCGTGGACATGGTTTGGCACAGGCATTGGTGGCCGAAGCAGAGGAATTTGCCCGTTCAGAAGGCTATCAGATATTAAATCTGGATGTACGGGCGACACAAGACAGAGCTATCAGAGCCTTTGAAGCACGCGGCTATCAGCATTTTGGGACAAACCCCTATTATGCGATGGTCGGGGATGAATTTGTGCCTGGCTTGTATTTCACCAAACAATTAAAAGAAATGAAACACTAGGCTTGTCTCTATCTGTCAGAGGCGTCTATATCTATCACGGTAAAAAAGAGCAAAAGAGTTCCCATGCAGATTTATCCCGCAATTGATTTAAAAGATGGACAGGGCGTGCGCCTGTTGCATGGTGATTTTAACCGCATGACGGTTTATGCCCCTGACCCAAAACTTCAGGCTGAAAAATTTATCGAGGCCGGGTGTGAATGGATACATGTCGTAGATCTGGATGGCGCCTTAAAAGGGGTAAGTGCCAATCAACAGGCGGTACAGGCTATCTGCAAGACAGGGGCGCGTATACAGCTTGGCGGCGGTATCCGCACCATGCAGGATATTGAAACATGGCTAAGTGCGGGCATAAGCCGGGTAATATTGGGCACAATTGCCCTAAAAAACCCTAATTTGGTGGTAAAGGCGGCAAAGGCTTTCCCTGGTCATATCGCGGTTGGGGCAGATGCTCGAAATGGCCGCATCGCCGCAGAAGGCTGGCTGGAAGATAGCGATATCGAAGCGGTTGATCTGGTGCGCCGTTTTGAAGATTGCGGGGTTTCTGCGGTGATTTTTACCGATATATCGCGCGATGGTGCGCTGACAGGGGTAAATGCCGAAGCAACGGCCGCGCTGGCCGATGCGGTATCGATACCGATTATTGCCTCAGGCGGGGTCAAGGGTATTGAAGATATTCAAGCCTGTTTGGAAAAATCTGCCAATGGTATTGAAGGGGTCATTGCTGGACGCGCCCTTTATGATGGGCGTCTTGATTTGCGCGAGGCATTGGCGCTCGCATCCGACAAAGGGGTTTAAGCGATGCTGAGTGCGCGCGTTATCCCTTGTCTGGATGTGCATGCTGGCCGCGTGGTAAAGGGTGTGAATTTTATCAATCTGGTCGATGCAGGCGACCCGGTTGAACAGGCCCGTATCTATGATGCGGCAGGGGCGGACGAGCTATGTTTTCTGGATATTACCGCCACCCATGAAGGGCGCGAGACCATCTATGAGGTGATCGCGCGTACCGCAGATGCCTGTTTTATGCCCCTTACAGTGGGCGGGGGTGTGCGCGATGTTTCCGATTTTCGCAAATTGTTGCTCTGCGGGGCAGACAAGATATCGGTAAATTCTTCAGCGGTAAAAGACCCGGATCTGATCTCGCGTGCGGCCGATAAATTTGGCAGCCAATGTGTGGTGGTCGCGATTGATGCCCATTTGCACGCAGATGGCTGGTTTGAAGTGACCACACATGGCGGGCGCACCCCTACCGGTATAAATGCGGTTGAATGGGCGATGCAGGCTACTGAAAAGGGGGCAGGCGAGATATTGCTGACCTCCATGCGCGGCGATGGGACAAAGGCCGGTTTTGATATTCCGCTTACCCGTGCGGTGAGTGATGCGGTATCTGTTCCTGTTATTGCTTCAGGCGGAGCAGGTACGCCCGAACATTTTGCCGAAGCCATTACTAAAGGTCATGCCAGCGCGGTTTTGGCTGCCTCTGTTTTTCACTTTGGACAATTTACCATAGATGAGGCAAAATCAGCGATGCAGGCAGCCAATATCCCGGTGCGCCGATTATAATCAGGTAAAAAATAAAGGGTTAAAATGACCTCTGATGCCCCGATAACCATGCCAAATGCAGATATTCTGGAACAGCTTTACCGCAGGATAGAGGCGCGTAAATCTGCCCCTGTTTCTGAAAGCTATAGCGCAGCGTTACTGGCTGGTGCGCCGGAAAAGCCGGTACGCAAACTGGCAGAAGAAACCACCGAAGTAGTGATAGAAGCCTTAAAATCCGATAAAAAGGCATTGGCGCGCGAATCAGCGGACCTTTTGTATCATTTACTGGTTGTCTGGGTAGCCGCTGGCCTGACCCCGGAAGAGGTGTGGCAGGAATTGGCGCGCCGCCAGCATCAATCCGGCCTGGCAGAAAAAGCCAGCCGCTCGTAATTTTTTATCAAGGAGATAGCCTATCATGTCACAACCTGTTTATGATGATCAGAATATCTTTGCCAAAATCCTGCGCGGGGAGATTCCCTGTAACAAGGTAGATGAATGTGAGCATACATTAAGCTTTCATGATATTCAGCCACAGGCCCCGGTACATATTCTGGTGATCCCAAAAGGGGCGTATGTAAATATGACCGATTTCAGTGAAAATGCCTCAGCTGAAGAACAAACGGCCTATCTGGCCGCCCTTGGCCGAGTTGCAAAACTGGCAGGGGTCACAAAAGAGGGCTACCGGCTTATAGCTAATACCGGCCATCATGGTCACCAGGATGTGCCGCATTTACATATGCATATATTGGGCGGTCATGCTCTTGGCCGGATGTTGCCTACTCGCAGCTGATCCTTCAAAAACCCATGTCCGCGAAATATAATTGGAAAAATAATTAGGGTGTAAATCTTACCCGTGATAGCTGTATATCATGCAGTCTATTGTCTTAACAGTTGCGTTTCGCGGTATTGAAACTCTGGATGTATCTGTTCAGGTACATATGTCCAACGGCCTGCCGGCGATGGCGATTGTAGGGCTGGCAGACAAGGCCGTAGCTGAATCTAAGGAACGGGTGCGGGCCGCCCTTTCCTCTCTGGGGCTAGCATTTCCGGCCAAACGGATAGCGGTAAATCTATCCCCGGCAGATTTACTCAAAGAAGGGGCTCATTTCGACTTGCCGATTGCGATGGGCTTGCTTACCGCGATGGGGGTGTTGCCATCTGATTGTTTGAGCGAGCATATATTACTGGGCGAATTATCTCTGGACGGCTCGGTGCGCCAGGTCACAGGTATCCTGCCAGCGGCCCTGCATGCCAAAGCGGGTGACCGGCATCTGGTTTGCCCTGCCCAAAACGGCGCAGAGGCGGCATGGGCTGGCGATCTTACCATCCTTGCCCCTGAAAACCTAACCCAGCTAATTAACCATCTGCGCGGCACGCAATTGCTTTCTGCGCCCATAGCCCGGGCAGAAAAAATGACACAGCAAGGCCCTGATCTGGCCGATCTGAAAGGTCAGGAAACCGCCAGACGGGCATTGGAAATCGCTGCAGCCGGCGGGCATAATCTATTAATGGTCGGCCCGCCTGGTGCCGGAAAATCGATGCTGGCCTCGCGCTTGCCCTCGCTTTTGCCGCCGCTAAGCCCGGCTGAATCCCTGCAAGCAACCATGATCCATTCTATTGCCGGGGCGCTGCCTGCCTCCGGGCTTATTCAACAGCGCCCCTTTCGTGACCCGCATCATTCAGCCTCTATGGCTTCACTGGTTGGCGGCGGACAGAAAGCCTGGCCAGGCGAGGTTTCACTTGCCCATGCAGGGGTGCTATTTCTGGATGAATTGGCCGAGTTTAGCCGGCCAGCTCTTGATAGTTTGCGCCAGCCCCTTGAAACCGGGGATATCGTCATTGCCAGAGCCAATCATCATGTGCGCTATCCTGCCAGATTTCAGCTGGTCGCTGCCATGAACCCGTGCCGTTGCGGCTATTTATCTGACCCGCCACGCGCCTGCAGCCGCGCCCCGCGTTGTGCTCAGGATTATGTGGCGCGCATATCAGGGCCCATTCTGGACAGATTTGATATTTTACTGGATGTGGCAGAGCTTCGCCCCGCCGAATTATTATCAGAGCACTTATCTGAATCTACCCAAAAGGTGCGCGAACGCATTCTGGCGTCGCGTCAATTTGCCGCCAGCCGGCAATCTGGCAAAGACGAATTTTTAAATGCCCATCTGGACGCAAAATCACTGAATGATGAGCTAAAGGATAATGACGATATTCGAAGCCTTTATAGCGAGGCGCTGGAAAAACAGGCGCTATCTGCGCGCGGCTTTCATAAATCTATTCGGGTGGCACGTACCATTGCTGACCTGGCCGCCAGTCCGGTGATTACCCGTTATCACGTGCTGGAAGCGCTATCCTATCGCCGGTTTTTTCTGTTTGGTGCCGATAATGGTTAGCGGCGCGGCACCGTATTTGTCCATTGCCCTTCTGGCCAACCTTCCACTGCCTCCCAAAATAGGGCGGCCATGCTTTGTCCGGTAAATCGCTCAATCTCGCGAATGCCGGTGGGTGAGGTGACATTAATTTCGGTCAGATAGTCGCCAATGACATCTATTCCGACAAATACCAGGCCGCGCCTTTTTAATTCCGGCCCAATAATCGCGCAAATTTCTTTATCCCTATCGGTCAGCTCTACAGCCTGGGCAGAACCGCCCACATGCAGGTTAGAGCGTGCCTCGCCTTCTTGCGGAACACGGTTAATCGCTCCTTTTGCCTCGCCATTAATCAGGATAACGCGCTTATCGCCTGCCCGAACATCGGGCAGATATTGCTGAACCATTACCGGATCACGGCTTGTCTCAAAAAACATTTCCAGCAAGGCACTTAAATTCTGATCACCTGGCTGAAGGCGAAACACCCCTGCCCCGCCATTACCAAAAAGCGGCTTTACGATGATATCCTTATACTGGTCGCGAAAGGTGCGGATTTTTTCTATATCTCTGGAAATCAGGGTGGCCGGCATTAGATCGGCAAACAGCGTGACCAGCAATTTTTCGGGTGCATTGCGCACTTCGGCAGGATTATTGATAACCTTCGTGGTGGGCGGCAACATTTCCAGAATATGTGTTGCAGTGATATAGGCCATATCAAAGGGCGGATCCTGACGCATCAGGATAACGTCAAATTCCTCGAGGGCGCGTTCCTGTTCTGCGCCTGTTTCAAAAAAATGATCGCGGTCATCAAACAGGGTTAAATCCTGGCCTATGGCGGTAATCCTGCCTTGCTGATAGCTTAGCCTGTCAGGCGTGTAATACCATAATTTATGGCCGCGCTCCTGGGCTTTGAGGGCAAGGGCAAAGGTTGTATCTCCGCCTATATCGATAGACGAGACCGGATCCATCTGGATGGCGATATTCAATTTTCCGGACACCGATTAATCTCTCTTATCGGTTTCCAGAATAATATAATTCACCACTTTTTTAGCAAAGCGTAATTCCTGTGCATGGGCGATGACCCGTTCTTTTTCCTGCTCATCGGCGGCGACCCCGGACAGATACACAATGCCATTAACCACATCGATAGAATAATTAAGAGAAGAGATATTCTGATCGCCTATCAAGGCAGCACGAAGCTGGGCACTCGCGGCCAAATCCTTTGCGATATCACGCGCCGAGGTCTCTTTGCTGACCTGGACTTCATTTACGACCTCGCGCACCCCTTTAATTTCCCAGGCCAGCTTGGTCGCAAGAATTTTTTTCTCAATCGTTTCCACACTGCCGGTCATCAGCACACTGCCATTATTCACCGATTTTTCAATGCTGGTCAAAAGGCTGGAATCTGTCTGAATAAATTTATCCAGTAATTTTGCCTCTATCACCCCGTCTGATACAGAAGTTGAAAAGCCTTTTTCGGTTGACGAGGCGGTTACCGCTGCCGCGCCTATACCAACCGCTGCCCCCACACAGCCAGACAAGGCCAATGTCGAGGCGGTTAAAATTATCATGCTAAAAAAAATATTTCTGCTGATCATCGAAAAAAACTCCGAAAAATAGGGCGAATAAGCCTGTCATGATATCTTTAGTGATAAGGCTCTTTTCATATACCGTATTTACGATTCTATAGAAAACCTCTTTTTTCATCAACTGGCCAGATAATCCAGGCGCCCATCGCCTAGAAATCGATATCGGTTTGGCGTATGCGCCGCCAGCCCTGCCACTGAACCACCCGCAAAATACATATCCTGTCGGTAAAAACTGGATATCTGCCAGATACCCACAACACGGCATTTTTCATGCGCTTTATTTGCTGGTGACCTGGCAGCCCGCCATCAAAATCATCCATGCGCTGGCGAAATTTTACTTCCAACACCAGTATTTTCTGACCGCGCTGCATAATTAAATCCAGCTCGCCAAAGGGGGTTTTCTGGCGCATTGTCACACAGCGATAGCCTGCCAGATGATAGAAAAATCTTGTCAGATATTCTGCACGCCTGCCTGCCTGTTCGGCTGCCTGATAATCTGCGGTTGATCTGCGTCCCACCTTGCGCGCCCTCTTTGTTATCCACGCGCCTGATTATCACCTTAATTAATCATTATGGGGAATTAATCTTTTTTTGGGATCAATCTTTTTTGGCTATGGATAAGGCTATCTGATAAAGGCTTCGGCGCGGCCAGCCTGTTAAGGCTTCAGCTTCCCTTGCCGCATCCTTTACCGAGCTGTTTTGCAAAATATTGCCCAGTAGCGCGCGCACCCCATCTTCATCATAGGATTTTGCAGATTTATCCGCTCCTTCTACCAGCAGAACCAGCTCGCCCTTTGGCGGGTCATTTCGGGCATATTTTTCGGCCAACAGCCCCAGCCTGTCCCGTTCAATCGTCTCGTGCAATTTGGTTAATTCGCGGGTAATAACCGCCAGCCGGTCGCCATATATTTCAGCCATCAGCGCAAGCGTCTTTGCCAGGCGGCGCGGCACTTCAAACCAGATTTGGGTCATGGTTAGGCTGGCTGATTCGCTAATATGGGCGCGCGCGGCAGCTTGCTTTTGTGGCACAAAACCCTGAAAGGTAAATCTGTCCGTAGGCAGACCAGATATGGTCAGCGCCATCAAGGGGGCAGATGCGCCTGGTATGGCAGTTACTGAAATATTTTGTTCATGACAGGCGGCCACCAGCTTATAGCCCGGGTCCGAGATAAGCGGCGTGCCGGCATCGCTTACCAGCACAATCTGTTTGCCAGCTTTCATAAGAGCCAATAATTTTGGCCGCATTTCATGGCCATTATGGTCATGATAGGCCAGTAATTTTGCATCCACTTTTAACGAACATAAGGTGATAAGTTTTCTGGTTGTGCGCGTATCTTCACAGGCAATAATATCTGCTTCACACAAGGCGTTCGCCGCACGCGGGCTAAGATCGCCTAGATTGCCAATGGGGGTGGATACAAGTTTCAGCACAATTTCACCTTATTTCCATGCTTGGATAACAGCCTGGGGGAATGCTTTTGGATAGGCTATCGCTTTTTATCTGAATGCGACAGCGATTGAGTTCCAAGCCTATTCATGGCATCACTATAACGGGTTGTCATTGCAAATGATAAAAGAAAATCTATATCGCGCGGTTAATGGATATATTCAGGGATAGGAAAAACAGGTACGCCATGAAAAGGGACGGCATAAACGCTTCGTATCAGCCGATAAAGCAGATAAAAGGCAAGCTTGGGCCTATTGCGGCCTTGCTGGCTGTCTGGGCGATAGCGGCCTGTGCGCCTGTCTCTGAAAAAAATCTGCAAACTACAGACAAAACGCCTGCTATCACTACTTCTCAAAGCTCTGTTACCAGCCCCGCAGAAGAAACCCCTGATATTGTTGGTGATATTATTTCGGAAATTGAAAATCCGCCTGCCCCGGAGGCAGAAATTATAGCACCTGGGCAAGAGGTGGTAACCGCTGCGGCTGGCCAGGCACCGCTTCTGGATAAAAATGCTACCAAACGCCAGGCACTTGCCGAACAGGCGCTTAAAGCTGCGCTGAGCCTCTTAAAGAACAAGGATGCAGATAGCTTTAAACCGCCTCAGCCCTTTAGTGCGCCTGCTAAATCAGATGGCCAGCTTCGCATCGGTCTGATGTTGCCCTTTTCCGGCGGCTATGCGGGTCTGGGGCGGGATATTGCCAGCGGGGCAGAGCTGGCGTTATTTCAGCTTGCTGATCCAAAGACGAGCCTGATTTATTTTGACACAGCAGGCGGCAGCCGGGCTGCAGAAGCTGCCCGTGAGGCGATAGAGGCAGAGGTGGATATTGTTATCGGCCCGTTATTTACCCAATCGGCGATAGAAGCACGCACCATTCTGGCAGCGTCTGCCATACCAGCGATATCTTTATCCAACAATGTTCAGGCCGCTACACCCGGCCAATGGGTATTGGGCTATCTGCCAGAACAGCAAATCGATCATTTACTGGGTCACGCTATCGCGCAAAATCGCACAAAAATAGCGGTATTGGCGTCTGAAGATATGTTTGGCCAGCGCCTGTTATCCCATGCCCGAAACAGGCTGGCTTCTTTTGGCCTGACAGCAGCTGAGTGGATGACATTGTCACAGCTGGTACTGGAAGATGAAGATAGCCTGCGCCAGGCCATCCAGCAATTCACCCGCTATCAAAAACCTGATCCCGAAAACCCGCAATTGCCAGAGCCGGCCTATGATGCGCTGATTTTAGCAGGCAATCCTGATTTTATTTTGCGGGTCGCCCCGGTGCTTTCCTATTATGATTTGGACCCTTCAAGGGTGATGTATTTGGGAACCGATTTATGGGCACGTCCAGAATTGCTGGCTGAACCTTCCTTGCAAGGGGCTGTAATTACACAAGCCCTGCAACCTGCCAGCCCGGAATTTGAAGCGCGTTTTCAATCCCTGTTTGATAAACCGACCAACCATCTGGTCAAAATGGGTTTTGATGCCTTTGCCCTGGTGGCCATTACCCATCAGGGCGTAGCAAGCGCCCGGCCAAATCAAACGATTGACTGGCGTGCCAGCCTGATAAGAGATGAAGGGTTTTCTGGGCTAAGTGGCCGATTCAATTTACTGCCAGATGGCCAAAATCAGCGCTATTATGAAATTCGGACGCTGATAGATAACCAGCTGGTCACTCGCTAGTCCAGCAAGTGAGATAATATCATATCCAGCCGCAAGCGCCCCTCAAGGGTGGGTGATAATTTCTCATCATTTGCGAAAAGCCAGCCTTCAGCGATAAATCTGTCCAGCCATTCGCCATTAAGCTTCAGATCTGCATCGCCAAATTGCCCCGCAGCTGGCCAACGCACCCCTTCTGCCAGCCTCAGACCCATCATCCAATATTCATTAAAATAATCCAGTGGCTGTTCTATTGCCTCGCCCTCCAGCCCGGCCTCGGGCGTTCCCATACTCTCCAGCCAGCCAGAGGGACTGCGCCGATTAATACGGTTATAGCGGCCTTTTATAGAAGTCAGCCGGCCATGGGCGCCTGGCCCTATTCCCAGCCAATTTCCTGCCTGCCAGTAATTCAGATTATGGCGTGAGGCCTGCCCCGGCTTTGCATAGTTGGACACTTCATAAGCGGTCAGGCCTTTTTCTTGCAAAAACGTTTCTGTCAGCAGATATAAATCAGCCACCCTGTCTGAATCGGCTGTCAGCTCTGCGCCCTTTTTTTGGCGTGTGTGAAAGACAGTGCCCGGCTCTATGGTTAATTGATAACAGGATAAATGAGCCGGCTCGCTTGTGGTAATTTCTGTCAGCTGTTTTTGCCAGTTTTTAAGGCTTTGTTGAGGCAAGCCATAGATCAAATCTGCCGACCAGCGCGGGAAAATAGCCGCTGTTTTTTCCAGTGCGACAAGGGCTTCTTTTGCACTATGCTCGCGGCCTAAAAATTTTAACCCGTCATCCTCCAGGCTTTGTATGCCAAGGGATAATCGGTTTATGCCTGCCTGATAAAACCCCTGTAATTTGGCCGTCTCGGCCGAGGTGGGATTCGCTTCTGCGGTAATTTCCAAATCCGGGGCGGTGATACATAAATCAGCTGCCCTATCCAGCAAATCTGCGATGATAAAAGGCGGCATCAAGCTGGGTGTACCGCCACCAAAAAAGATGCTGGTTAAAAAAAGCTGACCTTCGGCAACGCCCAGATGCTGACTAGCGGCTCTTATTTGTACTTCCAAATCAAGAATAAGTGCATCACGCCACTCTATGGCATCAATTTCCTGAGCAATATGCGAGTTAAAATCACAATAGGGGCATTTTGCCAGACAAAAAGGCCAATGCACATATAAGCTGATGGCCGGCATCTTGCGGGTCACGATATGAAACAGGCTTCTAGCAATTGGTTAAAGGCGATGGCGCGGTGGCTCATTGCATGTTTATCGGCCGGATCGATTTCTGCAAAGGTTTGGGAAAATCCGGCGGGCATGAAGATAGGATCATAGCCAAACCCCTTTTCCCCGCGCGGTGGCCAGCTTACCTCGCCTGATATTCTGCCTTCAAAACTCTCGCAAACGCCATCTGGCCAGGCCAGAGTCAGTGCACAAACAAATTCACATTTACGGCTTTTTGATCCAGAAGCCAGTAAGGCGGTGCTTACCCGTTCCATTGCCTGATTAAAATCCTTGTTCGGCCCTGCCCAGCGGGCAGAATAAATGCCGGGTGCGCCGCCAAGTGCCTCAACACAAAAACCGGAATCATCGGACAAGGCTGGCAGACCGGCCGCCTGTGCGGCAAGGCGGGCTTTTAATTCGGCATTCTCGATAAAGCTGTTGCCTGTTTCTTCCGGCTCTTCCAGATTAAGATCTGCTGCACCGATTACCTCAATCTGCAAGGGCGCCAGCAAGGCTCTGATTTCACGCACCTTGCCCGGATTATGGCTGGCAATCACCAGCTTGTCGCTTCGATTGAATTTGCGCGTCATGTTAAAAAAACTCTTTCAGGGTTTTGGCGTGTGAACTGCCTGCATCTGCTTTTCAAATAGCTGCTGGCATCCTGATTTTGCCAGCCCCATCATTTCCAGGAGTTGGGCTTCGGAAAAAGGATGCTGTTCTGCCGTGCCCTGAATTTCCACAATCCCGCCACTGGCTGTCAGGACAAAATTGGCATCGGTTTCAGCCGAGCTATCTTCATTATAATCAAGGTCTGCCACCGCTTGCCCCTCAACCATACCGCAAGAAATTGCGGCCACCTGATCGCGCAAGGGCATTGCAGTTATCAAACCCTTTTGCAAGAGGTCTTCCAGCGCCAGAGAGAGCGCTACCCACGCCCCGGTAATAGATGCGGTGCGCGTGCCGCCATCGGCGCGAATAACATCGCAATCGATTTTAATCTGCCGCTCGCCCAGTTTTTCCAGATCAATAATCGCCCGCAAGGAGCGGCCGATCAGACGCTGAATTTCCTGTGTGCGCCCGGATTGCTTACCGCGCGCGGCTTCTCTGTCCATGCGGCTATGGGTGGCTCGCGGCAACATACCATATTCAGCGGTTACCCAGCCCTTATTTGCCCCGCGCAAAAAAGGCGGGACTTTTTCATCCACAGAAGCGGTGCAAATCACATGAGTATTGCCTATACAAATCAGACAGGAACCTTCTGCATAGGCAGAAAAATGCGGCTGTATCACCACGTCGCGAAGAGCATTTGCGCTGCGGCCATTTGAACGGGAAAGTGCCATGAATAAATGAACTCCTCTAACAGATCTCTCTGCCCTTTTTACAGATTTTACAGATTTTTATAAGAGGCAATCTTCTCAAAAAATCTGCAATCGCGTAAGATAATGGCATTAGCATAACAGATATGCTCTGGCGAAGGTATCCTTTATGAACGAACCAGCAATCCCGGAAATGACTCGCCGTTCCACGCAAATTTTTAACGAAATTGTTAAAAATTACTTACAAACGGGCTCGCCTGTCGGCTCTGGTCTTATCGCGGCGGCAAGCGAGGTTAATTTATCCTCTGCTTCGGTGCGCGCGATTATGGCAGAGCTGGAGGGGAGCGGGCTATTATTCTCTCCTCATACTTCAGCCGGGCGCGTGCCCACCCGGGCGGGCTTGCGCCTGTTTGTCGACGGGCTGATGGAAGTGCGCGACAGTCTGGCTCTGGATGAGCATGGCTCGATAGATGCGATAGAACATAGCGACGGGTTATCGGTTAACCAGATGCTGGACAAGGCCAGCCTTGCTTTGTCCGGCCTGTCGAAATGTGCCTCTCTGGTGATGACCCCGACCGAAGATCTAAATGTCAATCATATTGAATTTGTGCCTATTCAGGATAACCGGATTTTGGTCATTCTGGTCTTTTCCAACGGCCATGTTGAAAACCGCATGATTGCTTTTCCCGCTGGCTTGCCTGGTCATGTTATCACTCAGGCCTCTAATTATATGAACAGCCAGTATAAGGGCAAATCGGTTAGCGAAATCCTGAAGCTGGTAGAGCAGGACAAGGAAATTTGCCGGGCGGAACTGGATAGTTTGACCAGTGATTTAATCGAACGCGGGGTGGCTATCTGGTCCGATCATGCCGATACACAGGATGCTGCGCTTATCGTGAATGGTCAGGCAAACTTGCTGGAAGATGTGCGCGCAGTTGAAGATTTGGCGCGTGTTCGGGTGCTGTTTGACAAGCTGGAAATGCGCGGCCATACCAGCCAGCTAATGGATAAGGTATTGCACGCTGATGGCTTGCAGATTTTTATCGGATCGGAAAATCAGCTTTTTTCGCAAACAGGCTGTTCAATGGTGCTGGCGCCCTATCATAATAGCGAGCGTAAAATCATCGGGGCGGTAGGGGTGATTGGCCCGCGCCACATGAATTATGCCCGTATCATCCCAATGGTGGATTATACCAGCAAGACAATCGCCAAGGTACTTGGCTAGAATTTTTGACCGGCATTATAGTCGGGGAAACAGGCCGCGCAATCCATCGGCAATCATTTGCCGGTCTGGCATTTGGGATAATAATTTATCCAGCCAGACACGATCTATCAGCCCTTCCCGGGCGGCCATCATGGCCAGGGCGGCCAGCACAAAACCGGCAAAAAGCAAAAATAACGCACTGCGCCATCCCGGCAATGCCGGTTGGCCAGACCCTTTAGCGGCATTATCCTTTGTCTTTTCCAGTGAAAATGTTTCTATCGAGGGCGTGGTGGTTTTTGCTTTTGTTCCTGCTTTGGAAAGGGGCAAATCATGGTGGCAGTCTGGACAATAAAGCGCTGCACCAACCGATAAAATAGCGTCATATTTTTCCTGTTCTATTTCGGCTATTGTCTTGCAATTGGAACAGGCAATCTTTTTTTGGCGTGCCAGTTTTTCCGGTCCGCTTACCACCGGGGCAAAATAATGCTGATGGCAATGATGACAGGCGATAGGCCAGTCACTATTTTGCAGAACAATGGCTGGAATCTCCCCCAATACCTGACAATGCGGACAGGCAATTTTGATCATTGGCTCTGCTTCTGCGGTTAAAGTTTGCGGCCTCATTGCGCTTTTCCCATTATGATTTTTTCTGTTTCCGGGCGGTCTTTTTGGCCGGTGTTTTTCTAGCGCCTGTCTGTTTTGTCAGGGCTTTTTTTGCGCCTGCCTTTTTGATTGAGCTCTTTTTAGCGGCCAGTTTATCGGCTTTCGCCTTTTTCGTCTGTGCTTTTTTGGGCGCAGGCTTTCTGGCGGTTTTTTCACGTGATTTTTTTTCTGTTTTTTCGGCTTGCGTGGCCGCTTTTGCCGGATGGTTTGCCAATGTCAGGATAGAAAGCTGGGCTTTCAGGCGAAGCTCGATTTCCCGGTCTATCAGCCGGGCAATTTGATCGGCAAATTTCTGGTCACCAAGGGGGTTTGTATCATTATCTGCTATCGTTGTCGGCGCGATATCTTTTTTCTGCTCGCTACTCTTTATTGTTTGTGTGCTGTCAGAATCAGAGGCAGAAAGCACCGCCTGGCGAATAGCCAGAAACGGATCGTCTGATTCAGGTTGAATAGCGGCCGCCTCCGATGCACGGGGATCTGCTACCCCCTCTTTTTTTGAAGAGGTAGAAAAAAAGGGTTCTGACTGTTCTGATAAGGGGCGTTTTTGGCCTGCCAGTACCAATACATCGGAACCGGGCAGGTGGTCTTTTTCCAGCGTAACGGCGCGCGCGCCAATAATCGGTATTTTCCCTGCCTTCTCGCGGCTCAGCTGCGATGGGGCAGAAGAGGGATTTTCCGACACTATATCAGCTTGCTGAAACAGATCCTCAATCGATTCCATCACCAGATTATCATTTTTGGGCATTTTAGCCATGGCTGTGCCTTAATTTTAAATGCCTGTCAGCAGTCAACAGGCTGTTTTGCGTGTTATTTGCGAGCCGGAAATATATCTACCCTTATAAACCAGAAGTAAAATTTGGATAAAGCCCAAAAACAGTGAAAACAGCAGAACGAGACCGCAAAGAAGGTGTTTTTCTTTAAAAATTAGGGCTTTCTTGTATCGGGTATCTTGGCATTTTGCCAATCGATACTTACATACTCCCCATCATGCAAGATTCACTCTGGTAAATATAGGCGTAAAATGACAGCAGAAACACAAGACAAAAATGCTGAAACAGCGATGGATGCAGAAGAACAAAAGATGGCATCTGAAACCACCGATACAGCAGAGGCTGAAAATCTGGATATGCCATCACCGGATGCAGAAGCCCTGGATAGCGCAGATAACAGCGAGGAATCAGACGATTTCCACGCGCTGAAAGACCAGCTCTTGCGAGTAATGGCAGATAATGAAAATCTGCGCAAACGCACCGAACGCGATATGGCAGCTGCAAAAAAATACGGGGCGCTTGGACTGGCTCGCGATCTGCTGGCCTCTATCGATAATTTGGAAACCGCAATTTCCCATATGCCTGAAAATAAAGAGGATATGGATGAAACCTTGAAAAATATCCTTATCGGGGTAGAGATGTCAGCACGTGAATTTGCCTCTGT
>CBFIAD010000029.1:0-22374 GCA_965660495.1 Puniceispirillaceae bacterium (SeqCode)
TGCTTTCCCTGTAACCTCAAAGAAAAGCAGTTTTGTTTTTTTAAAAGTTTTTAAAGGCGTTAATTGGCGTTAAATGCACCGCCATCGACCAGAATATTCTGTCCGACCAGATAGCCAGAAGAAGCCGAGCAAATATAAGCGCAGGCAAAGCCAAATTCATCAATTTCCCCTAAACGGCCGCAAGGGTTTCTGGCTTCCAGTTCTGTGCGTACTTCCTCGCGTGATTTATTGGCCTGGCGGCTGGTGTTATCGATGAGAGATTCGATACGGGCTGTGTTATACTGGCCGGGCAACAGCCCATTAATGGTGACATTATGGCGTGCCACCTGGCGTGCCAGACCGCCCACAAAGCCGGTCAGGCCGGAACGCGCTCCATTGGACAGGCCTAATTGCGGAATAGGCGATTTCACTGACCCGGAGGTAATATTTACAATCCGGCCGAATTTATTATCGATCATCGGATCGATCACAGCCTTAATAAGCTCTATCGCGGTCAGCATATTGGCATCCAGTGCCTTGATCCAGTCATCGCGGCTCCAGTCACGGAAATCACCCGGAGGCGGACCGCCCGCATTATTCACCAAAATATCTACATGGCCAGCAGCGGCCAGCACTTCAGCACGGCCAGCCTCGCTGGTAATATCACAGGCAACGGTTTTAACCTCTACGCCAGTGTCCTTGCGGATTTGATCTGCTGATGCGACCAGCTGTTCCTCGCCACGTGCACACATCACCAAATTTACGCCCACCTGTGATAGCGCGCGCGCACATCCCAGCCCTAGCCCCTTTGAAGAGGCACACACAATCGCTGTCTTTCCCTGCAGACCAAAATCAAGCATGAATTAAATCTCCTTATTCCCGTGCTTAAAATCAAATTCCAAAGCGCCATTATCCGGCATCATGACCAACTTCACAATAGCTAAACTGACAGGTTTTTTAGCTGATAGAGCGGCGCGGTCAATTTCTGCGACCAACCGATAGGCGGTGGTAAAATTGCGTTCCATGTGGGTAACCATATAGTGAATAACCCCGTCTGGTACGCTGCATTGCCTGTCAGCAAACATTTTTTGCAAGACCTGTTCCAGCAAATCATCCCCTGGTGAAGCAATCTCCTGGCAAGCGATACTGCGTAAACGCGAGCGTAAATCGGCAAGCCCGATATCCATCTGTGCTACCGATTGCCGGCTAAGCAGCAAGGCTGTCCCCCCGGTGGCGGCCAGATGATTGAAAAAATGAAACATGGCTTCTTGTGAAAACCGCTCTGCAAGGGCGAAATCATCGAGAATAAAATGGCGTGCGGTTAAGCTGGCAATCTCGCTGATATCCTGTAATTGCGCCAGGCGATGAGCGCCCGACCTTTGCTCAAAAACATAGGATAAATGGGTTTTTCCGGACCCTGAAGGCCCGAATATATTCAGCACGCGATAAGGCAATGGCCAGTCAGGCCAGGCTGCCAGCCATTGCAAGGCGCTGTGATTTGCCCCGCCAGCAATGTAATCCTCTGGCTTGTAAGAAGGGGCAAGGTGAAGAGAAAGCGGAATTTGCTGCATACCCGCGCTACCGCACTTCATTAGGATTGATATGGAGCTGGTAATTACGTTCGCCTACATCCAGCCGATAGCCGCTGGCACGTATAGCCATTTGCAGGGACTCAACAGGCCCTGAAAGCCGTACTTTTAACACGCCTTTTTCTGCGGTAAGGCTATAGACAGTAAGGCTGGCAACCACTGGTAGCTTGCTCAGGATATCTTGTGCCCGATACCAGCTCTTTGCAGAAGCCGCGCCAACCTCGACAAAAATTTCATCCTGCCCGCCCACAACATATAAATTTGCCTGTTGCCAGCTGGTTTCCAGCGCATCCAGCACCTTTTTTTGAAAATCTTCAAAAGAGAGTTGCATACTGGTGGTGGCATTCATCTGAATTTTCTGTTCTGCTATTGTGGCCAGCTTCTTGCCATCGCCATCAAATAATCGTGCCGTCAATTTCAACACAGGTTGAGCCGTGCTGTAATCAAGGCCGGCATATAACAGGACAATTTGCACTGCTTGTGCCGCTTGTGCCGCTTTTTGCAAGGTTGCGGCATCTTCTGCCAGAAACAGACTGCCATTTAGCTGGCGTTCCAGAACAAAATCAGGGGTGAGAGAGGTGGTTCGTACCAGACTGTCTCTCTGGCGTTCCAGCCCGCGCCAGCTATCCAGCCATAAGACATTTTTTGTCCAGACCCGCACCCCTGAGGGGTCTTGCCAGATTGGCAGCAATAAAATGGGGGCGGTTACCAGCTCTGACCATTGCAGGTTTTTTTGCATAAGTGCCGAGCGGATACGCGCCGCATCAAAACAAATATCAATATCTGCGATATAGCGCTGGGCAAGCGCATTTTCATCATCAATGTGGATAAAATCAACAAAATCTGCGCCATTAAGAGCGCGTATGTCTGCCTCGCCTGGCTGCCCGGGCAATAAAATGCGGCGCAAGATCGCCTGATAGGCTTGTGCGGTAGCGGCGGCTATCGCCTGTTCTCTGGCCGCTGTGCCTGTCGCGGCATTTTCATCGAGATGGATATCGGCCACCCCGTAAACCGGCACAGCGCATCTGTCTTGTGCCTGTGCAACACTGTTAAAGGCTAAACACAGGAGAATTATTGTGATATGACAAAGCCAATGATTCAAGCTGGTCATTTTGCAACCCCAAGATAAGACGATTACGCTAGCCAAGATATAGCTGTTGAAAGTGGCAGAAAATGAACAAAAAAGAAAGCCCCAAATCCCCTTTAACCTATCGCGATGCCGGCGTGGATATTGATGCAGGTGATGCGCTGGTCACAGAGATCAAGCCGTTTGCGAAAAAGACCATGCGAGCCGGAGCAAACCCTGACCTGGGCGGATTTGGCGGATTATTTGACCTCAAGGCCGCAGGATTTAGTGACCCTGTACTGGTTGCCGCAACCGATGGGGTGGGTACCAAGCTGGAGCTGGCCCAGCAAGCCAATATGCATCACGGGCTGGGTATCGATTTGGTGGCCATGTGCGCCAATGACATCCTTGCACAAGGGGCGATGCCGCTGTTCTTTTTAGATTATTTTGCCACTGGCAAGCTTAGCCCGAAAATTGCGGCTGAAGTGATAGAAGGTATTGCAGATGGCTGTATCGAGGCCGGATGTGCACTTATCGGCGGCGAAACTGCTGAAATGCCCGGCATCTATCCGCCTGGCGGCTATGATTTGGCCGGCTTTTGTGTAGGCGCTGCCGAGCGCGGCACATTATTGCAAAAGGAATATGTTGCAGAAGGCGATAGGGTTATCGCCCTTGCCTCCTCCGGTGTCCATGCCAACGGGTTTTCGCTGGTACGCAAGCTGATAGAGCGCGATAACCTTGATATTATGGCCGCCGCACCTTTTGCGCCTTCTGTCTCGCTGGCACAGGCGCTGCTGGCACCAACGCGTATTTATACCGATGCCCTCAAGGCTGCGCTGGCGGCTGGCACGATAAGCTCTGTTTCCCATATTACCGGCGGCGGGCTGATAGAAAACCCGCCCCGTGTCTATGGGGATGGGCTGGCCATGCATCTGGATATGACAAAGCGCCCTGTCCCTGAACTGTTTAAATGGCTAAAAGCTGAGGCTGGCTTGTCTGTGTTTGAAGTTGCCCGAACCTTTAATTGCGGGATAGGCCTGTTAATTACCACCCCGGCCAGTGCGGTTGATGCGGTATTGGCCGCGGTTGAAGCCACGGGCGAGCCTTGCTGGGAAATTGGCGAGATGCTCGCGCGAAAGGATGGGGCTATCCATCTGGAAAATGCCGAACAGGCCTTTTCATGAAAAAGCCAGACCGCCCGTTACAAATAGCGGTTCTTATTTCCGGGCGAGGTAGCAATATGCACGCCCTTATCCGGCAAGCCGGACAATATCAGATTTGTCTGGTCGCAGCCAATAAACCGGCTGACGGGCTGGATATCGCCGACCAACACGGGATTTTAACCTGTCTTGTGCCACGCCGTGATTATGATAGCAAATCCAGCCATGAAGCGGCATTGGCCGACGCAATAGAGGCCAGCGGGGCAGAATGGATTTGCCTGGCAGGTTATATGGCAGTGTTATCGGCTGAATTTATCGCGCGCTTTTCCGGGCGGATACTCAATATCCACCCCTCTTTGCTGCCGGATTATAAAGGCCTTGATACCCATAAAAGGGCTTTGGCCGATAATCAATCTCATCACGGGGCATCGGTTCATCTGGTAACCCCTGAGCTGGATGACGGGGCAGTGATTGCCCAAATGCAGCTGCCAGTTCGCCAAGGAGAAGATGAAGACAGCCTGTCCAGGCGTGTGCTCACCCTTGAACATATTCTCTATCCTATGGTAGTAAATGCGCTGGCCAGCGGCACGCTGGCGCTGAAACAGGACAGGGCGAGCTGGCAGGATAAATCCTGTGGCAAAGACCTGGCCCTGCCCGAAGACGGGCGATTGATTTTTGGGTAAATTCTGTTTCACACTCTTGATTTCACGCAGATGAACAGGCATAAAACTGGAAAGAAACAGATTCTTGCATTTCGGGGGCGTTGACGAAAAATGAATACAGAAAAATTTGACAAGCACGCAAAAGCAAATCTGGCTTTTTATGAAGGCTTTATGAATTTCACCAAATATACCATCATTGCGATTGTGATTACGCTGGCATTGATGGCCTATTTTCTGGTCTGATATCGTCTGATTATAAAAGGCCTGTAAAGGCAAAAGGGGCATCCTGCATTATAGCAGAATGCCCCTTTTTTATATCTATACGGCCTGATTAGCCAACAATTTCATCTTCGGTGAAGAAGTGGCCGATCTCTATAATCGCATTTTCATCACTGTCTGAGCCATGTACAGAATTTGCTTCGATAGATTCAGCAAATTCTTTACGAATAGTGCCTTCATCCGCATCAGCCGGATTGGTTGCGCCCATCACCTGGCGATAAGCTGAGACCGCATTTTCGCCTTCCAGAACCTGTACCACAACCGGGCCTGAAATCATAAAGCTGACCAGATCATTGTAAAATGGGCGTTCTGCGTGCACCGCATAAAAGGCTTCTGCCTGTGCCTTGCTCATGTGAATACGCTTTTGACCAACGATACGCAAACCAGCTGCTTCGATTTTAGCATTGATCGCCCCGGTCAGGTTGCGGCGTGTCGCATCTGGTTTGATGATAGAAAAAGTACGTTGAGTTGCCATAAAGTTAATCCTTTATCGTTAAAAAAGGGGCAGACCTGCCCCGTAAAAACAGCTTTTATGCGCGCCTTATAGCAAACCTCGCCCCTAACAAAAAGACCTGAAGATGAAAAAAGCGGTGATAGCGGCCTATTTTTGATAAAAATTTTGACAGATACTGTAAAAACAGGGGCTATTTGCGTAAAGACCATTGCCCTTCTTCATCCTGGGCAAAATAGCGGCACTGAAAGCCTGCTTCTGCTGACCAGTCTTTCCAGCATTGCCGGGCAATCTGCAAGGCCTGTGCATCCCCACCGTCAAACAGGTTAAATATACGCCTGTAGCGGGTTAAATCTGTTGGCACCATCCCGCAGGTAAGCGCAATAAAAGGCGCATTAATCGGATTTTCATCTGGCCGGGTCGATACCCATACAGGGGCATGATCAGCGCCCTGCCCGTCATCTATATCATGGGCAAGAAAACTCTCCGGCCTGTTTACCCATAAAGCAGTACTGATCGCGTCATACTGTTCTGCGCGAGCCAGTATCAGCATCTTTTGCCCGCTTGATACGGCTTTATGGCTCAGCATCGCAAGAGGGCTGGCAATATCTGCTGATTTCAAATGATAAAAATCAATTTGTATGGGCTCTGTTTCCTGCATGGTGCGTTTTTTAATCAGCTCTCATCGCGCCAGTTATCCACCAGCTGGTTCAATAGCCGCACGCCAAAACCTGTCCCGCCTTTTTTCACAGTTGGCCTGTCTTTATCTGACCAGGCCTTGCCAGCGATATCCAGATGCACCCAAGGGGTGTCATTTTCAATAAAACGTTCGAGAAAACAGGCAGCCGTAATCGACCCGCCATAGGGCCCGCCAATATTTTTCATATCCGCAATATGCGATTTCAGCATATCATCATAGGCTTTGCCCATCGGCATACGCCAGCTTGTTTCCTCTACTTCCCTGCCTGCTTGCATCACTGCCTCGGACAGGCTGTCACAATTGGAAAACAGCCCGGCATGTTCCTTACCAAGCGAAACCAAAATCGCCCCTGTCAGGGTAGCCATATCCACAATAGCCTGCGGTTTATATGTATGTTGTACATAAGTCAGCACATCGGCCAATACCAGTCGGCCTTCTGCATCGGTATTTATCACCTCAACGGTTTGCCCGGACAAGGTGGTAACCACATCGCCCGGCCGCTGGGCATTGCCGTCCGGCATATTTTCCACCAGGCCGATAATGCCGATAACATTCCGCTTGACCTTGCGGCCTGCCAGCGCGTGCATCGCCCCGGTCACGCCGGCCGCACCGCCCATATCCCATTTCATATCTTCCATGCCCTTGGCCGGCTTTAGCGAGATACCGCCTGTATCAAAACAGACCCCTTTGCCAACCAGAGCGATAGGGGCTTCATCGCCGCCGCCCATCCATTTCATAATAACCACAGCAGACTCGCGCACAGAACCCTGCCCGACCCCCAGCAATGCGCCCATACCGATTTTCTCCAGAGCGACCTGGTCCAGCACCTCTATTTCCAGCCCTGTATTTTCCAGCGCCTGACAGCGTTTTGCAAATTCAACCGGATAGAGAATATTTGCCGGCTCAAACACCAGATCGCGTGCAGTAAACACCCCGTCATAAAGCGGCTTACGCGACAGCCATTCATCGGACAGCGCATCCTTGCGATCGGTTGTGATGGTCAGGCAAGCGGCCACAGGCGGCTTTTCCTGTTTGGTGAAATATTCAATAAAATGATAGCTGGCCGCATAAGCCCCGCCCATAACAGACATCAGCACATCATCGGCAAACCCTGCTGCCTCCAGTTGAAGCTGGTTAAAAGGAGCTGTCTCCATCTGGGCAAAGAGTTTTCCGCCCCAATTTTCAGCCGCCATCCCGGCGATAAGGCCACTGCCAATCCCGCCAACCAAAACCGGCCCTTCATGGGTATAAAGAGGCAAAAAACTGCCTGTTTTGCCGGTAAATTCTGCTACGGTACACGCGGTGGCAATAAAGCTTTCCTGTTCAGCAGAAGCGGCATGCAAAAACCCTGTATCGGCATGCATAAGCACCAATCTGGGCGCCTCTATTGGCGCAGAAGAAAATTCAAAACTCAATCTTGCCGGGCTTATTCTTGCAGACATCTTCATCAATTCCTTAAAACGCTAGGGATGTAAATCAAACCGCAAACAGGCATAATTTTTCCTGACCTGCCTAATTTTGCGTGGAAATATTCAACTATCTTTTTATTTAGGTTAAGATAGACCCATTATCCAGTGAATAATATTAATTTTCCAGTGCCGGTTTTCAGCTTAAAAAATAATTGGCAGCAAAAGATATCCGGCTCTGGCAGCGTTCTTTGTGTTATGGCACCGACGTTGCATCCTTTGAAAACACCTTTAAATATGCTAAGAGAAGAATAATTTTCACGATCATTTTCATAAAGGGTCGTTAAGGGGGTAAAGGGCAGGCAGATTGGCCGTATTCACCCTTTAAAAAAGCGCGGCATCGGAACATTTTACATGCAATTGAATCTGTATTTGCTAAAGCATTTTTTTATGAGCAGTCTGCTGGTAGCGCTCAGCCTTATCGGCGTTGTATGGCTCAATCATGCGCTTAGAATGCTTGAATTTATTGTCAGTAAAGACAGCACTATCTATGATTTTCTGCTGCTTTCCTTTTTCCCTATTCCTTTATGGCTGATGGTCGCCTTGCCCATGTCGGCCTTTATCGGGGTTATCTGGGTCATCAGCCGGTTTTTATCTGACCGCGAATTAATTGTGATGCAGGCCATTGGCTTTACCCCCTTGCAATTCGGGCGCGTGCCAATGGTATTTGGCGCTGCACTTACCTTTGCCTTGCTGATTAATTCGGTATATATCCTACCAGCCAGCTTTTCCACCTTTAAAGAAGTTCAGGCAGAGGTGCGCGGCTCTCTTCCCAAATTACTTATTCAGGATAATGTCTTTATTGATATCGCAGATAACCTCACCTTGTTTGTGGGCGAGCGGATCAACCAGAATGAAGTGGGGCGCGTATTTATTCAGGATTCCCGCAATCCGGAGGTTACCATCACCTTTACCTCCGAGCGCGGGCAGTTTTCCTCTGTTAATGGCCAGCCTGTTTTTTTATTGCTGAATGGCCAGCGCACAGAACTGCGTAAAGATGGCACATCCAATGCCCAGCTGACCTTTGAGACCCATTCACTGGATATCAGCCAGCAAAATACCGGCGCAGCCGAGCGTGTTATTCTGGATATGAACGAGGATTCTATCCGCAATTTGCTAAATCCCGATACTGCGATTTCGCCCCGCTTTGCCAGAGAAAGAATGGCGATGGGGCATTATCGACTGAGCGCGCCTTTTATGGCACTGGCCCTTACCATTCTGGCAGCGGCCATCATGTTACAGGGACATATTTCGCGCGAAAAACTGGGCAAGCGTGTCCTAATAGCGGCTTTGACAGGCGTTGCGGTTCAGACCCTGGCGATATTGGCACGCAGCGCAACAGTTGGCACACCTGTTCTTTGGCCGCTCATGTATTTAGCCGTTCTTGTCCCGATTGGGGCAGGGGTATTTTTGCTCTGGCGGCCTTTTTGGATGCAGGATGTCTATCTTGGCCTGAGAGCCCAATGGCAACAGCTTCGCCGGCCAGAGGGGCAAATCTGAGATGTCTATTACCTTGCCAATGACCCTGTTTAGCTATTTATCGCGCCGTTATTTGCAAATGGTAATCGGGGCAACTTTAGGGCTGGTCTGTTTTATTTCCTTTATTGAAATTATTGAAATATTGCGCCGTATATCAAATAAAGCCCCGGACCTGTCCTCTATTTATATTGTGATGATCGGGCTTTTAAATGTGCCAAGCATTTTTGATCAGGTATTGCCTTTCGGTGTTTTATTTGGCTCTATCGCCTGTTTTCATCTGTGGAGCAGAAGCCATGAATTTCTGGTCGCCCGCGTGATGGGACAGAATATCTGGCAAGCCCTGATGCCGGTAATTATCACCGCCTTTATTGTAGGATGTTTGCATGTGGTTGTTATTAATCCGGTCGCTGCCGCCGCGGCCAAGCAATATAATTTTGTGATAAAGTCTATTTTCGGCGAAGCAGACAAATCCGGTCTGTCTGTCCTGACCAACGGGGTGTGGGTGCGCGATAGCGATGCCAGCTATAATGTGATTATCAATGGCGGCTCTCTGGAGGTGCAAAACAGCCTTATTATTGACCCAATTATCTATCATCTTAATCCGAACGGACAGTTATTATGGCGCACACAAGCTGCCTCTATGAAGCTAACAGATAATGGATGGATTATTGTGGATGCGGTAAAGGTCAGCAATGACGGGCAAAGCACTATTTTAGGTGATGTGATTATGCCCACTATTCTTCGCCCTTCTGATCTGGCGGAAAGTACCTTGCCACCTAAAACCGTGAGCATTTATAAATTGCCCAATTTTATTGACGTACAACAACGCGCCGGCTTGCCGGTAAATCCGCATCTGGTGTTTTTACACCAGTTGCTTTCCACGCCATTAAAGCTGGTTGGGCTGGCCTTGCTTGCGGCCAGCTTTACCCTCACCTCTTTTTCACGGCAAACCAAGATAAGGCTGATTTTGGTCGGGGTAGCTTCCGGTTTCGGGATTTATTTTCTATCCAATTTTGTTTACTTACTCGGCAATTCTGCAAAACTACCGCATTTACTGGCAGGATGGGGGCCTGCGGTGATGATTTGTTTGCTTAGCGGGTTTCTTCTTGCTAGAGCAGATGAATAATCAGCGTATTTTCAGGATATCTTTATATATGATTTCTTTTTTTTATTATCATCTGCTGAAAACATTATCCGGGCGGGTCAGCCTGTTGGCTATGGCTGTTTGCGTGATGGCCAGCTTTGCCTTTTTCAGCCAGCCCGGCATGGCTCAGCAGCGCGTTTCAGTTGTCGCTCTGGTAAATGGCGAGCCTATAACCAATCTTGATTTGGAAAATCGGATGGCATTTTTACGCCTGCTAAGCAATTTGCAGATGAGCGAGGAAGATTTCAAAACCGATACCTTGCAAAAGCTGATAGCTGAAAAAATCAAATTTCAGGCGGCCAAAAAACAATTTGGCGCCTATCTTCAGGAAGCCTCGCAACAGGCGCGCCAGCTGATCGATGACAGTTTTAAGCGCGGCGATAAATCAGGCACGCAAGTGTTAAAAGAGGGCGGCATAACACTATCTACCGTAACAGATAAATATATCGCAGATATCCTCTGGAGCAGCGTTTTGCGCTCTCGCTTTCCACGTCAATTTGAAAATCTGGATAATCTGGCACAACTGGAGCTGGAAAAGCTGAAAGCTGCACAAAATGAGCCGCAGGTTAAACTAAGCGAGATACTGCTCCAGCCAACGCCAAACCGGCCGATTGAAAAAACATCGGAATTGGCAAATAAGATTATCGAAGCCCTTGATCAAAAAGCCAATTTTTCCAGCATCGCCTCGCAATATTCAGAAGCGGCCACGGCTTCGCAAGGTGGGCGGGTAAACTGGATGCGCGTCTCTCAATTGCCGCCTGTCCTGCGCAGCTCCCTTGCCGAGGCTGATGAGGGCGATATCATAGGCCCCTTGGTACTGGATGGGCGGATATATATCCTGAAAAAGGATGGCTACCGCGAAAATGGTTTGGCAGATCCAAAAGCCGCCAAGCTGACATTAGCTCGCGCGGTAATGCCGCTGACCAGCGAAGCCAGCAATGAAGAGCGCATGGCAGCCGGCCAAAAATTAATGGCGCAAGCAGACGCAGTAAATAATTGTGAGGAAATGGCCACATTAAACACAGAACTGGGCTCGGATGCTCTACCTCTGTTGCGCGATTTACAGGTAGGCTCTTTATCGCCGCAATTACAGGATATCATCATGCCCTTGCAATTGGGGCAAAAAAGCCCTGCCCTGCCCTTTGCCGAAGGCATGACCGTCTTTATGGTGTGCGAACGTATCCAGCCAACAGCCGATTTGCCCGATATCGAAACTTTGAAGCAGGTAGAATTTGAAAAATTATTTACCAGCATAAGCGGGCGTTATTTACTTCGGCTTCAGCGCAAGGCTGTAATTGATTATCGTAGCTAACACCCCAGCGAAATGCTGCCTTGCGTGAAAAATAACTGATGAATATTCCAGCTGACAGGAAATTATGCCGATGAAACGGCCATCTATTAATAAACCGGCCATTATCCCCCCGGCTATTATTACGCCGGGCGATCCTGCTGGCATTGGTACAGAGATAGCCTTGCGCGCCTGGCAAGCAGGGCGGAAAAATATTGTTCTGCAAGGCGATATCGATCATAAAAGAAAAATTGCAGAGGCGATGGGACTGGATATTCCTTTTTGTGAATATGATAGGGATAAATTTGCCAACACCCATCAGAACAGTTGCCATATAATTCATCAAAAATGGGCGATAACACCGCAATTAGGCCAGCCTAACCCTGGCCATGGCCAGCAAATTATCCAGGCGATTGAAAATGCGGTAAAAGGGGTAAAGGCGGGGGAATTTTCGGCCATTGTCACCAATCCGATTGCCAAGGACAACCTCTATCAGGCGGGCTTTACCTATCCTGGCCATACCGAATTTCTGGCCTATCTGGATGGCGGGAATAAACGCCCTGTCATGATGCTGGCCAATGCCGAGCTACGAGTTATTCCGCTGACCATTCATATCCCCCTCAGCGCGGTAGAGAACGCCATTACAAAAGAGGATGTCAGCGAGACTATTTTGATCATTGCGGCCTCTCTGAAACGCTATTTTGGGACAACTCAGCCCCATATTGCAGTCGCCGGCCTCAATCCTCATGCCGGCGAGGCAGGCTATTTAGGCCGTTTTGAGATAGACAGGCTTGCCCCGATATTGGCCAGCCTCTCTTCACGTGATTTTCAGCTTTCGGGCCCTTATTCTGCTGATAGCCTGTTTCATAAACAGGCACGCGACTATTATGATGCAGTCTTGTGTATGTATCATGATCAGGCACTTATCCCCATAAAAACAATAGATTTTTTTAACAGCGTAAATGTCACATTAGGGCTGGATTTTATCCGCACATCGCCTGATCATGGCACCGCCTTTGACCGAGCAGCAAAGCTGGAGGCGCGCGCCGACAGCCTCATCGCTGCCATTGATATGGCCGCAGATATGGCCAGTTATGCCAATGGAAAGTGATGCACAAACGCTAAAAATTAAAAATGCAGTGATGCAACTGCCGCATTTGCGCGACCTGGTTCAGTCAGCCGATTTAACCGCGCGTAAATCGCTTGGCCAGAACTTCCTGTTTGACCTGAATCTGACCACTAAAATAGCCCGTGCGGCCATGCCCTTTGGCCAAACCGTGATAGAGATAGGGCCAGGGCCTGGCGGGCTGACCCGTGCGCTGTTGCTGGAAGGGGCAGAACAAATTATCGCGGTTGAAAAGGATCGACGGGTTATCGGCTTTCTGAGGCATCTAATAGAGGCGGCATCGGGTCGCCTGAGCGTGAAAGAGGCAGATGCCCTAAAAGAGCCTGTCTGGGAATTTGGCGAGGCGCCGCGCCAAATTATCGCCAATCTGCCCTATAATATTGCTACAACCCTGCTCTTGCAATGGCTAGAACACGCCGAAGCGTTTTCAGCCTTTATCCTGATGTTTCAAAAAGAAGTAGCTATGCGCATTACCGCCCGGCCAGGCGATGCGGCCTATGGGCGGCTTTCGATTATCACCCAATGGCGTAGCACAGCCGAGCGGGTCTTTGACATTCCGCCAGAGGCCTTTATTCCGCCGCCCAAAATCACCTCAAGCGTGGTGCGGATTATCCCACGAGAAACCCCGCTTGCGCCATGTAATGCAGCAGATCTCGAAGCGGTGACCGCAATTGCCTTTGGCCAGAGGCGCAAAATGCTGCGCGCCTCTTTCAAAGCCTATGGCGGGGCAGATTTTATTGCTGCTGCGGGAATTGACCCGTCCAGCCGGCCACAGGATATTCCTATTGAGGGCTTTTGCGCCCTTGCAAGGCTTTATCACGAACAGCCAAAAAAACGCCAAATTTAAAGAATAGAGCTAACGACCGGCTTTACGCTTTTCAGGCTCTGCTGGATTGGCGCAATTGTTTGACAAAATCACTTAAACCCTGTTGACGGTCAATACGCAAGCGTTCGGCATCCAATATGGTTTGCACCGCTGCCACCGATTGGGTCAAATCATGATTGATAATGACATAGTCATATTCTGGATAATGGCTCATCTCGTCAGCGGCTTTTGCCATACGCCCGGCGACCACTTCTGCGCTGTCTTGCGCCCGATTTAATAACCGGCGCTCCAGTTCCGGTGTGGAAGGCGGCAAAATAAAGATGCTGACCAAATCCTGGCGTGCGCGTGCCTTGATCTGTTGTGTACCCTGCCAGTCAATATCAAATAATATATCCCGGCCTTCATTCAGGGTTTTATTCACTGTATCAGCTGGCGTGCCATAAAAATGGTCAAAAACTTCGGCATATTCCAGAAAATATCCCTGATTTATCTTTGTTTTAAAGGCCATCTCATCGATAAAGAAATAATCCTTGCCTTCGACCTCGCCCGGGCGGCGGCGGCGCGTTGTGGCAGATACCGACATGGCTAATTGGGTATCCTGTTTGAGCAAGGTTCGAGCAATAGAGGTTTTGCCTGCCCCAGAAGGAGAGGAAAGAACCAGCATGAGACCACGACGTTTTACCATCTTATTCTGCCTGTGAGAGTGATTTTCTATATATTCGGACATTCCGATTATGGGCGTCCAGTGTTTTTGCAAAATTATGCCCGCCTTTGCCATCGGCCACAAAATATAAATATTCTGTTTTTTGCGGATGAGCGGCTGCCATCAGCGCCTCAGCGCCAGGATTGGCAATCGGACCAGCGGGCAGTCCTGTCAGGCGATAGGTATTCCAGCGATGAGCCTTATTTAAATCATCTTTGCTAAGTGTTACTGGCAACTCCCCGTCCAGCCCTAGCCCATAGGCTACGGTCGGGTCAGACTGCAAACGCATTTTTTTATCGAGCCGGTTTACAAACACCCCGGCAACCAGCGCACGTTCAGATGCCAGCCCTGTTTCCTTTTCGATGATAGAGGCCATAATCAGCAAATCTTGGGGCGATGTATAGGGCAGACCGGCCTGTCTGTCTGCCCAGATTTGCGCCAGTTCAAGCTCCATTTTCGCCTGCATTCGTGCTAATAATTCGCGTCTATCCATGCCTTTTGTGTAATAATAGGTATCTGGAAAAACACTGCCCTCTTCGGGCGGGCGTAAAATAACCGACCCCAGCCCTTCTGCTGAATTTATGGCCTGCATTACCTCATATCCTCGCCAGCCTTCAATAATGGTCAGACGGCGTTGATAGGTTTTACCGCTATTAAAAAGGGCGATAATATCAACAAGACTTGCTTTTGGCGGTACGCGATATTCACCGGCAAGCGGTCGAAAGTCACCCCATGCCATAAAGGCAGCAATATCCAGATGAAGGGGGTGGGATATCACCCCGGCAGAAAAGAGCTTGTGTTTGATGCTAAAGCGTCCATCACCCAAATCCAAGGTGACCAGAACCGCTTCATCATGCGGCCCATCTTGATGGCGCAAATGATCGGCAAACAGATATCCGGCAAGCCCGCCTACCACCCCCACCATCGCTGCGACAACCGCCAGTCGGACAAAAAGGCGTTTTAATCGCGATGGTCTTGGCTTGGGGGGTGCGGCCTCTTTTTCGCTCACTAGTCAGCTTTGCCAATGATAAGAGAGGCGTTTGTCCCGCCAAATCCAAAGGAATTGGACATGGCATTACGCACCACCCGCTTTTTTGCCTGAAGCGGCACGAGATCCAGACCGTCAAGAGCCGGTTCCGGGTCATGCAGATTAAGGGTAGGCGGCACAATATCTTCTGCCACAGCAAGGGTAGAGAAAATCGCTTCAATCGCCCCGGCCGCGCCCAGCAAATGCCCGGTCGCACTCTTGGTAGAGGACATGGAAATATTGTTGTTATCCTCGCCCAGCAGGCGGCGAACGGCATTCGCCTCTATCACATCGCCTAGCGGGGTAGACGTGCCATGGGCATTGATATAATCAATCTCATCCACGTTCAGCCCCGCACGTTTCAGCGCAGCGGCCATCGCCCGATATCCCCCATTGCCATCTTCGGCAGGGGCGGTGATATGATAGGCATCACCTGACAGGCCATAGCCTTTTACCTCGCCATAGATTTTTGCACCGCGAGCTTTGGCATGTTCATATTCTTCTAAAACCAGCGCCCCTGCCCCTTCGCCCATCACAAAACCGTCCCGGCCTGTATCATAGGGGCGAGAGGCAACCTCCGGGCTGTCATTATAGCTTGTGGAAAGCGCACGGGCAGCGGCAAAACCGGCAATGCCCAAACGGCAAACAGCTGCTTCTGCCCCGCCTGCCAGCATCACATCAGCATCATCAAAGGCAATAAGGCGCGCAGCATCGCCCACTGCGTGCGCCCCTGTAGAACAGGCAGTAACCACCGCATGGTTTGGCCCGCGATAACCATAACGAATGGAAATCTGGCCGGAAATCAGATTAATCAGCGCTGAGGGAATAAAAAACGGGCTGATCCGGCGCGGCCCTCTTTCATTTAATAATTCAGTGGTTTCCACAATGGTTTGCAAGCCGCCAATGCCGGAACCCATCATCACACCGGAACGATCCTGAGAGGCAATATCCTGCGGCTTCCAGCCGGAATCCTCTACCGCCTCGATACCGGCGACAATCCCAAGCTGAATAAAGCGATCCAGTTTGCGCTGTTCTTTGGGTTCAATAAAATCATCCAGATTAAGAGCGCCCTCGCGCCCGTCTTGCGGCACCTGGCCAGCGATCTGACAGGCCAAATCATCTGTTTCAAACCCTGAAATCCGACTGATACCGCTTTTTGCATCGAGCAGGCTATTCCAGTTATGTCGAAGCCCTGCCCCTAGCGGTGATACAATACCCATGCCTGTTATCACAACCCGCCGCATATCATCCTCACTCTGCTTATTGCTCTAGAAATTATTGCCCTGGAAATTATTGCCCTGGAAATTATTGCTTAAGATAAGAAAAACGCCCTCCGCCATAGAACTCACCAGCTGATCAAAGCGGTGTCGCAAGGCATGGGGGCGTTTTAAAGGCTTTTTAATTAAGCTGCGTTTGCCTGCAGAAAATCTACAGCATCTTTAACAGTCAGAATTTTTTCAGCAGCGTCATCTGGAATTTCGCAACCGAATTCTTCTTCAAACGCCATAACCAACTCAACAGTATCAAGACTGTCTGCGCCCAAATCATCAATAAATGATGCGCCTTCAACAACCTTATCACCATCGACACCCAAATGTTCAACAACGATGCCTTTTACGCGCTCTGCAATGTCACTCATTTTCATCTTCCTTAAAGCTTAAGCTCACCCGTTTAAATGGGTTTTTCGCCCATCAGTTTTGCAGGGGATATCATAACTGCGACCAGAATACCAGTCAAAAATACCCTTAACAACCATTTGCAATTCACGATGATTATCGCCATCTGCAAACAGATAACAAGCCCCTGACTAGAGCATAGCCATGCCGCCATTTACATGCAAGGTTGAACCTGTCACATAGCCAGCCTCATTACTGGCCAGATACAGCGCGGCGGCAGCGATCTCGTCGCCCTGCCCCAATCTGCCAGCCGGCACATTCACCAGCAGCTTTTCTTTTTGATCGTCACTCAACACATCTGTCATCGGCGTTTCAATAAAGCCAGGGGCGATGACATTCACGGTAATGCCGCGGCTGGCCACTTCTGCGGCAAGGGATTTGCTAAAGCCTATCATCCCGGCTTTTGATGCCGCATAATTGGTCTGGCCGGGATTGCCCGTCACCCCGACAATAGAGGAGATAGAAATAATCCGCCCCCAGCGCGCCTTCATCATCGCGCGCATTGCGCTGCGGCACAATATCATCGAAGCGGTCATATTCACCGCCAATACATCATCCCATTCCTCGTCTTTCATTCGCATGAACAGATTATCGCGGGTAATGCCGGCATTATTGACCAGGATATCTACCGATCCGGCCATTTCAGCTGCTTTTTCCACCATTCCGGAAACCGCCTCGCGGTCAGAAAGATTGGCGGTAAGAACATACGCGCCCTCTCCCAGCTCGGCCTTCAAGCTTTCCAGCTTTTCCGCCCGCGTGCCATGCAGCACCACTTGTGCCCCCTGCCCATGCAAGGCTCTGGCAATAGCACTGCCAATCCCGCCACTTGCCCCTGTGATAAGAGCCGATTTTCCCGTTAGATCAAACATCTGTTTTCCTCTCATATTCTTTTAGAGATTAAAGGCTGACTGGATATCTTCCAGCGTATCCAGGGATAAAATTTCTGCCTCTGGGGCAGCACGTTTTGCCAGGCCGGACAATACTTTACCAGTCCCCAGCTCCACAAAACGGGTTACGCCATTTGAAACCATATATTCCATTGTCTCGCGCCAGCGCACACGCCCGGTGACCTGGGCAACCAGATTACTGCGTAATTGGTTTGCGCTTTGTTCAGGGCTGGCAGTGATATTACAGACAACCGGCACACCGGCATCGCGCATGACCGTTTCTCCCAGCGCCGCTGCCATCACATCTGCGGCCGGTGCCATCATCGCACAATGGAAAGGCGCGCTTACCGGCAGAGACACCACCCGGCGCAACCCCTTGTCCCGGGCAATTTGCATTGCTGCTTCCACAGCCTTTGTCGCACCGCTTACCACAATCTGGCCAGCGGCATTATCATTGGCAATTTCGACCAAGCCGACCGTGCTGGCTTCGCTAACAACCGCATTTGCCAACTCAACATCTGCCCCTAGCAGGGCGGCCATTGCCCCCTCCCCCACAGGCACAGCTTTTTGCATCGCCTCACCGCGCAATCTGAGCAAGGAAGCGGTACTAGCCACTTCGAAGGTGTGTGCCGCACAAAGCGCTGAATATTCCCCCAAAGAATGTCCGGCAACAAAATCACATAGCTGATCGATAGATTTTCCGGTAGCTTCCTCTATCGTTTTCAGCGTCGCAAGAGAGCTGGCAAACAAAGCCGGCTGGGCATTTTGGGTGAGCTGCAGCTCATCTGCCGGACCCACTGCCATTAAAGCAGAAAGTTTGAATCCCAGCGTATTGTCGATTTCCTCCAGAATCTCGCGCGCTTTTGGACTTTGTGCGGCCAATGCGCTTGCCATACCGGGTGTTTGTGATCCCTGTCCTGGAAATAAAAAGGCTGTTTTTGACACCCCTGCCCCTCCGTTATTAAAATTTTTTCAAAAAATAGCCAAACCGCCTATCGCGCGGTCTTCGGTTTGCCTTAAGCAACCCTCTGCACTGCCCATAAATAGGCCTGATTGCAGGCGAGGAATCAAGACTTGATTTTTTTCCAGCTTTGCGTCATATACAGGCCTATTCGTAATCAGGTTTGCAGATAATGGTGAATTTTTAATACTCGCCAAATTTTTCAAACCTTTTATCCTTGCCAGCTTGACGCCGAAAGAGCTGGTTCGTTTTTGCCAAAAATGGCCAAAACAATAAGCCATAAGGAGAGTTAAATGCGGCTTTATGAAAGCGTGTTTATCGCACGCCAAGACGTTTCTGCACAACATGTAGAAGCGCTGACAAAAGATTTCTCTGCCATTATCGAAAATGGCGGGGGCAAAATCCACAAACATGAATATTGGGGTCTGCGGGCGCTCGCTTACCGCGTGAAAAAGAACCGCAAAGGCCATTATGTCATGCTTAATCTAGAAGCAGATAATGATACCTTAAGAGAATATGAGCGTATCATGGGACTGAACGAAGATATTCTGCGCTTTATGAATATCTCTATCGAAGAGGTAGAAGAAGGGCCGTCTATCATGATGCAAGCCCAGCGTGCAGAACGGGCACCACGTGGCGGCGAGCGCGGGGACAGAGAATCCAGAAACGCCTCGGCTGAAGATAATGACGCGGACGCATCCGCAGAGACAGAGGAGTAAGCGATGACAAAATTGGAAATCACGCGCAGCGCGGTTCGCAGACCACAGGGACGTCGCCGGAAATCCTGTCCATTTTCAGGGCCAAATGCCCCGCGCATTGATTATAAGGATACCAAGCTGTTAACCCGCTTTACATCGGAACGGGGCAAGATTGTACCCTCACGTATTTCCGCAGTATCAGCAAAAAAACAACGCGAATTATCAACAGCCATCAAGCGTGCACGTTATTTGGCGCTTATGCCGTATGTGATTAGCTAGGCACGGGAAAGAAAGGATAACGAACATGGAAATCATTCTTCTTGAACGTGTAGACAAGCTGGGCAAGCTGGGCGATGTGGTAAAGGTAAAGCCGGGCTATGCGCGCAACTACCTGTTGCCAACTGGTAAGGCTCTACGCGCAAATAAAGCGAATCTGGAAAAGTTCGAAGCCGAACGCGCCGATCGTGAAAGCCGTAACGCAGAAGCCCGCAGCGCAGCAGAAGGCACCATGAAAAACATGAATGGGCTGTCAGTTGTGCTGGTACGCGCCGCCTCTGAAATGGGTCAGCTATTCGGTTCTGTTTCTGCAAAGGATATTGCAGAAGCCGTTGCCGAAGCCGGACATGATATCGATAAGCGCCAGGTTGTTATGGACAAGGCCTTAAAAACATTGGGTTTATTCTCGGTAAAAATTAATCTGCATGCCGAAGTACAGGTTGAGGTGATTGTCAATATTGCCCGTTCTGCCGAAGAAGCCAAAACACAGGCCGAAACTGGCGCAGCGATTGTCGCAAATGACTTTGACGAGGAAGAAGCTGTTGCAGAAACAGCCGCACCTGTCGCAGAAGAGACCACCCAAACAGCTGAAGCAGAGGCAGAAACAGCCGATGCAGAAGCAGATGAGGAAGCCAGCAACTAGTCCTTCACTGCTACGATATTCAAAAAGTAAAATTGCCCTATTGATTTTTTGGATCGATGGGGCATTTTTTTTGAGTTATCCACACTATCCACAATATTAACAAGAGACGTAACCACCAAAATTTGATAGCTTGTCGGATATGTCAGATAATGCGTCAGAAACAATTGTAACGCCCTTGCCGGGCATCATGGCGGCTGCCACGCCGCGTAGCCTGCCTCAAAATATTCAGGCAGAACAAAGCTTTATCGGAGCTTTGCTACTGGATAATAGTGTGATGGATCGGCTGGATATGCCGCTTCGCCCGGAACATTTCCACGACCCGGTTCATGGCCAGATTTATGAAGCTGCCGCCCGGCTTATCGGGCGCGGACAGCTGGCAAACCCGGTCACACTGAAAGCTTTTTTTGCCAATAATACAGCTTTTGGGGATGACGGGGCGGATGTCTATTTGGGCGACCTGGTTGATGGGGTGATCTCGGTATCGGATGCGCCCAATTATGCCGATGTGATCCATGAAGCCTATCTGAGGCGTGAATTGGTACGCATTTCCGATCAGGTCGCGCATGACGCGCAAAATCCGGATTTGGAAAAACCGGCCATGACACAGATTGAGGCGGCCGAGCAATATCTGTTCTCGCTGGCAGAAACAGATAGCTCTGATAATGGCTTGCGCAGTTTTGAGACCATTTTGGGCGAAACCGTTCGGATGGCAGAGATAGCGGCGCAAAATGACGGGCATTTATCCGGGGTCAGCACCGGGCTAACCAGTTTGAATAATCTGCTGGGCGGCTTGCAGAAATCGGATCTGGTCATTCTGGCTGGCCGGCCAGCGATGGGTAAAACCGCTCTGGCCACCAATATTGCCTTTCATGCGGCCTCGACCACCCGCACAGGTGAAGAACCCGTGCCAGTGGCTTTTTTCTCTTGCGAGATGTCAGCAGAACAGCTGGGTACCAGAATTCTGGCAGAACGTTCAGAAATTGATTCTGAATCCATTCGCCGCGGCAATCTATCCAGTGCAGAATTTATGGGGCTGGTTGAGGCCAGCGATCAAATCGCCAAAGCCCCTTTTTATATCGATGATACCCCGGCTTTGTCGGTCAGCCAGCTGGCCAGCCGTGCACGCCGCCTGAAACGAACAACAGGGTTAGGCCTGATTGTGATTGACTATCTGCAGCTATTGCAAGCCCAGCTTGGCTCGCGCCCGGAAAACCGGGTACAGGAAATCTCGAATATCAGCCGCTCTTTAAAGGCCATTGCCAAAGAGCTGGATGTACCTGTTCTGGCGCTCTCGCAATTATCGCGTGCCGTAGAACAGCGCGAGGATAAACACCCCAATCTGGCAGATTTGCGCGAATCCGGCTCAATCGAACAGGATGCGGATGTGGTGATGTTTGTCTATCGCGAGGAATATTACCTGAATAAAAGCGAGCCGGTACAAAAAGAAACCGAGACAGAAGAGAAATTCAACCTGCGCTACCAGCTTTGGCAGGAAAGGCTGGAAAAATCAAATGGCACAGCCGAGATTATTATTGCAAAACAGCGTCACGGCCCGGTGGGTATCGCCAATGTCAGCTTTGAAGGGCGATTTACCCGCTTTTCTGATCTGGCCAGCCCGGATAGTTTGCCTGAAAGTTTTTAATTACTGTATGATAGATTCCTCGGCGTCAGGGCGTAAAAGATGACCTCTTCCCAGCTTCATATCAACCTTCAGGCCATCGCCCATAATTACCGGTTTTTAGATGCTCAGACAGGCCCATCAACCCAAACAGCCGCTGCGGTAAAGGCAAATGGCTATGGGCTGGGGATGGAAGCGGTTTCAACAGCCCTCTATCAGGCTGGATGCCGCCTGTTTTTCACCGCCCAGCTGGATGAAGGGGTGCGCCTTAAGGCTGCCTTTGCCCGTCAGGGATATGACGGGGCGCAAATTGCCGTACTGGAAGGGTTTCGCCTGGCTGATCTGGAGACCTATCAGGCCTATCACCTCACCCCTGTTCTCAACAGCCGCGAACAGGCAGAATGGCTGGCCGCCTATCAGGTAAAAAAACAATCTGCTTTGCCAGCCATTTTGCATATTGATACCGGCATGAATCGGCTGGGATTTGGCGCGGACAGCCATGTATTTTTATCTGACCCCTCGCATATCCTGCATCAATTGGAGCTATCACTGGTCATGAGCCATCTGGCGTGCTCGGATGACCCATCTGATAGCATTAATGGATTCCAGCTGGAACAATTTACCCGGCTTGTTCAGCCCTTTTCCCATATTCGAAAAAGCCTGTGTAATA
>CBFIAD010000030.1:0-21426 GCA_965660495.1 Puniceispirillaceae bacterium (SeqCode)
GACGGCACAAGTGCGTTATTGGCATCTGCAATGGCCTCATCATCCAGATTGCCAGCACGATATTCTGCCCACAAACGGCGACAATCGGTACAGGCCCCCACCCTCTGGCCGCGGAAACTGCCGGTACGCATGGGCCCTGTTACCAGCTGGACAAAAGGAATATCAGCGCTTAATGCGCCCATAATCTGGGCAGGTACAGTTTTATCACACCCGCCAATGAGTACCACACTATCCAGAGGCAGAGCGCGCAGCATCTCCTCTGTATCCATCGCCATTAAATTGCGTAGATACATCGAGGTAGGAAAAGAAAAGGATTCATGCAGGCTGATAGTCGGAAAGGTCATGGGTAACGCCCCCGAGGCCTCGACCCCTGCTTTTACCCGCTCGATCAATTCCTCTGCATTGCCATGACAGGGATTAAAATCGCTACCTGTATTGATGATGCCAACTACCGGGCGGCTGAGGGCTTCATCCCCATAGCCTGCCCCCTTGATAAAACTTTTCCGCAAAAACAGGGCAAATTCATCATCGCCATATTTTGTTAACCCTTTACGCATCCCAACAATGCGATCTTTATCCTTTGATGACGTCACAGAGCCTAACCCTTTTTTTCTCAAGTGATTTATTGCCAGATCTGGCAAATCAGAACGATTAACCTGATTTATCCTAGCGGTTTGGGATTATTTCTCAAGCGCTCTATTAGCTAAATAAACAGGTATCAATCCGGCACAGACAATCAGCAAGGCAGGCAAAGCAGCGGCTTCCAGCATTTCATCTTTGGCAAATTGATAGGTATAGGTGGCAAAGGTTTCAAAGGAGAATGGCCGTAACAGCAAGGTCATTGGCAATTCTTTCATCACATCCACAAAAACCAGCAAACTGCCAGCGATAATCGAATTGCGCAGCAGCGGCAGAATAACCGTGCGGATGATAGTGCCAAAGCGATAGCCCATTATACGTCCTGACTCCATCATATGCGGCGGCATCTTGCGAATACCCGAAATAATCGAACCATAGCCCACCGCATGAAAACGCACCAGCAAACCAAATAATAGCATCGCAAAACCGCCTGCCATCACCGGGGCAGAAAACAAATAAAGCGCTACTTTGTCGATATAGCCAGCCATCCCCAGCACCCCTATGGCCAGAATAGTGCCCGGAAAGGCATAGCCGGCTGCTGCTGCCCCGGCCAGTAACTGGCCTGCCCGTGACGAGCGATAATGGGCCAGCAAAGCTGCTGCCAGAGCAATGATAATAACCAAAAAAGCCGCGCTAAAGGCTAATCCGAAAGAGTGCTGTAATAGCGGCCAGATATCAGATGGAACATGAACGCCGCCACTGCTGACAACAAATTCCAGTAATATCAATACTGGTAAAACAAACCCGATAAAAACAGGAAAAGCGCAAATCATCACACATAAAAACTGATATCTGGCTGGCAAGCTGGCACGCGGCACCCCTGTCCGGCCAACCCCGCTATTCCGAAAAGAACGGCGTGAACGGGCAAACAGCTCCATCATCAGTAACAGGCCGATAAGAATAAAGGCGCATAGGGCGATTTGAGCGGCAGCCGGCTTGCTATTCATCCCTATCCAGACATTAAAAATACCAAGCGTCAGGGTTTCGAGGGCAAAATATTCCACCGTACCAAAATCCGAAACCACCTCCATCAATACCAGCGATAATCCGGCAATAATCGCAGGCCGTGCCAGCGGCAGGCCGACCTGCCAGAACAGATTCTGGCCGGATATTCTGGCAATTTCAAAAAGATTGGTAGAAGTCTGGCGAAAAGCGGCTCGTGCCAGCAAATAGATATAAGGATATAGCACACTGGCCATAATCAGCATCGCCCCGCCAAAAGACCGAATTTCGGGAAACCAGTAATCACGCGCTGTCTGCCAGCCAAAAAGCGCGCGCAAATAACTCTGTAAAGGGCCGGCATATTCAAAAAAATCAGTATAGCTATAGGCAATAATATAGGCCGGTATGGCCGCTGGCAGCACCAAAAGCCATTCAAACCAGCCGCGCCCGGCAAAATGATAGCGGCTGACCAGCCAAGCCGTGGAAACCCCGAAAATGACCGCCAGACTGCCTACTCCGCCCATCAATAACAGGGTGTTTTCTATATATTTGCCCAGAACCGTTTGCAGCAAATGCGGCATTAAATCATCGCTCGGGCCTGTTGCTACAACAAGGATTGCCATGACCGGGGCAAGCAATAATAGCGAGAGGATGAATAAAAGCGGATGTATCGCCAAAGCCTGGCGCACATATCGCACCATCCGATGATTGGCCAAACCTGTTTGATGTCCGGACAGAGCGGTCATTTTGTCCTACCCCGAATTAAGCCTTATCGCGCACCCGCGTATTGCGCCTCAAAAAGCAGATGATAAAAACACCCATCTGATTAAACAGGAAATCATAATATGTAAACAATAATCATTCGCAACTAGCCCTTTATCTCTGGCCTCGTCCCAAACCAAAATCAGACAAATAAAAAAAAATTTTCACCCACCCGATTTTATGGCAGGTTAAGCTAGAACATAAAAAAAGGGGGTATTTGGCGATGGGATTAGAGGCACATATCAATGAAATTTTAATTGCCGGGGTAATGTCCTGTCTGGTGATGGATACTTTTCAGCGTTTGCTGTTTATCACCCATAAAATACCGCCTTCCAATTGGGGCATGGTTGGCCGCTGGGCTGGCTATCTGTTTACGCGCGGCAAGCTAATCAATGCGGAAATTGATAATCTGCCTGCCATATCTGGCGAAACCTCGCTTGGCTGGCTGGTGCATTATCTGGTGGGGATAGGCTATGCGCTGGTGTATTTTGGCCTGCGCGATATAGGCTGGCTGGATAATAGCTTTTATAGCGGCGCAATCTTTGGTATTGCCTCAGTGGTTGTGCCGTGGTTTTTCTTTTTGCCTGCCATGGGTAAAGGGATATTAGCCCGCCTGACAGACAACCCCAGATTTGTCTGTTTTCTGGGGCTTGTGAATCATCTTGTTTTTGGTCTTGGTATGGCATTCGGCTTTCAGCTGGCGGTTCAGATGGCCATAAACTAACCCTGTATCTTACAGACCTTTTAAAAGGTCAAACAGGCGGGTTTTGATAAGCTCCAATTGCAGGCGAAGCTGTTTATTTTCTGCCCGCAATGCCTCTAATTCGGCTACATCCTGACTGGTATCTGCAGGCGGGTGCATTCCCTTGATATTTAAATCTGCCTTGCATTGATTATATTGGCTGATGGAGCTGGCATCATTGCCGTGCAACTGGCATTGATGGGCAAGGCCAGTCTGAGCGATGCCGACCATGAATATCGCCCCGGCCAAAATTGGAATATATCGTACAGACATAAAAAAAACTCCTATCCTTTTGATGTTTGGACAGCCTAGCATGACAGGGGAAATCTGACTATATCCAGCCCGTTTTTCAGGGCTGAATTCCCTAGATTATCTGCAATATTTGGGTAAAGAGTGCAGAGGCGGCTTTTTTCTGCGCGGCCTTGGTGATTTCTGCGCGTTCTGCCATTACGGCTGCAGATTTTTCTACATGATCGACAGCCGGTTTAAAGGCAGGGTCGCGATAGAACATCTCATCGGGCGTGCCCGATTTTGTCAGCATATCAATTGTCTGTCTTACTCCCTGGGCGGTATCTGCCAGCGCGGTGCGCTGCAATTCCAATTGATGGGCCGCCTTATCCAGATTGGCAAGTGCCTGCGCTTTGCCAGACGGGGTCGATGGCACAGCCTTTTTAAATGAACCATCCATCATGGATACGGCCTCTGCGCCAGAAAATTTCTGCACCTCGCCCCACAGCTTGTTCATGCGGGTTTCGGTTTTTTGCCGTTCTGCCTCGCGAATATCGGGCAAGGTCATTTTACGGGCCATGGAACGAATTTGATGAACCAAGTTTAGCAGCTCGCCTGTCTGCTCTTCTGTTTCCTGAATTAGCGAGCTTGCCCGCGAGGCATATTGTATCGCCATATGAAGGGATTTCATCTCTGCTTCCAGAGACATCACCGCATCGGATACATAGACCTGCCCTGCCTGGCTGCGGCTCTGCATATGTGCAGATAACCGCTCTGGCAACCGCATTAGCTGGGCATTCGGGCGCGAAATAGCGTCCTTTTGCACAGGCGGCATTGCTGGTATATCAGCTTGTATGGGCGGTGTTTTCATCTGTTTTTTATTATCCACTTGCAAAATAAATTCTCTGCGAAGCGATTAACGACCCGAAACAGCCCTGTTTTAGAAAAAAAATGTAAAAACCATCAGTTATTTTATAACATACTGTCTTTAATTTATTTTTTAATCACTCATTTTGCGTAAAAACATCGTTTCACGCGGTTTCCAGAAACCGGGCAACACGCAAAGCCAGATAACCGCCTGTCAGCTGGGCAAGAATGAAAAAAGCTGTATCCCCGTAATAAATGCCGGAAAAGCTGTTGGTAAGGGTACGAGCGATTGTCACCGCAGGGTTTGCAAAGCTGGTAGAGGCGGTAAACCAGTAAGCGGCGGTAATATATAATCCGACCAGCATTGCTACGGCCTCCGGGCGATAGCGCGCCCCCAGCAAGATGGTCAAGACCAGTCCAAAGCTGGCAACTATCTCGGACGCATATTGAAACGGCCCGGAACGTAATGTTTCAGAAAGCTGAATAACTGGCACCTCAAACATGATATGCGCTAAAAAAGTGCCGCAGATGCCACCTGTTATTTGCAAGATAATATAGGGAGTTAGAACCTGTTTATTCAGATCTCCTTTTAACATCATCACCCAGCTTACAGCCGGGTTAAAATGTGCCCCTGATATCTGGCTGAACAGCGTGATAAGGACATATAAAATTGCCCCTGTAGCTATGGTGTTGCCCAGCAATGCCAGCCCATCATTTCCAGCCGATAGCCTGTCTGCCATGATGCCGGAACCCACTACGGTTGCAACCAGCAATAAAGTGCCTAAAAACTCTGCTGCAAGCTTTTGACGCATTACCCTTCCCCCTCCTGCTTTATTCTTTTCATCAATCACCAGAAAAGCTAGAGGGGAATTATGTCAGTTTCTTTACAGTTTTAAAACAGGCTTAACCCTGAGAAGCCTACCAGCCTGTTATATTGATAATGCGCTGGGCAGTCGGGCTCAGGCGGGCTATATCCTCCAGCGCCAGCTCATCCATCTTGAACTGTCCCCAGGAAGCGATTTCTGCCCCTGGCCGGGTAGAGGGATTAACAGGATATTCAAAATTTATCTCGGTATAGAGGCCTTGCGCCTCTGTGGTGGTAAGCCATTCCAGAAATTCTATGGCAGCTTTTCTGTTTTTCGAGGTCTTTAATATTCCGCCAGCAGAGATGTTTACGTGCTGGCCGCGCCCTTGCTGGTTAAAAAAGACCAGCTCGATGCTATCTGCCCATTTACGCTGTTCAGCTTCTGTCTTGTTAAATTTCAACTGCCCGTAATAATAGGTATTCATCAGCGCGATATCACATTCGCCGGCAAATATCGCCTTGGCCTGGGCTCTGTCATTGCCTTGCGGACGGCGGGCAAGGTTGGCCACCAGCCCTTCTGTCCATTTGGTTGCCGCTGCCTGGCCATGATGGGCTATCAGCGAAGCCAGCAAGGCACGGTTATAGACATGGCTGCCAGGACGGCTGCATATTCGTCCCTGCCATTGCGGTTCTGCCAGCTGTTCAATTTCGGTAATCTCGCCTTTTTTTACCCGTGCCTTTGATACCGCCAAAATCCGCGCCCGCAAGGATAAAGCTGTCCAGCTATTATCCGAGGCGCGTAAATGTGCCGGAACATTTCGGGCGATTACCGGCGAGGCTATCGGCGCAAGCAGGCCTGAATCGGCCAACTCCTTTACCCGGCTTATATCTGCTGTGATAACCAAATCGGCTTGTGCGCTCTCCCCTTCGGCTTGCAATCTGGCGACCAGCCCTTTTGGGGCATAGACTGTTTGAAACTCAACACCTGTTGATTTTGTATAACCATCCAGAAGCGGCGCCAACAAGGCCGGCTGGCGATAGGTGAAAATCTTTATGGTATCGGCCGCGATGACCGGGGCAGTCTGAAATATCCCCAGTCCAAAAAGCAGAAATAAAAGATAGCGCATGATAGAGCCTCGCAAATGCCTTTCATAGGGCTGTAAATAGGGGTGGTTGAAGAAATTTAAAGGTGTTTTGAACAACCCGTCTTTTTTGATAATGAGAATTATTCGCAATTGCAAGAAGAAAATTAAAGGCAGAAAAAATAAATCCCCTGCCCTAAAAATTTCTAGTCTTGATGATTGTGCAAGTCCACCTCATTTTCCAGCGGCTGCCCCTCAAAAAACCCTTTAATATTGGTAAAAACAGCCCCTAATTTTTGTTCCAGCGCATCTCTTGTACCAGCTGCAATATGGGGGGTTAGAATACAGGCAGGGTTAGTCAGAAGCGGATTATTCTCTGCTGGTGGCTCACCTTCAAACACATCCAGCGCTGCACTTAATAAATGCCCAGCACGCAAGGCTTTATCAAGGGCTGCCTCATCGACCAGCCCGCCCCGTGCGGCATTGATAAATATACTGCCTGGCTGCATTCTGGAAATAACATCTGCGCTGATAATATTTCGGGTGCTGGCCATCATTGGCAGGTGCAGGGTTACAATATCAGAGCGGGCAATCAGTGTGTCAAAATCGGTTTTTTCCATATTCAAACGCTGTTCTGTCGCGGCGTCCAGTGTCACATTCGGATCGCAATACATCCCTTTAATACCAAAGGGAACAAGCCTTTCTGCCACTTGCAGGCCAATCCGGCCCATCCCGACAATGCCGATAGTGCGTCCCATAATTTCACGGCTGCGCGTACGCAACGCATTGACCAGCCATTTGCCCTTTCGCAATTCTGCATCGGCATATGTCAGATGCCGACAGGCAGCCAGCATCAACATCAATGTATGTTCTGCCACACTGATGGTAGAGCCAGACAGGGTGATGGCCAGTTTGATATCTCTATCACGAATGGTTTTCCAGTCAGTTGTATCATGCCAGCCTACTCCCTGGTGATGCACCAGCTGCAGCTTTTTGGCGGCTGCCAGATGCTCGGCTGTCAGACGATAGGAGGCAACCACGACCGCATCGCAATCTGTCAGTGCAGCACATCTGGTCGCCTCGTCATTATCAGGCAACAGGACAAGGTCGATATCCTCGCCTGCCATGCGGCGCACCACATCATAAATATCTTCAGGGGCGTGGCTGAGATATAAAACACGTGGACGGTTGCTAGATGCATGAGCGGGCGCATTATCGGACATTTTATTCCCCCTGAATTATTTTACATATTCGGATAATTAGTTATGGCGCATACATATAATCAAATAGATAAATATCTAATTTGAAAAGACAATAAATCATTTTTTTAATTGATTTTGCCAGAACATCACAGGCATCCTTATTCAGAAATTTAAAAAACTATGATTTTGGAAAGATAGGATTATCATGTTTGATTTTGAACAGTTTTTTCATGCCGATACCAAATCTGGCATAGGCAAATGGAAAGGCTTTCCGGCCTATAATTTCATTGGCGGCCATAATGATACCAGCATGATGCCAGTAACAGCCTTACGCGCCTCTGCCGATAGGGTGATGCAAAAACACGGGGCAAAACTGGCCACCTATGGCCTGGGCGATGGCCCGCTTGGTATACGCAGTTTGCGCGAGTTTATTGCCGACGCACTGGAAAAGCGTGCCGGTATGCCAACGGAGCCGGATAATATTTTGATGGTTTCTGGCTCTCTTCAGGCGCTGGATTTGGTAAATGCAACCCTGTTGCGCCCGGGCGATGTAATTGTGATGGAAGAATCCACCTATGGCGGGGTTATCGGCCGGTTCAAAGCCCTGAAAGTGGATATTATTGGCATTCGGGTAAAAGATGACGGGATGGATCTCGAGCATCTGCAAACAGAGCTGGAAGCGCTTAAAGCAAAGGGCATAACACCGCGCTATATCTATACTATCCCGACCATCCATAATCCGACCGGCACAATCATGCCGATAGAAAGACGTCGCCAATTACTGGCCATCGCGGCCAAATATAATGTGCCGATTTTCGAAGATGATTGTTATGCTGACCTGATTTTTGATGAGGTTCGCCCCCCGACTATCCGCTCTCTGGATGATAGCGGGCGCGTGATTTATTGCGGGTCTTTTTCAAAAACCATTGCCCCTGCCCTCAGGGTTGGCTATCTGATCGCGGATTGGCCATTTTTATCACGTGCCGCCAGCTATAAGACAGATGCCGGTTCCGGGGCTATCGAACAGCTGATCCTGGCTGATTTCTGCCCACCCCTGTTTGATCAGCACGTCGAAGCTTTAAATGCCCGGCTAAAGGCAAAATGCGATGTGATTTGTGAAGCCCTTGATCGCAATTTTGGCACAACCGCCAGCTATCAACGTCCAAAGGGCGGTATCTTTATTTGGGTAACGCTGGATAAATCCATTGATATCAATATCCTGACCACAGAGGCAGCCAAGGAAGGGGTGGCTATTAATGCCGGGCCTGAATGGTCTATTGGCGATGAGGCCGGCTATCAGATGCGGCTATGTTTTGGCTATCCGGATGAGAAGGTCATCAAAGATGGCGTGGAAAAGCTGGCAGAAATATGCCAGCGTCTTTTCGGCCTGCCAAAACAGATCAGCAATCAGGCCTGATTAAAGGCAAGTCAGAAGGGGCTATTACGCCCCTTCAATAACTCTGACATCCCTGTCTACATCGCCCAGTAAAGCAAAAGCTGCCTTATATTCCGGGCTTTCAAACGCAGCGATAGCCGCCTCGACAGAATCAAATTCAATAACGACACTGCGTTCTACCAAACCATTTTCAAAGGTTTTTACCGGCGTGCCACGGGCAATAAATCGCCCCCCGGCTCCTTGTAAGGCGGCCTGTGCCGCAGGGGCATAGGCGGCCAGCTTGTCCGCTTCCGGGCTATTGCGATAAATGGATAAAATATAGCCTTTTTTCATTTTTTGTCGTTCCCTTTTAAACTTCAGCTTTTAGCCTTTTTTGTTGAAATAGTGGCTGTGCGCGCCTCTGGCTGGCATTGTTCACCTGAACAGCATTCAAAGATATTGGATTTACAGATGGCGCATTGTTCATGGCCATGCACCCTAATGGTTTGCCAGGGGCTGTGGCAACGCGGACAAACGGCCTCATCCGGCCTCGCCTTAACAAGATGTATCTGCATCAAAATACCTGTAAAAGGATAATCTGATGCTTATTGTGGACAGTAATATTACCGCTTGTCCAGTGCTTTGCAGGGGGATAGTTCAAAGATTTCAATACCATCAAAGCCGGCACGCTGAATGGCGACCAGCTTTTCTTCCAGATCGCCCGATAGACATACCGTTACAATAGATGTTTTTTGCCTCATAGCCTGACCAAAAGCCCCCCTGACCCTATCAGTTTAGGCGAGCTTGTGATGTTGGATAAGCAAGTCTTTTTTAGTCCTTGCGCGGCTTGCCAACCCAGCCTTCAGCGCCTGTTTTGACGAACGCGCCGGTGTTTAATTCACGAAAAGCGGTTTGCAATTCCTCGCGCGTATTCATCACAATCGGCCCGTGCCAGGCAACAGGTTCACGCAAAGGCGCACCTGAGATCAGCAAAAAACGTACGCCAAACTCGCCTGCGTGAACTTCCACTTCATTCCCTGCTCCAAACACTACCAGCGTGCGATTACCGGACTGATCCCGGATTTTCAGCTCTTCGCCCTGAAACTCTTTTTCTACATTCACGCCAAATGGCGCAGACGCATTGCCGAAATTGGCCGAGCCTTCAAAAATATAGGCAAATCCCTGCCGTCTTGTATCAAATGGAAAGCGTTTGCTTGTATTGGGCATCATCGAAACATCCAGATAGCATGGGTCGGTATCAATCCCGTCCACGGGCCCGCGATAGCCGCGATAATCACCGGCAATTACCCGAATATGCGTGCCATCATCATCTGTCAGGCTGTTGATATCCTTTGATTTAACATCCTGATATCGGGGCGTGCACATTTTCTGATCTCGCGGCAAATTAGCCCAAAGCTGGAAGCCATGCATTTCCCCGGCCGCATTACCCTCGGGCATTTCCTGATGGATAATGCCGGAACCAGCTGTCATCCATTGCACATCCCCGTCCGCGAGGATACCGCGATTGCCAAGTGAATCTGCGTGTTCTACCTGACCTTTTAACACATAGGTAATGGTTTCAATGCCGCGATGGGGATGCCAGGGAAAGCCTTGTGCATATTTTTGCGGATCGTCATTACGAAAATCATCCATCATTAAAAAGGGATCAAAATCGGATGTCTCTCCAAATCCGAAAACGCGATGCAGATGTACCCCCGCCCCTTCCATGGTTGGTCTGGCTTCATTTGTGAATTTGATCGGACGGATAGACATCTTTATTTCCTCATTTGATAACATATTCTTCACATCATCAAATAGGCTGAAAGATGGATAAGTACAAGAGGGAGTGCAGTGTTTCTGTTTACCTTTTGTCTTCAATTCATCGGGATAAACAGGTGCGTTTGGATAGAAATTCTGTCAGGCTGAAAATCAGAGTTACGGTTTATTCAAAAAAATGGAAATAGTTATGGTAAAAAATCCCCCTCGTAAAGTCCTGATAACCGGTGCATCGCGGGGCATAGGCCGGGCTTGCGCCCTTGCTTTTGCCGAGTTGGGCGACAGGTTGGTACTGGCCGCCCGTTCGGCTGAAAAGCTGGCTGAGGTGGCCGAAGAATGTACAAGCAACGGGGCAGCAGATGTGCAAATCATTCCAGCCGACCTGGCTGATGAAGGGGCACGAAAGGCCTGTGCGAACACCACCGGGCCGGTAGATATTCTGGTCAATAATGCCGGGGCGATACGTGGCGGCGGGCTATTTGATATCAGCATGGATGACTGGCGGGAAAGTTGGGAGCTGAAAGTATTTGGCTATTTGCATATGTGCCAGCTTTATGGCGCACTTATGAAACAGCAAAAATCCGGCATAATTGTGAATATTATCGGGCTGGCTGGCCGTGATTTGCGCCCGGATTATATTTGCGGATCAGCCGGGAATGCCGCATTGATCGCCTTTACCCAGGCACTTGGTGCGGAAATGCAAAAAGACAATATACGGGTTTTTGGAATCAACCCCTCTACCACCGAAACAGATCGCGTCAAAAGCCTGTATCGCCAGCGTGCAGAATCTAAATTTGGCGATCCGCAAAGATGGCAAGAAATGGTCGATAAAGCCCATCTGCCCTTTGGCCGCCTTAAACGCCCCGATGAGGTGGCCAGCCTTGCTGCCCTATGCTGTTCAGACAGCGTTCATTACCTTTCTGGTACTGTCATTGATATGGATGGCGGTTCGCGCTGGATGTAGGGGTCTATCTTCGCTTATTTGCCCAAAAAAGGTTAATTGGGCTTTTCTGTTTGCCCTTTAAAACTAACCATAGCATTTAAAGGAGGCAGGAGATGCTATTAAACCGAATAATCCTTGCGGCTATCGGCATATGAGGCGTCTCTGTCATGGCTATCTCGCCTGTATGGGCAAGAGCTATTATATGCGTTTATGCAACCCGCAATTCATGCAAGATGCCAGCCCTTCTGATATCCGGGCAGAAATCGACAGGGGCGCAAATATAAATGGCAGGGATGATAATCTGAATACGCCCCTGAATTTTGCCAGCTTTTGGGATAATGACGGGGCAATGCGCGTCTTGCTGGCAGCCGGGGCAAGCCCGAAAATAGCCGATAATGCCGGCAAAAGGCCTGTTGACCTGGCCATCCTTAACCCCAATCTTGCCGGTACAGATATCATCCAAAGACTAAGAAATCACTAAAATAATTCCTGATAAAAGGCTGATTTATCGATAAAAATGGCGACCCCGACAGGACTCGAACCTGTCACCTCGAGATTAGGAATCTCGCGCTCTATCCTGATGAGCTACGGGGTCAAACTCGTCAAAATTCAGTATAGTTAAGATCAGCCCTAGCCTATCAGTATTTATCCTTTCTGTCCAAAAAAGGCAGATTTACACTCTTCTGTTTCAACCAGACAGGCCAGCAGAAAATTATCATTTGCATATGCCCCTGATTTGTAGCAGAGATAATAGCGCGATCAAAAATATTCTTTTTTGAAAAATATATGAAAAATATATATTCCTTGCCCGACTTTTTAAAAGTAACCGCCATACCAAAGCTGGCCTGGACATCGCCGCGCGCCCTCACCCTTCGCCCGCCTTTGATTTCCTTTATTATGCTGGTAACGGGGCTAATTCTGTTCGGGCTGGGCGAATCCATGTTAATTGCCGCTGGTGTCGGGGTCGGCCCATGGACTGTTTTTGCGCAAGGGATGTCCATCCATACAGGCCTGACCATTGGCCAGACAACTTTTATCATCAGTACATTTGTTTTGCTGTTTTGGATACCGCTACGCCAAACCCCCGGCATGGGGACAGTGCTAAATATTATTATTATTTCGCTGGTTCTGGATTTTAGCCTGCCCTATTTACCGATTTTCGAGGCTACCAGCCTGAAAGTGATGCAAGCGGCAGCAGGCGTCTTTATTACCGGCTTTGGCGGAGCTATCTATCTTATCGCCAATTTAGGACCAGGCCCCAGAGACGGTCTGATGACCGGCATTCAGCGCCTTACCGGCTTTCCAATCGCTGCTGTTAGAAGCGGAATTGAAATCAGTGTGGTAGCCATAGGCTGGTCACTTGGCGGGGTGGTGGGCATTGGCACGGTATTATTTGCCTTTGGCATTGGCCCCTGTCTTGCCCTCTCCCTTTATCTGTTAACGGCTATTTTTAAAAACCGTGCCTGACCCCCTATATCTTTTACAGCAGCAGATTTTCTGTCCGATATATATGAAACTTTGCATAAAACAAATGAGAGCGATTGACATAAAGCCCATCTCTTATACCCTGTAACTGGTATTTGGGGAGATAGATTATCCATGAAAAAGCTATCGCGTTTTGCTACAGCGCTATCAGCGCTTTTGATTTATGCCACATCTGCACAGGCAGAAGATTTACTGAAAAATGCAGATGTCGCCTATGGTGAATATTTGGCAGGGGAATGTGTTACCTGTCACAGCACAGATGGCGCAGATAAAGGTATTCCCAATATTATTGGCCTGGAGGCAGAAGGTTTTGCCTATATCATGCATTCCTATCGCAATAAAGAGCTGGAAAACAAGGTGATGCAGCTGGTTGCCGGACGTCTGGATGATGAACAAATCGCCTCTCTGGCAGTGTATTTTGCCTCATTAAGCAAATAGACCGGCATATTCTTACCAGTGATATATGTATAATTTTATATGTTTTGTTCTTTTTCTTTATAATTTTTCAAATATTTCCTACCATAGAATCAAGTGAGGAAAAAAATAACTTGATGATCCGTGGGAGGGAACATGAAAAAGTTTTCACGTAGACAATTTACCGCCGGCCTCGCCGCTGGTTCAGCTGTTCTAGCTGCACCATCGATTGCGTTTGGCGCACGGCCACGTGTTGTGGTTGTTGGCGGGGGTGCAGGCGGGGCAACCGCTGCGCGTTATCTGGCCAAAGACAGCAAAGGGGCAATTGATGTTACTCTTGTTGAGGCATCCAAGCGCTATTACACCTGCTTCTTTTCAAACCTTTATCTGGGCGGGTTTAGAAATTACGGCTCAATCGGCCATAATTACTATGGCCTGGCTGTAAATCATGGTGTGAATGTGGTGCATGAATGGGCGAGTTCAGTTGATAATTCGGCCAAGATGCTGAATTTGGCATCTGGCGGGGCAATCCCCTATGACAGGCTAATCCTGTCACCGGGTATTTCGCTGAAATATGATACAGTGCCGAACTACTCGCCTGAGTTACAGAGCCGTATGCCTCATGCATGGACATCTGGAACACAAGTGCAGTTGCTGCGCAATCAGGTTATGAATATGAAAAAGGGCGGTACATTTGTAATGGTACCTCCGCCAAACCCATATCGTTGCCCACCTGGCCCATATGAGCGGGTATCAATGATTGCCCATCTGTTCAAGCAGAACAATCCAACAGCCAAAATCATTATTCTGGATCCAAAAGATAAATTCTCGAAGCAAGGCTTGTTTACCGCCGGGTGGGAGAAGCATTATCCGGGCATGATCGAATGGCTGGGCCCTGAAACACATGGCGGCCTAAAATCTATCAATGGCGACACCATGGCATTTGAGACCGATCTGGATACCTTCAAAGCGGATGCCGCTTGTGTAGTACCAGGCCAGCGTGCCGGCTCTATTGCCCATAGCGCGGGTGTAACAGAGGGAGACTGGGCACCTATCGTTCCAGCTTCCATGCAGTCAAAGGCAGATGCAAATATCCATGTGCTTGGGGATGCATCTGTGGCCTCTGCTATGCCAAAATCCGGTTTCTCTGCGAACAGCCAGGCGAAAGTTGCTGCAAATGCTATCCGCGGCGAGCTGACAGGTAGCCGCGTGTTTGAACCACGTTTTGCCAATACTTGCTGGTCACTGGTGGCCACAAATGATGGCGTTAAAGTGGGTGCAAACTACAAAGCTGGCGCAGAAAAAATCGAAGTGGTGGACAAGTTCATTTCACAGGGCGGCGAGTCCGATGATGTGCGTAAAGCTACTTACGAAGAATCAGAAGGTTGGTACAAGGGTATCACCTCTGATATGTTCTCGTAAGTTTACTATCATCTATGCGAAAAGGGCAGCCATTTGGCTGCCCTTTTTATATGCGGCTGTCGCTTGAGTTTTTAAAATGAGAAAGATTATCTGGAGGGGCTATCCGGCCATGCCGGTTACTTTTACCCTTCCGGCCCCGGATGGCTGAACCACCTTTTTGCGGGTGATATAATTTTCCAGCAAATCATAAATGGCAGGCCCCTCGACATTTTCATTTACCGATGCCCAGCCACCAACCACATATTTTCTGCCTGCCTCTATAGGCGCGCCTGTGTCCGTAAAGGTCATATTCCGGATACGCTTGCCCATGCTTTGTTTTGGTGCACATTCATAGGACATACCGCCCACACGCACCATATCTCCGCCCTGCTGGTAATAAGGGTCTGTATTAAACAGATTATCGCATACATCCTCTAACATCACCTTTAGCTGCTCTCCGGTCATTTCTGTGCGATAGACAGCAGGATAATTCATAGAGGTTTGTGTATACATATCATCTATGGTAATCGGCGTATCCGGTAGCAATGTCGTGCCCCAGCGAAAACCTGGGCTAAGGGCGATTTCTACATCACGTTCCTCACGAATAGCATCGCAAATCACATCATCCCAACTGCCATTAAAATTACCCCTGCGATAGAGCAGGCTGCCCGCCTGGCCAATGACGCGGTTACATTCTGCCTCATAAGGGGCGCGCAATTCATCTATCAGCTGTGTCATTTCCGGATCAGGGGTGATGATATCGGAAAAAACGGGAATAAGCGTTGAACTGGCATCCACTACCTGGCCATTTTCCACTTTTAAATCCACCCGGCCAAGATATTTGCCATGCGAGCCAGACGATAACACAAGGGTTTTTCCAATGCGAATGGCCTCTGGTACGGCATCATGGGTATGGCCGGTTAAAATTACATCCAGCCCGGTTAGCTCGGAGGCGAGTTTTTGGTCTACATCAAAGCCGTTATGCGAAAGCAGCACAACAATTTCAGCGCCATTATCGCGGGCTTCATCAATATTTTTCTGGATTTCATCTGGGCGAATACCAAAAGACCAGCCCTCTACCATATGGCTGGGATTGGCGATGGGCGTATAGGGGAAATGCTGGCCAATAACCGCCACACTCACCCCGCCGCGTTCAAAATAGGCCGTGCTTTCAAATACCCGCTCTTCCCATTCTGTATCAAAGCAATTACTGCCTAAAAAGGGATAGCCCATTTCACCGATCAGCTCTTCAACGCGGTCTTTGCCAAAGGTAAATTCCCAATGGCCGACCATTGCATCTGGTTGCAAGGCCTTCATCGCTGCAACCATATCCGCGCCTTGCGTCTTTAACGAGCTATAAGAGCCTTGCCAGGTATCCCCGCCATCCAGCAACAACACCTTATCCTCGCCTCTTTCTGCGCGAATAGCCTTAATAAGGGTCGCGGTTCTGTCCAGCCCGCCCAGCTTGCCATAAGCGCGGGCAAGCGAGACATAATCCACCATCGTATGGGCATAGGCATATTCCGATCCGGCCGGAATCTTGAAATGCTCCAAAAAGGTTTTACCGACTAGATGCGGCGGGATGCCTTCAAACGCCCCAACCCCGTAATTTTCAGATGGGGGACGGAAATAGACCGGCTTTAGCTGGCCATGCATATCGGTCAAATGCAGCAAGGTCACCTGCCCCTTTGCATCAAATTTCAGCAAATCGTCCTGGGTCAGACGTTGCCGGGCAGCTGCTCTGGCAAAATTGGGAAAGGCAGCAAAATAGGACGCGCTCACGGCGGCCATTTGCAAAAATTCGCGACGTGAGCGCATTAAAGACTCCTAAAGATGTCAAAATAGGAAGATGTCAAAATAGAGAAAAAATATCCCTATTGCAGAGATTCCAGATACGCAATGATATTTTGGCGATCATCGTCTTTTTTCAGGCCGGCAAACGCCATTTTTGTGCCTTTCATATATTTTTTCGGGGCAGCTAGATAGCCATCCAGTGTTTCGGCATTCCACACAATACCGCTTGCCTTCATGGCTTTTGAATATTTTTTATAGCTTTCAACCGACCCGGCCTCACGCCCGATAATACCGACCAGATGCGGTCCTGTTTTATTCTTTTCAGCATCTGCCACATGGCAGGATTTGCATTTTTTAAAGACTTTTTCCCCGGCAGCAGCATCGCCAGCCTGTGCTGAAACGCTAAAACATAGCAAACCGGCCAATATCAAAATAAAACGCATCTTTAAAAACTCCTTTTAGCTCTCATCTTCCGGGGTCACATCAATATCGCGTGCCTTGCCAATGATTTGGGTAGGCACATCACAATCTTTCATACAGGCCACACCGGAAACAGGCTGGCCATCCGGACGCGGGTCTGGCAACATAAATCCATCGCGGTTTGGCATTTCAATAGTACCGATATTATCCTGATTAACCTCGAACTCATCATCAATAATATCGTTCATATACAGCAAATATGCGACAATTTGATAGGTCTCATCATGGGTAAGGGATTGTGCCTCGCCAAAGGGCATTGCCCGATAGATGTAATCATACATGGTAGAGGCATAAGGCCAATAGCTGCCAGTGGTCTTTACCGGGTCTTCGCTGTTTAGCGTACCTGCCCCGCCAACCAGAACTGGCCAGTTATCCACCGCTTCACCAAAATCGCCATGACAGGCAGCACAACGCTCTGCATATACTTCCTCACCATCCCCAGCATTTCCTGTCCCTTCAGGAGCGCCCAGCCCGTCCGGACGGACATCAATATCCCAGCCGGCTACCTCTTCAGCGGTAGCAATTTGACCAAGCCCGAAAGGACGCTGTTCTGCCTGTGCGACAGAAGCGGCAAACAAGGGGGCAGAGATGACCAGAGCGGCCAGACCGCCTTTCATAATCTTAGCCAAGTCTGACATTATCTACACTCCCATCCTTGTTAACCATCCAGGTAGCGATTGAATTATTGTGGTAAATAGAATTCAGGCCACGCTCTGCCTGTAACTGTTGAATGGTAGGCTGAACATAGCCTGTCTCATCAATCGCCCGCGACTGGATCAGCATTTCTTCTCCGTTCCAGTTAAATGGCAGAGTAAAGCGGGTAAGCGATTTATCCAGCACAGGGCCATGCAATTCTGCTGTCTGCCAATTACGGCCGCCATCCAGCGATACATCCACACGGGTTATTTTACCGCGCCCTGACCAGGCCAGCCCCTTTAATAGCTGGGTGCCTTTGCCAAGTATAGATTTTTCCGGGCTGGGCGATGTCACAACAGATTTTGCGTCCATTACCCAGGTAAACATCCGTGCCTTGCCATCTTCCATCAGGTCAGTATATTTGGACGTTTCCTCGCGTGCCATATAGGGCATATCGCCAAATTCCAGGCGGCGAATCCATTTCACCCACATATTGCCTTCCCAGCCAGGTACCACCAGACGCGCCGGATAGCCCTGTTCGGGGCGCAAGGCCTCGCCATTCATGGCGTAGGCAATCATACAATCATCCAGGATTTTCTCCATCGGGATAGAGCGGTTCATGCCAGCTGAATCGCTGCCCTCTGCCAGCACCCATTTTGCGCTCGGCTTTACCCCTACCTCGCGGCAAATATCGGACAGGCGCACACCGCTATATTGCACATTATGCACCATCCCAAAGGTAAACTGACAGCCATTTAACTGGGCGCCCTTCCATTCCATCCCGCCATTAGCTGCACATTCCAGAAAATAAAACCGGTTTGTTTGCGGGAAACGACGCAGATCGTCCAGCGTGAAAATCAGCTCGCGATCCACCAGTCCGTTAATCATCAAGCGATAATCAGCCGGATTTATATCCGGCACACCGCCATGATGGCGCTCAAAACACAAACCATTTGGCGTAACAAAGCCATCCAGCTCGTGCAAGGGGGTGAAATTCACAGAAGATTCTGTGCTGGCAGTAAGCCATTCCACATTACGGCGCACAACATGAGCTTCATGTTCTGAGGGCATACCATAGGGGTTAGCATCCACACCTGTCCCCAAATAGGGTGTCCATTCCGGCACATTAGGCGGCAGATTATCAGGGTTCGCATCTGCTGCCCCTGCTGTTTTCAGCGCGGTTGCTGTGCCAAGCGCTGCAGCGCCGCCCAGCAAGGAACGTCTGGATATTGACAGGGATTTATTTTCTTTTTCCATCACACATCTTCCCCCTATTTCCCTTACAAACAAGAAAAGCCAGTCTTTATTTTTTTCGAAAACAGCGCCAGAGATTAAAGCGCTGCTACAAGTTGTAATCTTGTGCTGCTATCAGGCAATTTTAATTTTCTTTGATGCGGTATATTCTTTGCCCCCATCTTCTACCCATACAAAATCAAATGTTCCCGCTTCAGTTACCTTGAACGGAAAGATCAAAAAAGGGTTGGAAGAAACAGACGGGCGGAAATCTGCATTAAAGACAGTTTTACCGTTAAATTTGGCGGTAAAGCTGTTGATGATATTGCGCGGCACAATATTGCCATCCCCATCTACCCCGCGCCCGCTATGCATAGGATGTGAGATTAAGGTCTTGATCTCTACAATCTCGCCTTTTTCTGCCGTTTTTGGCACTTTTACGCGTGCTTTTACTTTTGCCATTTTCTTTTCTCCTTAACCGCCACAGCCGCCAATTGTTACCTTGACAGTGGTATCTGCCTTTGCAAAAGACCCATCGCTCAGCGCGGCCAGAACTGTCACATTCTGTGTTTTGGACAAGCGCATACGTGTTGTGGCACTACAGGCTCCCATCGCAGGGGTAAAATTAAATTGCGCGACATCCGGCTCCGGGTTGCCATCGGCAAACACATAAACGGTTTTTACATGATCAGCCTCTGTCATCGGGCTATCAATGGAAAAGGCCACTTTAACCTGATTTCCATTTTCCGCGATATCCGGCATATCCAGATAAATTTCCAAATCCCCGACCGCCTTTCCGCCGGTTACCTCGGCGATACGGCCAGCAACCATTTCTTCGGTCGCAAAGCCAAGCTTGGGCAGTACAGCCATGCTGGCACTCGCACCCAAAAGCGATAAGGCGTGGCGACGCGATATTGGTGTCATTTTTTGAGCATTCATTTCTACACCCTGTTAAATTCAAATTAACGGGCAGAGTTATATGCAAAGAACAACATATGTTATGGTAGATACGGTATCACCCGACATAACCAGCTTGCATTTCCTCTTCCCTATCTAGAATACTGCCTCAAAAAGAGGATAAAATGCAATGGCCGCCCCTTACATATATGTTTTTTTACATATATGTAAGGTCATGTCAGGGCTGTATATATTCCGATAATGCCCAATAAAACATATCGCGGGACTGATAGCCTTCTATCCGGCCTATTTCTCTATCTTCCAATAGCAGCAAGAAAACAGGTGTTCCCTTCACTTTTGGGGAAATATCGGGCAAGACGCTCGGAACATCAGCTATATCCACGCGCCGCAAGGGAGCTTTCTGGCCATAGGGGCTTTGGCTATAGGCAGGCCCAACCTCTCTTTCCCATGCCTTGCAAAAGGGGCAATAATCTGACGTGATAAATACCAGTTCAAGTGAGACTGTCTTGTCGCCAGCAAATCCAGCCGTGCTGACAAACATCGCAAAGCACACCAATAACGTCCGATAAATAGCCATTTATGCCCCCATACTCCCTTGCCTAAAATTGGCGCGATGGTATCAAAACTGGTTATATCAGGAAACGCGCGCAAATCCGCTTGCCCGCCTTGGAACATTTGTCTGGTCAGGCTGGCTTTCCAGCTCTGCATTGCGAAGGCTAACACGCAAGATGCGCCGCACCGCATCACTGCGCAAAGAATAGATAATATTTCGCGATACACGGTTGGTTTCCACCACATCCGAATTTCGCAAAACGGCCAATTGTTGCGAGACAACATATTGTTTCAGGCCGAGCACATCGCAAATCTCGCCCACTGAATAAGGCCTGGAGAGCAAATATTTACAAATGGTCAGGCGTACAGGGTGCGATAGCGCATGATAAATACAAATCATGCGGTTCATCGACCGGTCAAGCTCAAGCTCTGTTTCGCCCACTGGATTATCCCTGTTTTCCCATTTTTGACCCAAAAGAACCTCCCCCGTTCTTTTTTTCCAGTTTAGCTGGATTGCGCATCCAAAATTCGCTTTAACCAGCCTGACGGTTTTTCCAGCATAGGGTCAAGAGGCGTCTCTATGATTTTTTCACCAGGCGACCAATTTGCCGGCACAGCTGCCTCCACCTCGAAAGTGGCCATCAATGCCTGCTGGACGCGCAATAATTCCGGAATGGAACGCCCAACCTGCATCGGGTAATGTATCAGCGCCTGAACGTTCTGATTAGGGTCAATAAAGACACAAGAGCGCACGGTCGAGGTGTTGGCGCTTGTCATATCTATCATGCCATAGGCTTTGGCAATCTCCATAGAGCTATCCTCAATAACCGGAAAACTCACCTGCTGGTCGAAATGTTCCTCAATCCAGTCAATCCAGCTTAAATGGCTGTAAACGCTATCAACAGACATCCCCAACAGCTCCACCCCCAATGCATCAAATGTCGGCTGGTGCTTGGCCAGGCTGACAAATTCAGTGGTACAAACAGGGGTAAAATCAGCTGGATGGCAAAACAGCAATACCCAGCTGCCCTCAAAAGCCGCGAGATCAATAGCCCCTTTGGTGGAATGGGCAATAAAATGCGGGGCTGGCCGGCCAACCAGCGAGTTCTTTTGATTAAAAGATATTGTTTGTGACACGTCGTTCACCTCA
>CBFIAD010000031.1:0-20726 GCA_965660495.1 Puniceispirillaceae bacterium (SeqCode)
CAGCTTTCAATGGTGCACCTGCCTTAAATTTAGGCTGCTTTGAGGCCGCAATCTGGATGGCTTCGCCTGTGCGTGGGTTACGACCAGTGCTTGCCGCACGATGTGCAACAGAAAATGACCCAAAACCTACAATTCTTACTTCATCACCAGCTTTTAATGCCCCTTCAATTGAGCCGAAAACTGCGTCAACAGCACGGCCAGCATCTGTCTTTGAAAGGCCTGAATGTTCAGCTACAGCAGAAACCAAATCGTTTTTGTTCATGGGTTTATCCCCTTATAAAGATAGAGTGTTAAGTAAATCGCCTATATGCGAATGACAATACTCTACCCACCCATCCTTGACAGGGTCAACTAAAAAACTTAGGAAAACTGCGAAAAATTAAGGAATCGTTAGTAAAAGCACGCCCCTTAATGCGCGGTAATATCCTCTGGCCCTTCAACTTTTCCCGAAATTGGCGGATTTGCTGGCTTTGCGTCATCTATCATAGGCGTCAAATCTGCGACCAGCGCAGCATTAAGCGCTTCATCGATGAGCGTGATAGGTATGATTTCCAGCTCTTTTTTCACATTTTCAGGCACATCGGCTAAGTCTTTTTCATTATCCTTCGGAATCAGCACGGTTTTAATGCCCCCGCGCAAGGCGGCCAGCAACTTTTCCTTTAGCCCGCCAATCGCCAGAACGCGGCCACGCAAGGTGATCTCGCCTGTCATGGCTACATCTTTACGCACCGGATTACCTGTATGGGCAGATACAATCGATGTCACCATGGCCACGCCGGCAGACGGACCATCTTTGGGGGTTGCCCCTTCCGGTACATGGACGTGCACGTCATGCTTTTCGGCTTTTTCCAGATCAATGCCATAGGTAGCCGCGCGCGATTTAATGAAAAACTCAGAAGCCTGGATGGATTCTTTCATCACATCGCCCAGCTTGCCAGTTGCGGTAATTTTGCCTTTGCCGGGTACTTTTACCGCCTCGACTTGTAATAGCTCGCCGCCCACTTCTGTCCAAGCAAGGCCGGTAACGACCCCTACCTGATCTTCAGCGTCAATTTCCCCGAATTTAAAGCGCTGAACGCCCAGATAATCTTGCAAATCATTTGCCGTGACCTTCAGCGTTTTGGCCTGGTTGCTGACGATACGGGTCACAGCCTTTCTGGCAATTTTTGCGATTTCGCGTTCCAGATTACGCACGCCGGCTTCTCTTGTATAATTGCGGATAACCCCGATGAGGGCATCTTCCTCGATAACCAGTTCCTTGTCTTTCAGACCATGTTCGGTCATCTGGCGCGGAATAAGATGCGCGCGGGCGATTTCACGCTTTTCATCTTCGGTATAGCCGGAAAGGCGAATAATCTCCATACGGTCCAGCAAGGGTTGCGGCATATTCAAACTGTTCGCTGTGGTAATAAACATCACATTGGACAGATCAAAATCCACCTCCAGATAATGATCCTGGAAGGTTCCATTCTGGGCGGGGTCAAGCACTTCCAGCAAGGCAGAGCTGGGATCGCCGCGCCAGTCTGAACCGATTTTATCAATCTCATCCAGCAGAAAGAGCGGATTATTTTTGCCTGCTTTTTTCATCCCTTGCACAATCTTGCCCGGCATAGAGCCAATATAGGTGCGGCGATGACCGCGAATTTCAGCTTCATCGCGCACCCCGCCAAGAGCCATGCGTACATATTCGCGCCCCGAGGCTTTGGCAATTGACTTGCCAAGCGAGGTTTTGCCCACACCAGGAGGGCCAACCAGACATAAAATAGGGCCTTTTACCTTTTTGGTGCGCTTCTGGACGGCCAGGAATTCAATGATTCTATCCTTGACCTTTTCCAGACCATAATGGTCGGCATCAAGAATTTCACGCGCCTTCAGAATATCCTTATTGACCCGGTTTGCCTTTTTCCAGGGCATACTGGTCATCCAGTCCAGATAATTGCGGACCACGGTGGCTTCTGCACTCATCTGGCCCATATTGCGCAGCTTTTTCAGCTCGGCTTCTGCCTTGTCGCGGGCTTCTTTTGGCATTTTGGCCGCATTGATTTGCTCGGCAATTTCATCGACCTCATTGCGGCCATCTTCGCCCTCGCCCAGCTCTTTTTGAATGGCCTTCATCTGCTCATTCAAATAATATTCGCGCTGGGTTTTTTCCATCTGGCGTTTGACGCGGTTGCGAATGCGTTTTTCCACCTGCAATACGCCAATTTCGCCTTCCATAATGCCATAAATGGATTCCAGACGTTCCTTGACATCCTCGATTTCCAGCAATTTCTGCTTTTCGACGATTTTCACCGCCAGATGCGAGGCAATCGTATCAGCAATCTTGCTGGTTTCCTCAATCTGGTTGATAGATACCATCACTTCAGAAGCGATTTTTTTATTTAATTTGATGTAATGCTCAAACTGTTGCACCGTTGCCTTGCCCAGCGCGACCAGTTCTGGCTCATCGCTTTTGATATCTTCCAGTTCGACGGCCTGGCCGGTCATATATGTTCCTGTCTCATCCAGGCTGGTCACTTGTGCGCGGGTGACCCCTTCGACCAGAACCTTTACTGTTCCGTCTGGCAGTTTCAGCAATTGCAGGATATTGCCCACTGTTCCCATCGTGAACATATCTTCTGCGCCCGGATCTTCTATCGCGGCATCTGTCTGGGTGAGTAACAGGATTTGCTTATTTTCCGACATCACCGCTTCCAGCGCACGTACCGATTTTTCCCGCCCGACAAATAAAGGTACAATCATATGCGGAAAAACAACAATATCACGCAAGGGCAATACCGGCAGATGCGTTGTAGGTAAGCGTTCAGTCATGTTTAAAATCCTATTTTTTAACCTGCGGCCGCGCAGAGGTGAAACGGGGCAATCGAATTCCGGGTCAACTCTCTTTTATTTGTATATGAAAACCAAAAAATCAAGAGCGCCTTAGAGACAAACATATTTGCAAAAACTATGCCTGTCTGTCAGACGGTCAGCGTTTAAGCATCGCCAGCCCAAACAGATTATCGGCAAGCTGTTGAGTTTGCTGGTCTTTTGGCTGGAATCATCTTTTTTCTAAAAATTTTTCAAGATGATTTGGCGGTTGGCTTGGCTTCTTTACCCTTATTGGTATGCACGACCAGTGGCTGGGCTGTCCCTGTCACGACATCTTCATTGATGATAACTTCCTCAATATCGGTTGCAGTAGGGATATCGAACATCGGATCCATCAAAATACCTTCCAGAATAGAGCGCAAGCCGCGCGCCCCTGTCTTGCGCTCAATCGCCTTTTTCGCAATTGCCCGCAACGCATCCTCACGGAATTCCAGATTAACGCCATCCATATCAAACAGCGCTTTATATTGCTTGGTCAGCGCATTTTTTGGCTCGGTCAGAATACGGATAAGCGCCTCTTCATCCAGATCTTCCAGCGTTGCAATGACCGGCAGACGCCCAATAAATTCAGGAATCAGCCCAAATTTAATCAGATCTTCGGGTTCCAAATCGACCAGCAATTCGGAAATATTGCGTTCATCAGGGTCACGGACATTTGCCCCGAACCCTATGCCTGCCCCGCTATTGCGGCCAGCGATAATCTTGTCCAGACCCGCGAACGCCCCGCCACAGATAAACAGGATATTAGTAGTATCCACTTGCAAAAATTCCTGCTGGGGATGTTTGCGCCCACCTTGTGGCGGCACAGAGGCAACTGTCCCTTCCATAATCTTTAGCAAGGCTTGCTGAACCCCCTCGCCCGAGACATCACGGGTGATAGACGGGTTATCAGATTTGCGCGAGATTTTATCCACCTCATCAATATAGACAATGCCGCGTTGAGCCTTTTCCACATTATAATCAGAGGCTTGCAACAATTTCAGAATAATATTTTCAACATCTTCCCCGACATAGCCTGCTTCGGTCAGTGTCGTTGCATCGGCCATGGTAAAGGGGACATCCAGCATCCGTGCCAATGATTGTGCCAGCAAGGTTTTACCGCAACCCGTCGGGCCAACCAGCATAATATTGGATTTCTGGATTTCCAAATCGCCTGTTTTGCCTTCATTGGCCAGACGCTTGTAATGGTTATGCACCGCCACCGCCAGAATACGCTTTGCCTTGGCCTGGCCGATAACATAATCATCCAGAACCTTGTTAATATCATGCGGGGTTGGAATACCATCGCTGGATTTGGTAATCGCGCCTTTATGTTCTTCACGGATGATATCCATGCATAATTCAACGCATTCATCACAAATAAAGACGGTTGGCCCGGCGATCAGCTTGCGCACCTCATGCTGGCTTTTACCGCAAAAGGAACAAAAGAGGGTTGATTTGGACTCATCTTCTGATTTTGCCATCTTTTTTCTCTGCTCCTGACCGCCTTTTTATCTGGCGACTTGTCATTTTAATCTGTTCTAATCTCTATACTAGACGGGTGTTATATTTTATCTCAACAAAAATCTTATGCCTTTAAACGCGGCATAACGAAGCATATTCGCCCCGCACCGCCTTCATCGCGACTATTTCTTGGCCGCATCGCCTTCGCTCGGACGCTTTGTGACCACCTCGTCAATCAGCCCCATTTCCTTTGCCTCATCCGGGGACATAAAGGTATCACGTTCCATAATCTTTTCGATTTGCTTCAGGCTTTTGCCAGAATGATGTTCATAAATCTTGTTTAACCGGCCGCGCAGGGAAAGAATTTCCTTGGCATGAATCTCGATATCGGTTGCCTGACCCTGAAAACCGCCAGAAGGCTGATGGGTCATAATACGCGAATGTGGCAGGGAATAACGCTTGCCAGTTGCCCCGGCTGTTAGCAATAGCGAGCCCATGGATGCTGCCTGACCAATACAAACTGTTGCCACATCCGGGCGGATATATTGCATCGTGTCATAAATCGCCAAACCAGAGGTCACAATACCGCCTGGCGAATTGATATACATAAAAATATCCTTGTTCGGATTTTCTGATTCCAGAAACAGCAACTGGGCGCAGACCAGTGACGCCATGACATCCTCAACAGGGCCATTCAGGAAAATAATCCGCTCTTTTAACAGACGCGAAAAAATATCAAATGACCGCTCACCCCTGCCCGTCTGCTCAATCACCATAGGCACAAGATTCATATCCATTGGCGGGGTTACATTCGTTGTATGGTTCATTATTTTCTCCGTCTGAGGGCTTGCTGATACCAAACCGGCACAACAAAAATTAACAGCAGTGATGATGCCTGACCAAAAAGGCCTTCAACCAGTTTGGCCAAATTAGGCTTTGGCCGCAAAACCTAATGTAGGAACTGAATCAAAAACTGCCAACCCCGAAAGGCTGGCAGTTATCATAAATTTCGGTTTTATTTCGCCCTTTTGGGTTTTCTTTGACCCTGGCCTAGCTTTTTTTCGCTTTTGAAGCTGCTTTTTTCGCCGGCTTTTTAGCCGCGGCCTTTTTTGCCGGGGCTTTTTTCTCTGCCGGGGCTTTTTTAGCCGAAGATTTGGCAGCCGATTTCTTTTTAGCCGCTTTTTTCTCCTTAGCCTCTTTTAAAGGCTTGGCACGTTCTTCTGCTTCTGCATAAAGGGCTTCTACTGTAACTTCCTTATCGGTCACTTTAGCCATTTCCAGAATGTAATCCATGACCCGCTCTTCAAACATCGGGCCTGCCAGCTCGCGCAAGGCATCTGGATTGCTGTTGTAATATTCGATTACCTGCTGTTCCTGACCCGGAAAGCGATAGGCTTGCTGCATCACCGCCTGTTTGGTATCTTCTTCGGTCACAGTGATGTTGTTCTGATTACCAATTTCCGTCAGCAACAGACCCAGACGCACCCGGCGAAGTGCCATATTATGGGCTTCTGCCTTTTCGTCCTTATCCAGTTTTTCATCTGCTGCATGGCTATGGCCGTGATCGTGGTCGTGGTCATGATTGTGGTCATGCCCTTCCTCACCGGACATGGAACGGGCAATGCCGTCATATTCTGCCTGTAACAGGCTGGGCGGCACGTCAAAATCGATATGCTGAGCCAGCTCGTCAAAAACATTTGTCTTTACCGCCTGGCGCAAAGCCATTGCGTGTTGCGAGGAAAGCTGTCCAGCGACGGCTTCGCGCAATTTTTCCAGATTTTCAAAACCCAGCTTGGTAGCCAGCGCATCATCCACGCTTGCCTTGCCCTTTTCATGGATTTCTTTTACTGGACATTCAAAAACGGCTTCCTTGCCGGCCAGATGTTCTGCCTGATATTCTGCCGGGAAGGTTACTTTTACATCCACGGTTTCGCCTGCGCTCGCGCCCACCAGACCATCTTCAAAGCCCGGAATAAAAGAGTTTGAGCCAAGTTCGAGCATATGATCTGTTGCTGCACCGCCTTCAAAGGCAACACCGTCAATGCGCCCGGTAAAGTCGATAAGCACCACATCACCCATTTTGGCTTTGCGGGCTTTTTCCACTTTCTGGGTTGGCCGGTTTTCTTCGGCCAGGCGGTTCATTGTCTCGTTAATTTCATCTTCATTGGCTGGCAGGGTTGGCCGTTCAACAGCGATAGCCGACAAATCCGGAATGGTGATTTCCGGCATTATCTCCACCATCAACTTGGCAACCAAATCCTGGCCATCTTCATAGGATACGATATCCAGACGTGGCTGGCTGGCAAGTTTCAGCGCGTTCTTTTCTACCGCGTCGCGGGCCCCATTATCCAGCTCGGTGCGGATAACCTCGCCCTTTACCTGCTCACCAAAACGCGCCTTGACCACGGTCATCGGCACTTTGCCCGGGCGAAAACCTGGCATATTGGCTGTTTTTGCCACTTCACCAAGGCGGGTTGTGATTTTGCTGTCCAGATCTTTCGCGCTTAATGTCAGCTCATATTCGCGCGCCAAACCGTCTTTGCTTGTTTCTTTGATATCCATGATTTTTTGATTGTCCTGATAGCAGAATTGTCTGCTGTCTGTGGGTTTACACCTGCTGCTGTAAAAGCATTTTTTTCAAGCGTGCGATTAAATCCTATTCACTTTTTATGCCAAATGGTGCGGGCGGAGGGACTTGAACCCCCACATCGCTAGATACCAGAACCTAAATCTGGCGCGTCTACCAATTTCGCCACGCCCGCAAAATATTTGTCATATAGCTCGGCATCGGTACTCGAAAATATGCCCTAGCGTCAACCATAAACACACCCGGCATCGATTTTTAGCGATAATTAAGGTTGTTTCTAGCACGAAAAGGCGGCTAAAACCTGAACTGTTCGAAAAAATATGGCCAGAAAAAAAGTGGGGCGAGTGACCGGATTTGAACCGGCGACATCCAGTACCACAAACTGGCGCTCTAACCAACTGAGCTACACCCGCCAAAAAAAGCTCGTCAAAACGAACTTCATGGTTTTAATATGCAAAACTGAAAATCGGGTCAATGCCTTTAGCTTGTTTTTTTTAAAATTGTTTTGGCTATTCCCGCTGTTTATTTTTCGGCTCTGGACTGAACCGGAATTTATAGCCTGAGGATGTGTGGTTGCACGGTTTTCAACGGTATTTAAATATTAGGAAGTAAGGATAATATCAAAAATGATAAACGCATCTGCACATAATCTGGGAACAGAATCGGCCTTTGGTGTTCTTGCCCGTGCCGCCGCCCTTGACGCAGCCGGCAAGGATATTATCAATCTGGGGATTGGGCAGCCTGATTTCAGAACGCCAGATCATATTGTTGAAGCTGGCATTAAGGCCTTGCAAGACGGGGCGCATGGATACACCCCCTCAATGGGGCTGATGAGCCTGCGCGAGACCGTTGCAGAAGACGCTTTTCAGCGTTACGGGGTGCGCCCGGATGTCAAGCGCATTCAGATTGTGCCGGGCGGCAAGCCGGTCATGTTTACCGCGATGATGTTGCTGGGCGGGCCAGGGCATGAGATTTTAACTCCGGATCCCGGCTTTCCCATCTATCAGTCTGCGATTAATTATAGCGGGGCAAAATCTGTCTCCTATGGGCTGGTCGAGGAAAAGGGCTTTGCCTTTGATGCAGAAGATGTCCTGTCCAAAATTACCGACAAAACCAGCCTGGTGATTGTCAATTCCCCTGCCAACCCGACAGGCGGCATCACCCCGCGCGCAGAAATGGATAAATTTATCAAGGGGATGGCAGATTTTCCGGATGTTACCATCCTGTCAGACGAGATTTATGACCGGCTGGTTTTTGATACAGAGCCACTATCGCTTTTGACCTATCCTGAGATTCAGGACAGGCTGATTATCCTGAATGGCTGGTCAAAGACTTATGCAATGACCGGCTGGCGTATCGGCTATGGTATCTGGCCAGAAAGGCTGATAGATTTTGCCGATCGCCTGGCGGTAAATTTTCATTCCTGTGTCAATGCCCCGACCCAGCATGCCGCAGAAGCTGCCTTGAAGGGCGACCAGTCCTGTGTGGCGGAAATGCTGACCGCCTTTCGCCGACGCGGTGCGCTGATAACAAGCCTTCTGAACGGGCTGGACGGGGTAAGATGCCAGGCACCGGGCGGGGCATTTTATGTCTTTGCCAATATCAGCAACACGCCTTTTAGCTCGCATCAATTCCAGGATATCGCTCTGGAAGAATATGGGGTGGCGTGCATTTCCGGTGTGTCCTTTGGCGGCTTTGGCGAGGGCTATGTGCGCTTGTCCTGTGCCAATTCAGATGAAGCGATTACCGAAGCGATAAACCGTCTGGCAAAGATGATTGCCCAATCCAGCTAGAAAGACTGCCTAAATTATAGGCAAATTTGGCACGAATAGTTACCGGCCAAGAGTCGCGCTTGCACAGAATAGGTTAAATTGTCTAGAGAACAGGCAACGGATTGGGACGGGGTGCGCATCAACTATGCTGGCCTGTCCCAACGCTTGTCATAACCTGAAGATGAAAGAAAGCGACAATCCTTATGAAAAAAATTGAAGCCATTATCAAACCTTTCAAGCTCGATGAAGTGAAAGAAGCACTGCATGATGTTGGCATTCAGGGCATTACTGTTCTGGAAGCAAAAGGGTTCGGGCGGCAAAAAGGCCATACCGAGCTTTATCGCGGAGCAGAATATGTGGTGGACTTCCTGCCAAAAGTAAAAATCGAGGTGGTGGTAGAAGACAAGATGGCCGATCAGGTCGTAGAGGCTATTCAAAATGCGGCAAAGACAGGCCGTATCGGGGATGGCAAAATTTTCATCTCGACCATCGATCAGGCCATCCGAATTCGTACCGGCGAAACAGGTGGCGAAGCGATTTAGTGATTGACAGATATTATAGCCTGTTTAGACAGGCGATAAGGCTGGTCATTTTTTGGGTAAAATCACCCCGAACAAAGAGATTTTAGACATACAGAAAGGAACTTAATATGTCTGGTGCAAAGAAAATCATGGATATGATCAAGGAAAATGACATTTCCTTTGTTGACCTGCGGTTCACCGACCCGCGCGGTAAAATGCAGCACGTAACACAGCATATCGAGACAATCGATGAAGATGCGCTGAATGAAGGCTTTATGTTTGATGGTTCATCTATCGCAGGCTGGAAAGCGATTAACGAGTCAGACATGACGCTGATGCCGGACCTGGATCGGGCCTATATCGACCCGTTTTTTGCCCAGCCTACTCTGGCTCTGTTCTGTGATGTGCTTGATCCGGTAACCAATGAAGCCTATGATCGTGACCCGCGCGGTACTGCAAAGGCAGCACTGAAATATATGCAGTCTGCCGGCATTGCAGAAACCGCCTTTTTTGGCCCGGAAGCCGAATTTTTCATCTTTGATGATGTAAAATTTGATGTGTCCATGAATGGCGCGATGTTCAAGGTTGATTCTATCGAAGGACCCTATAACACAGCGCGCGATTATGAAGAAGGCAATATGGGTCACCGGCCGGGTGTAAAGGGCGGTTATTTTCCTGTACCACCAATCGATTCCGGCCAGGACATCCGTTCTGAAATGCTGGCCGTTATGGCTGATATGGGCGTGCCTGTTGAAAAGCATCACCATGAAGTTGCCCCTTCTCAGCATGAGCTGGGCATGAAGTTCGGCACATTGCTGGAAACAGCCGATAATATGCAGCTGTATAAATATGCGGTGCATCAGGTTGCCCATGCCTATGGCGTATCTGCGACCTTCCTGCCAAAGCCTATCGCTGGCGATAATGGCTCGGGGATGCATGTGCACCAGTCACTATGGTCAGATGGTAAGCCGCTATTTGCCGGTAATGGCTATGCCGATTTGTCTGAAAGCGCCCTTTATTACATTGGTGGTATTATCAAGCACGCCAAGTCACTGAACGCTTTCACCAACCCGTCTACCAACAGCTACAAGCGTCTGATCCCGGGTTATGAAGCTCCGGTTCTGCTGGCCTATTCAGCCCGCAACCGTTCTGCTTCCTGCCGTATCCCGTTTGTATCCAATCCAAAGGGCAAGCGCGTTGAAGTTCGCTTCCCGGATGCAACAGCCAACCCGTATCTGGCTTTCTCGGCTATGCTGATGGCTGGTCTGGACGGTATCCGTAACAAGATCCACCCAGGCGATGCTATGGACAAGGATTTGTACGATTTGCCAGCTGAAGAACTGGCTAAAATTCCTACCGTTTGCTCGTCTCTTCGCGAAGCGCTGGAAAGTCTGGATGCAGACCGTGCCTATCTGACAGAAGGCAATGTGTTCACCGATGACCAAATAGATGCCTTTATCGAGCTGAAGATGGAAGAAGTCATCGCATTGGAACACGCACCGCATCCAATCGAATTCCAGATGTATTACTCTTATTAATCCCCAGCGGGTTAAAATCTGCCAGATAAAAAATGCCCCCCCCTCAGAGCCAGTCTCTGGGGGGGGGATTTTTTTGCCCCCCTTGGATGATGGCTTCAAACCTGCCCTCACCCCGGCTCCTCAGGCAAGCTGTTCTGGCAATATCATAAAGGCCAGGATCAATATCACCGTAATAAGGATTGCCAAAAGCTGCAGGAAATTTTTGAAAAGCTGTTGATAGGCCGAAAGCTGCGAGGGCATGAAAATAACGCTCCTGTTTTGAACATCCCTCTTCCTTCCCGATTTTTAATCTGCGGCGTTTCATTGCCGTGAATAGTGATTATATCAGATAAATCTAAATAATCGGTTAACCGCAGAATTTTCCTTTATTTCGTATATTCTCTTTAATTTGCCCCCCATATATTGTAGGTTAGGGCAGAGTTTCAGGGCGTATATTGCCCGTCATTACATCCAGGATATGAGCAGGTATCTTTAATGGTCGATCTATTTGGCAATAACGCCCGGAAAACAGATTATGATGCAAGCCAGATTGAAGTTCTGGAGGGGCTGGAGCCGGTACGCCATCGCCCGGGTATGTATATTGGCGGAACAGATGAGCGCGCCCTGCACCATCTGGCAGCAGAGATTCTGGATAATTCAATGGATGAGGCGGTAGCCGGTCATGCCAGCTGGATTGATATCCGCCTTGAAACTGAAAATTGTTTATCTATTCGCGATAACGGGCGCGGTATTCCGGTTGACCCGCACCCTAAATTTCCAGATAAATCTGCATTGGAAGTAATTTTAACCACCCTTCATGCAGGCGGGAAATTTTCGGGCAAGGCCTATCAGACCTCCGGGGGCTTGCATGGGGTGGGCGCGTCTGTGGTAAATGCGCTTTCCTCTGTGCTGGAGGTAGAGGTTGCCCGCGACAAAACCTTGTATCGCCAGGTATTTTCGCGTGGCAAGGCAGAAGGCGGCCTGACGGTTGTTGGCCCAACCGCCAACCGGCGCGGCACGCTTATCCGCTTTCAACCCGATGAAGAAATTTTTGGCGCCGGATGCCGGTTTAAACCGGCCCAGCTATTTTTAATGGCGCAATCCAAGGCCTATTTGTTTGCCGGCGTGGAAATTCGCTGGCATTGTCCGGCAGAATTGATAAAAGACAGCCAAACCCCCGAAGAAGCGGTATTATGTTTTCCAGGCGGTCTGGCTGATTATCTGGCCCATAGCACCGCCGACAAGCCCCTGATGCTGGCCAGCCCCTTTGCCGCACAAATAGAGCTGGAAGGCCAAAAATTTGAATGGGCGCTGACCTGGCTTGCGGAAAGCGAGGACGGATTTTTCCATTCCTATTGCAATACGGTTCCCACCCCTCTGGGCGGGACGCATGAAAACGGGTTTCGCCAGGCGATTGTGCGCGGCATTCGCGCCTATGGCGAGCTGACAGGCAGCAAACGAAGTGCAGAGCTGACAGCAGATGATGTGCTGGCCAGTACCGCTGGTATGTTATCTGTTTTTATCCGTGACCCGCAATTTCAGGGACAAACAAAGGAAAAACTGGTCACAGCCGAAGCCACCCGCCAGACAGAAGCAGCGGTAAGAGACCGTTTTGAGCTATGGCTGACCTCGGAACCGGAACGGGCAAATGACCTGCTGGAGCGCGCGATAGAACGCATGGAAGAGCGTAAAAGACGGCGCAAGGAAAAAGAGGTTGCCCGCAAAACCGCCACCCGTAAATTGCGCCTGCCAGGCAAGCTGGCCGATTGTTCTGAAACCGATACCGACCAGACAGAATTATTTCTGGTGGAAGGCGATAGTGCGGGCGGCTCAGCCAAATCAGCACGCGACCGAAAAACACAAGCGGTTCTGCCCTTGCGCGGCAAAATACTGAATGTGGCCAGTGCCACCGCAGACAAGCTGAGCCAAAATCAGGAATTATCGGATTTGGGTCTGGCATTGGGCGTAAAGCGCGGCAAGGATTTCAGTGTGGATGATTTGCGCTATGGCAAGATTATTATCATGACAGATGCCGATGTGGACGGAGCGCATATCGCCGCCCTTTTGATGACCTATTTCTATCGGGAAATGCCGCAATTGATAGAACAGGGACGCCTTTATCTGGCACAACCACCGCTTTACCGGATGACACAAGGCAGCAAAACCGCCTATGCGCTGGATGACGAGCATAAACAGGCACTGCTGGACACCCAGTTTAACAGCCGAAGCAAGGTGGAGATTAGCCGCTTTAAGGGTTTGGGGGAAATGCCCCCTGCCCAACTAAAAGAAACCACAATGAACAGGGATACCAGAAGGCTGTTACAGGTAGATCTGCCGATGCGGGATATGAGCGGGGCAGATGCGCGCCGAGAAGTAGACAGGCTGGTCACAACCCTGATGGGCAAAAAGCCGGAATTGCGATTTGGCTATATCCGCGACCATGCCTATGAGGTTATCGAGGATTTGGACGTTTGATAACCGGCTTTTGACGGGTATTTAACAGGTTTTTTAACTGCCGTTTTAACCGGCCGCATATTTCTGCTTCTCAACCCTTCTTATCAGACGCCGGATAGCCTCTATACAGTCTTGCGGGGCTTCCAGTGTAGATAGGTGCCCTATCTCTGGCAATAACACCAGCTCGCAATCGGGTAACAGGCTGGCCATTTCTTGTGATTTTTCCGGCGGGGTTAAGACATCCAGCATACCGCATAATACCAGCGCGGGATGGGGATAGGTTTTCATCGCCTCTCTCTGGTCGCGCCGCCCCATAATGGCGGCTTGCTGCAAGGCAAAATTTTCCTGACCAACCGTCTCGGCCATCACCATAACCTGATGGGTTAATGCCTCATCTTCCAATGCAGCAGGGGACAGGAATTGCGGCAAGAGGCGTGGGGTTACCCCTTTAAACTTTCCAATTGAAGAAAGCCTTATAAGCTCTTGTCTCATATTGGTTTTTTTATCTGTATCTTTATCAGCTGCGGTAGATAACAGTCCCAGCCCGCGCACCCTGTCCGGTGCCAGCCTTGCAGCTTCCAGAGCGATATATCCGCCCATGGAAAGACCGGCCACTACCAGATGGCCGTCATTTTCCTGTAGCAATTTTTCGGCCATAGCGGTGATGCTATCCATGCCAAATGTATCGGCAATGACCAGCTCTGCCTCATCCTTTAGGGCGGCCATTTGGGGGCTAAATAAAATATCGGTGCATAACAGGCCGGGGACAAGGATTAATCGGGTCATTTTTTTACACTTTGCTTTTGACTTCAGACAGGAAAACAGATGGAAAAAAATTACGCCAGATTAGCGGCGATGAAAACCCCTTGCCCTGCATATACATAAGTTTGACCCGAACGGATAATTCCTGTATGAAGGGGCGTCCCTGTCAGTTAAGCTCTGGGGGTAACAGCGTGAATTATATATTCTAGAGATCACACGCTTATGATGTGGCGTGCATTTAAGGGGTCTGCCATTACTTCTCCATTTTTAGATTTAGGTCTTAGCGACGGCCTTGCAAATGCGGTCGATGCTTTAGGATATGAAAAGCCCACCCCTATCCAGGAAGCGGCTATCCCATCTGTATTGATGGGGCGCGATATTCTGGGTTCTGCCCAGACTGGTACAGGTAAAACCGCTTCTTTTACCCTGCCCATGATAGATATACTGGATGCCGGACGGGCAAAGGCACGTATGCCGCGCTCGCTTATTCTGGCCCCCACCCGCGAATTAGCCGCACAGGTAGCAGAATCCTTTGAAAAATTCTCTGTTAATCACCGCCTCAGCATGGCGTTGCTGATAGGCGGGGTCAGTTTTTCTGATCAGGAAGCTGCCCTTGATAAGGGGGTGGATGTGCTTATCGCCACGCCCGGGCGATTGCTGGACCATTTTGAACGCGGCAAAGTATTGCTTCAGGATGTAAAAATTCTGGTTATTGATGAAGCAGACAGAATGCTGGATATGGGCTTTATCCCGGATGTCGAGCGGATTGTCGGCTATCTGCCTGTGATGCGCCAGACCCTGTTCTTTTCGGCCACCCTGTCAGAGGAAATTCACAAAATCGGCAAAAAATTTGTGATGAACCCAAAAATTATTGAGGTCGCCAAACCTGCCAGTACAGCAGATACTGTCAGCCAGCGCCTTATCTGGACAAAGCCGCGAGACAAGCGCGAAGTGCTACGCAAGCTACTACGGCGCGAAACCCTGCAAAATGCAGTTATTTTCTGTAATCGCAAGCGCGATATTTCTACCCTGCTTTCCTCGCTAAAGCGCCATGAATTTAATGCCGCTGCCCTGCATGGCGATATGACCCAATCTGCGCGTCTGGCTGCCTTGTCGGACTTTAAAGAAGGCCGGGTAACCTTGCTGATTGCCTCGGATGTGGCAGCGCGCGGCCTGGATATTCCTTCTGTCAGCCATGTCTTCAATTTTGATGTGCCATCCAATGCCGAGGATTATGTGCACCGCATCGGCCGGACAGGACGGGCGGGGCGCACCGGTTCTGCTTTTACCCTTGCCGCCAGCGAGGATGATAAAAAATATCTTCATGCCATTGAAACGCTTATCGGCAAATCCATTGAACTGGATGAGGCAGAAAAATCCGGCAGCACCACTCCTGTGGATGTGAAGGCTGACACGAAAGCAGATAGCCTGTCAGATAAAGACTCTGCTGGCAAATCGCGTAGCAGAAACAAGAAAACAGGCAAAAAACAGGCGGTAAATGAAAACGCCCGGACAGGGAATGAAAAAGCTGCTGCCACGCGCGATTCAAAATATCCGGATGAAAAACGCCCGCCGGAATGGAAGGGCAATAGTTTCCGCGATAGCGACCATATCCCGGCCTTTTTGCGCTAGGAAACGCCTCTACCCCAAAAAATCATCTATGGAATAAGCTGGAATGCGGTTTTATGCGGTTTTCAGCGCCTTTGAGACCACCTCTTGCAGATCGCGCGACAAGCTGTGACTGGCAAGGAAGGTTAAGGCTTCACGCATCTGTTTTTTGCGTAGTTCTGCGTAATTGGCAAAGCGGGTAAGGGAAATGCCCATCCGCGCGGCAATTTGCGGATTGCGCTTGTCCAATGCGACAAGCTCTTCAGCAATAAACCGATAGCCTGACCCGTCTTCTTTATGAAAAAAGGTTGGGTTGGCAGCGGCAAAAGCGCCCAGAACAGAACGCAATTTATTTGGATTACTGGCGTCAAATACCGGGTCCTGCATCAACGCGCGCACTTTTTCGGTCGTGCTATGCACAGAAGAGGTAGAAGACAGCATCAGCCATTTTTCCATCACCAGAGGCTGGTCATGCCAGCGGTGGTAAAACCCGTCCAGTGCCTGTTGGCGATAGGCGTGGTCGCTGTGATTTAGCGCCTGCAAGCCGCCCATAGACAGGCTCATATTCAGATTTTCAGATTGCTGCAGGGCAATATCAAAAGCTGTTTCATCACCGCTGGCACAGGCCATCGCCAGCAAGCGGTTTTGCAAGCTACGCCTGGCCGGCTTTTCCAGCTGCGCCACATCCCGGATAATAGGACGGATATCTTCTTGCAAGGCTTGGCCCAGCCGCGCCTGTAAATCCATTCTTTGGGCAAAGATTTTTGGCGGGTCTGCCTGTTCTGCGCGTTGTTCGGTATCTGCCTGACCAGGGATGGACAGACAAAGAGCCTTAAAATCGTCACGCCGGCTTTTATCGGCCAGCACCAGGCGCAAGGCATGGATAAGGGCTGCCTCACTCTGGTGATCTTCCTTGCCGTCAAGGCGCGCGCGCAACACATTATGACCCAGCCTCTGGCACGCTTCATAGCGGTTAAAGCTGTCCGCATCATAGGCGGCCAGCACCCCCAGCTCTTCGGCGCAGAGGTCATCATAAAGGCGCACAGGGGCAGAAAAGCCCCGCAAAAGGGACGGCACAGCCTCTGCTGCGCTCTGGCCATCTGCAAAGCTGATTTCAACAAGCTGTTTATCGCCTTCCAGCAGGATAATATGTTCTTCTGCGGGCGCGCTGCTATCTATTGAATGGGCAAGGCAGCGACCGTCACCTGCCATAAAGCCCAGCCGAACAGGAATAGGCATGGCATCTGTAGGCGTACCAGCGGCCGTTGGCGCAAGTTTTTGGGATAGCTCCAATGTCAGATGCTGGCCATCGCACTGTAGCCGTTTTGCCGATAATTGCGGCGTGCCTGCCTGGCGATACCACAGGCTAAAAGCCGATAAATCCACCTTGTTTGCATCTGCCATCGCAGCGATAAAATCATCGCAAGTGACAGCCTGCCCGTCATGGCGGGCAAAATATAAATCCATTCCGGCGCGAAAGCCTGCCACCCCTAGCCTGGCATGCATCATACGGATAACTTCCGCCCCCTTTTCATAGACAGTGGGGGTATAAAAATTATTAATCTCGCTATAGCTTTCCGGGCGTATAGGATGGGCGGTGGGGCTGGCATCTTCGGTAAACTGAATAGCGCGCAAGGTGGCTACATCTTCTGCACGCTTTACAGCCGCATCGTGCATATCAGCCGTAAAGCACTGGTCGCGAAAGACTGTCAGCCCCTCTTTTAGCGTTAATTGAAACCAGTCGCGGCAGGTAACGCGGTTACCTGTCCAGTTATGGAAATATTCATGGGCGATAATCGCTTCCACACGCATCAGATCATCATCAGTGGCGGTAAGGGCATCGGCCAAAACAAATTTGCTGTTAAAGATGTTCAGTCCTTTATTTTCCATTGCGCCCATATTGAAATGGCTAACCGCGACAATCTGGAATAAATCCAGATCATATTCCAGGCCATACACATCCTCATCCCACTTCATAGAGCGTTTCAGGCTATCCATGGCATGGCGGGTCAGGTTCGCATTGCCCTTTTCCACATAGATATGCAAATCCACATGGCGGCCAGAGGCGGTGGTAAAGCTATCTGCTACACATTCCAAATCCCCGGCAACCAGCGCAAATAAATAGGCCGGTTTTTTATGCGGGTCATGCCAGAGGGCAAAATGACGACCCTTGCCAGCTGTTCCTTTTTCCACCAGATTGCCGTTGCTCAGCAAATTCGGCCAGGCAATATCTGCTTCGATACGCACGCTAAAGATGCTCATCACATCCGGCCTGTCAGGGTAAAAGCAAATCCGGCGAAAGCCTTCGGGCTCGCATTGGGTGCATAGCATACCAGCTGAGGCATATAGCCCTTCCAGCGCGGTGTTCTCATAAGGGTTAAGGGAAGAGGTGACCGTAACCTTATGCCTCTGAGACAGCCCGGAAATAGACAGCATTCCATCTTCCAGCTGATAGCGTGATGGTTCGAGCAGCACACCATCCACTTGCACAGAAACAAGTTCCTGATGCTCGCCATTCAAAAGCAATTTATCGGCTCTGCCAGCATCGTGATTAGGGCGAATATCCAGAGTAACAGCGATAACGGCCTTGTCGGCAAATAGCTGTACGTCCAGCTCCGTCTGGTCAATAATCCAGCTAAAAGGGGAGTAATCCTGGCGGCGGATAACCGCCGGGGTCTGTCTAGCTTCCATCGCGTGACGTGGTATAGGCGAGTTCACAATGTTCTAAACAATAGGGCTTGCCCGGCACAATCGCCTCACCGCAAAAGCTGAATTCCACGGTTTTTGGATCGCCGCTAGGCCATACGCATTTGGAACGCGACCATTGAATCCCGCGCAAGGCCAGCCGCAAGGGCAAATCTTTTGGCGTTTCGGGCTCAACAGCCTTTTTCGGCTTTTTGGCGATAGGGGATTGGCGTTTACGCAAATTCAGCCGATGGGCTTTGCCCGCAACCGCATTACGGGTAACGCCCAGCCTTTCGCCAATTTGCGAGATAGAAAGCCCTTCTTCCCACAATGCCTTCAACATCTCAAGGCGTTCTTCTGTCCAGCTTGTTTCTTCAGCCATGTAACTGTCCAATCCAGCTTTTTACGCGCTCTATTTACTTAACCTGCTCTGTAATAAGTTTCAATAACTGATTATCAGTAATTTTTTATAAAACCGGCTAAATCGCGCCAATAAATTTACCGATAAGCTGCATTTGATAATCCAGCATATGGCGGCCCAGATGTACCTTCAGGCCGCGTGCCTCAGCTGCATCAATCAGGGTGGTGCGCTCAGGTACCATGATAATATCACATACCAGACAGCTTTCCGATAACAGATGCACATCAAAGGGCATCGGGTCATCGCCATGCAAGCCAAGCGGTGTTGCGTTAATCACCATATCATAGCTGTCAAATTTGATAGCCTCGCTGGCAATGGTCTGCATCCGTGCATGGGGTACGATTTTTTTCGCCAGCCTGACCGCTTTTTCTGCGTTTTCAGGGGTTCGGTTGGTGATATCTATCTGCCCCACATCACACCCTGCCAGTGCAAGGGCGATTGCCCGGCCAGCCCCGCCTGCCCCGATCAGCAATATTTTTTTATCTGTAAAGACTTTTCCCTCTCCATCGCCGCACGGATTTTCACCGCGCAAGCCGGCTACAAAGCCTTCCCCGTCAAAATTATCGCCTATCAGGCGTCTGTCTTTGGTAAAGGCGATGGCATTGACCGCTTCGGCCGCCTGTGCACCGGGGCCCAATTCATCACATAAAGCAGCAAGTGGCATTTTATGCGGAATGGTCACCGCTGCCCCCTTGAAATTGCCCAGCGCGCGCAAACCTTCCATTGCCGCTGCCAGCCCTTCAGGGGGAATAGCCAGTGCGACCATTACATGATCCAGATCATTTTCTAAAAAAATCCTGTTAAAAATCATCGGCGCGCGGACATGGCTGGCTGGATAGGCGATACAGGCAAAAACATCTGTTGTACCGGTTATTTTAGATAATTCTGACCCGCTCATATTTTCCTGTTCCCGAACCCTTTTTTAGACATTTTAGCGATTGGCCTTGTTCCTGCCTTTTTACAGCCCTGAACCTGCCCAATTTGCCTGTCTAACTGCTAATTGTGAAGTTAAAAATTCTGCCGGCACCCAACTGCCTGAAAATTTACCTCACAATCCATTTTTAAAATAAGGACAGAGCATTAAAGGAGAGTTTGCATGAAGTCAAAATATTACTGGTTAATGGGTCTTGGCGGGGTAGCAAGTGTGGTGCTGGTCAGCGGGCTGGCTATGGCAAATTTTGATAAATCACCCCATCGGGGCAAGGACGGGGATCACAGCGCCTCTTTCAAACATGAAACGGAACAAGTTGGTCAAAAACACCGGCGCGGATTTAAATCCCTGTTCCATGCCATAGACAGCAATCAGGACAGACAAATCTCGCTAGAAGAGGTGAATAATATGCTGAAAAGCCGAGTTGCCAGTCTGGATGATGATGGCAATGGCCAAATCAGCCTGGAGGAATTTTCCAATCGCCATTTAAGTATGTTTGAGGCAGTAGACGCTAATCGTGATGGGCTGATTACCAGAGACGAGATGAAAAAACATCGCCATGAAAGGCCGCATGAAAGAAGCGAGCATCAGGAAAATCATCGCTCATAGCCTGGGCTGGACAGGCATTTGCCTGTCAGCCAGCCCTTTTTTTTCAGTTTCTGGCAATAGGATTTGCGAAGCGGGTTTGTGTTGTTCTCCCTCCCCTCACAAACGCAGATAGCGCAACTATTGCCAGATAGCTTTTTTACCGCTCTGCCTAACGGTAATCCTCACTGAAAAAGCGCTGTTTTTTTAGCCGCTACTCTTCTTTTTGAAAATCAAGAGAGGCAGAGTTGATACAATAGCGAAGCCCACCTGCATCCACCGGCCCATCTTCAAAAACATGGCCTAAATGGGCATCACATTGCGCGCAATGTACCTCTGTGCGTACCATGAAAAAGCTTCTGTCCGATGTCTCGCCAATATTTTCAGCAACCGATGGGGCGGTAAAAGACGGCCAGCCCGTACCGGAATCAAATTTCTGGTTGCTGTGAAATAATTCTGCCCCGCAACAGATGCAGCCATAAGAGCCGCTTTGATGATTGTCATGATAACGGCCGGTAAAGGCACGCTCTGTGCCATGTTTACGCGTTACCCTATATTGCTCGTCACTA